>NZ_JAAQRC020000002.1:0-327500 GCF_019216885.1 Methylobacterium sp. SyP6R | reverse complement strand
CGGATCGAAGGCTCGTCAGGGAAGATGCCGACGACCTCGGTGCGGCGCTTGATCTCGCCGTTGAGGCGCTCCAACGGGTTGGTCGAGTGCAGCTTGGCCCGGTGTGCTGCCGGGAAGCCCATGTAGGCCAGGACGTCGGTCTCCGCCGCGTCCATGAGGGCCGCCAGCTTCGGCACCTTGGGCCGGAGCTGATCGGCCACGCGCCGCCACTGCTGGCGGGCGGCCTCGGCGTCCTCCTGGGCGAAGGCGGTGGCGATGAAGGCCGAGACGACGCGTCGGCCTGAGCGACCCGCATGGGCCAGGACGTTGCGCATGAAGTGCACCCGGCACCGCTGCCAGGACGCCGTCATCACCTTGGCGATCGAGGCCTTGATGCCCTCGTGCGCGTCGGAGATCACCAGCTTGACCCCGCGCAGACCACGCCGGGCCAGCTTGCGCAGGAACTCGGTCCAGAAGGTTTCGGCCTCCGACGGGCCGATGTCGAGGCCCAGCACGGGTTCCCATCGTGGCAGGCCACGATGGGTGCCCCCTCGCGCCGGCCATCCGTGTTGACGCCGACCGCCACGATGACGGCCACCGAGACCGGGCTCCCATCGCACGGGTGCGATGGGGACCCTGGATGCGGTGGTTCTGGCGCACCTTCACGTAGGTCGCGTCGATCCAGAGGTAGGGCCACTCGCCCTCGATCGGCCGCTCCAGGAAGGCGTTCACACGCTCATCGATTTCCTGGCAGAGCCGGCTGACCTGGCTCTTGGAGATGCCCGTCCCGCCCAAGGCCTGGACCAGATCGTCGACCGCGCGGGTCGAGATGCCCTGGATGTAGGCCTCCTGGATCACGGCTGTCAGCGCCTTCTCGGTCATCCGGCGCGGCTCCAGGAAGCTCGGGAAGTCGCTCCCCGTCCGCAGCTTCGGGATGCGCAGTTCGACGGTGCCGGCCCGCGTCTGCCAGTCTCGGTCACGATACCCGTTGCGCTGGGCCAGCCGCTCCGGGTTCTTCTCGCCATGGGCGGCACCGGTCAGGCCGCCCACCTCCAGTTCCATCAGGCGCTGGGCGGCAAAGCCAATCATCTCGCGCAGCACGTCCGCGTCAGCACTCTTCTCAGCCAGCGCCCGCAGGCTCATCATGGCATCGGTCATCGGGGGTCTCCCGGGTTCGGGGTTGGTGCTCACAACCCGATCCTAACCCGTCACCGCCGATGGCCACCCCCGCGAGAGATCCCGCCTGCTACTGCGCTGTGAGGGCGCGCAGGCGGGCTCTCCCGCTCTCGGTCAGCTACACCACTCCACGGGACACGACCCCGCTTTACGCACCCCGCAATCCGGCCGGTCGACCGAAGGTTTCGGGGGAGCTCCGGCAGGTCACCGACCGCGACGGGACTTTTTACGTCTGGGTGCGCAACCTCGACCGGGCGTTGCAGCTCGAATGGAAGACCGGCGACAGCTGCGCGTTCTCCTTACGCAACTACG
The DNA here is from genome assembly GCF_019216885.1 of Methylobacterium sp. SyP6R. NCBI lineage: Bacteria > Pseudomonadati > Pseudomonadota > Alphaproteobacteria > Hyphomicrobiales > Methylobacteriaceae > Methylobacterium > Methylobacterium synurae. Next base: position 326,033 of record NZ_JAAQRC020000002.1, on the reverse strand, counting down.
CGATCGACGTCGATCACCTCGACGAGGTCGGCTCGACCGACAATTCGACCTATCGGGTCGAGATGCTGATGCTGCTACCGGCCTTCGAGACCGTCGGCCTCGACCTCGACATGCGCGGCGTCGCCCACGCGCTCGGCATCAGCGAGGAGCGCCTGGTCACCCATGCGGCGGCGCGACCCAGGTCGCCGGCACCGGCGGCACCGATTACATCTACCTCACCGCCGGCGACCAGACCCTGCGCGGCGGCCGCGGCGCCGACGTCCATTTTGTCGGGCGCGACTCCGGCAACTGCATCATCGACGACAAGGACCACGGTGAGACCGACCAGCTGCGCTTCACCGACGTGCTGTCGAGCGAGATCGAGGCGGTCCGCGACGGCCAGGATCTGATCTTGCGTGCCCGCAAACACAGCCTATCATTGCGCATCGCCGATCAATTCCTCGGTGAGTTGAACAATCTCCAGATGAGCGGCGCCCGGGTCGAGTCCGGAATGGCCTCGATCGTGTTCGCCGACGGGGTGGTCTGGGACCGTTTACGGATGGCGGTGGAGGTGGTCGACAAGGCCCGCGCCGCGGGCCTCACCAACGACGCGCTGATCGGCTCGGGCTCCGCCGACGTGCTGTGGGGCGGGCGCGGCAACGACTACATGTCCGGTGGCGCGCGCGGCGACGGCCAGGACGTCATCGACGACCAGGGCAAGTTCTCGTTCGGCATCGTCAAGGCGGGCATCGACGTCCTCACCTTCAAGGGCGGCATCACCGCCGACAACCTCCGGCTGATCCGCGACGGCGAGAGCCAGAACCTGAAGATCGTGATCCTCGACGCCGAGGGGCGCGAGACCGGCGACAGGCTCGAAATCATCGGCCAGTTCGGCGGCATGCGCACCGGCGTCGGCATCTTCGCGGAAGCGCTCGAGAGCAGCGACGGACTCGATTACGTCGCCCCCAACCTGATCGAACGCTTCCTGTTCGACGACGGCACCAGCCTCGATTTCGGGCAGATTACCGAGCGGGTGCTGAAGAACGCCAAGACCGCGGGCGACGACGCGATCTTCCGCATGCTGAACTCGAACACGCTGGACGGCGGCGCCGGCGACGACTTCCTGTCCGGCCGCCAGGGCGACGAAACCTACCTGTTCGGCCGCGGCTACGGCCGCGACGTGATCCTCGATAACGGGGTGAACGGCCTGTTCGACCCGTCGGCGCATGACCGGCTCACCTTCGTCGACGAGATCCGCTGGACCGACCTCGACTTCCTGCGCGACGGCCCGAGCGACACCCTGCGCCTGCGCGTCAAGGGCACGACCGACGAAGTGGTGCTGCAGAACTTCCTCGATACGGTCCCGATCGTCGGCTTCGTCAACCTGATCGAGGACGTCGTCTTCGGCGACGGCACCGCCTGGAGCGGGCTGAAGCTCGCCCAGCACTTCATCGACGTGGCGCGGGGTCCCGGCAACGACACGATCTACGGCTTCGACGCGCTCTCCGACGCGATCGACGGCGGCGCCGGCGACGACCGTCTGATCGGGTTCGGCGGCAACGACGTCTACCGCGTCGCGGCGGGAGAGGGGAACGACACGATCCTCGATTCCGACGGCGACGACCGGGTGGTGCTGGAGGCCCATGCCTCGAGCGACGCGAGGGTGCGCCCGGCCGCCCCCGGCTCGACCGACCTCGTCGTGTCCTTCGCCGCCGGCGCGCAGCTCGTCGTCCGGGCCGGGCTCGGCTCCGGCCGCCTGCCGGCGCTGGCCTTCGCCGACGGCGTGGTCTGGGACGAGGCCGCCCTGGTCGGGCGGCGATCGCCGGCCCCGGCCCCGGGGACGACGTCGTGGTCGGCAGCGGCCGCGCCGACACCCTGGCGGGCGGCACCGGCGTCGATTCCCTGAACGGCGGCGCCGGCGACGACACCTACGGCTTCACCCGCGGCGACGGGCGCGACGTCATCGTCGACGCCGCGGGCCGCGACACCCTCGCCATCACCGGCTACCGGCCCGACGAGCTGCGCGTCTCGCAGATCGATCCGTCCCGCACCGAGCTCGTGCTCACCTTCGCCGGCACGACCGACCGGATCGTGCTGCGCTACGATTCCGGCTGGAGCGGGATCGACGCCGTCCGGTTCGGCGACGGCACCGTGCTGACGCTGGAGCGCCTGCGCGAGCGGGTCGGGGCGACCGGCACGCCGCAGGACGACCGCCTGCGCGGGGGCTCGGGCGACGAGACCTTCGCCGCCGGGCCCGGCGACGACGTGATCCGCGGCGGCGGTGGCAACGACGTCTACCGGTTCGGCCGCGGCGACGGCCAGGACCGGATCGAGAGCAACGGCCGGCGCCGACGGCCGGGGCATCCTGCTGTTCGGCCCCGGCATCGCGCTGGAGGACGTGGTCGCGACCCGCGACCGCGACGGCAACCTCGTCCTGTCGCTGCGCGGCAGCGACGACCGCGTCACGCTGGTCGATCCCGAAGGCGACCCGGACCCTGTCGTCGCCACCATCGCCTTTTCGGACGGGCGGCGGATCGGCACCCGGGCACTGGCCGCCTCGGTCGCGCCGAGCGACCGCGACGACCGCATCATCGTGCCGTCCGACCTCGTCGCGCCCTCGATCGGTGCGGCGATCTTCGGCGAGGCCGGCAACGACTGGATCGAGGGCGGCCGCGGGGCGGACATCCTCGTCGGCGGCCGCGGCGACGGCCAGGACACCATCGCGGATCTCGAGACCGCGGACGGCGCCGGCCTCGACCGGGTGCGCTTTTCGGCCGGCATCCTGCCCGGCGACATCCCGTTCCTGTCGGTCGGGCCGCAGGACCTGGTGATCGGGCTATCCGGCAGCGACGACCGTCTCACCGTGCGCGACATGTTCCGCGCCGGCGGAGCCGCGGGCGATCGCGGCGTCGAGCTCTTCGCCTTCGCCGACGGGACGGTGTGGGACTTCGCCGAGATCGTGGCGCGGGCCGCTTCCTCGACCGGGGCGGAGGCCGACACGGTCGATTTCGGGGCGCAGTCGGAGGTCGCCGTCACCCTCGATGGCGGGGCCGGCGACGACCTCCTGGCCGGTGGCCGCGGCAACACGACCTACGTCTTCAGCCGCGGCTCCGGCCGCGATACGATCGTGGAGGGTGCCGATTGGGCGGGATCGACCGACCTGCTGCGGCTCGGGCCCGGCCTCACGCCGACCGACGTCGTGGTGGTGAGGAGCGGCGATGACCTCGTCCCGCGGCTCGTCGGCAGCGACGACAGCCTGACGCTCCGCGGGCAGGCGAGCGCAGCCCCGATCGACCGCGTGCGCTTCGGCGACGGAACGCAGTGGTCGGCCGCGATGCTGGCCGGGCGCGCCCTCTCGCCCGAGGCCGCGGAGCGGAGTCTCGGCTGCCGGAGCGCCGACCCGTTCGGCGATCCGGCCTTCGCCGGTGCCGCCGCAGGCCCGGGCGGCGGGTCCGCCCGGGCCTCCTCGACCATCGGCCTCGTGCGCACGCCGACCCGCCGGTTGCCGGCGAACACCCTCGCCGCCGTGGGATCGGCCTCGCCCCTCGGCAGCGGCCTCTACCAGCTGACGCCGGACCGGAGTTGGCAGACCGGGGCGGTCTGGGGCAGCGTCGATCTGGCCAACAGCGTCGTGTGGACGACGCGGATGTATTTCGGGGCCTCCGAGGGCGGCGCCGACGGCGTCTCCTTCGCGTTGCAGAACACCGGACCTGCCGCGCTGTCGTCCTCGGTCATCAATGTCGGCGCCCTGGTCCCGGGCTCCTTCGGCATCCTGTTCGACACCTACGGCCAGTCGACCGATTTCGGCCGCTTCGTCGTCGACGGCGACGTCGGCAACGGCAGCCCCGAGCCGCGCCGCGACTTCGTCCAGCTCGAGGACGGCACCTGGCACGACGTCGTCATCACCTGGGACGCGGCGGCCAAGACCTTCACCTACACGGTGGACGGCGCGACGGCCGGAGCCAAGGCCTACGACCCCGTCACCGCGCTGTTCAAGGGCGACGGCACGGTCTGGTACGGCTACTGGTCACGGCGCAGGCCGGAACCAACCGGCTCGGCTTCCGCGGCACCGGCTCCACCGATGCGCGCTGGCAGGCGGCCGGCGCGGGGGCCGACCTCATCGTCGGCACCGCGTCCGACGAGATCCTGGCGGGCGGCGCCGGCGACGACCGGCTGATCGCCGGGGGCGGGATCGACCGCATCGAGATCGGCGCCGGCGTCGCGCCGGGCGGCCTCCAGGTGATCGCCCGCGGCACCACGAGCCTCGTCCTGCGCCTGCGCGACACCGGCGAGGAGCTGACGCTCACCGACGCGCTCTCCTCGGCGGCGAGCGCGATCGAGAGCGTCGTCTTCGCGGATGGGACGGTCTGGGATAGGGCCGAGCTCAGGAACCTGTCCGCCCTCGGCGGCGACGGCGACGATTCCATCACCTGCAGCGCGGGCGCGGACCGGCTCGAGGGCGGGGCCGGCGACGACGACCTCGTCGGCCTTGACGGCGACGACGTGCTGCTCGGCGGCGCCGGCCGCGACCGGCTGGGCAGCGGCAGCGGGGCGGACCGGCTCCAGGGCGGGCCCGGCGACGACACCCTGAGCGGCGGAACGGGCGCCGACACCTACGTCTTCACCGCCGGAGACGGCGCCGACACGATCGACGACCGCGGCGACGACGCGGCCGGAACCTTGCGGATCGCCGGCTACGCCCTCGACCGGATCCGCTTCGGCGGACACGGCCGCGATCTCGTCATCCGCTTTTCCGACAGCACCGACCGCATCACCGTCCTCGGCGGCCTCGACGAGGCCGGGGGCCTCGGCTCCGTCGAGATCCTCGCCGACGGTGTCACCCTGTCGCTGCCCGAGATCCGCACGAGGCTCGTCCCCGAGATCGGGCTCACCGGCCGATGGCTGGCGGGCGGGGCCGGCGACGACACCCTGGCGGGCGGCACCGGCGACGACAGCTGCGTCTTCGCCCGGGGCGATGGCCAGGACCTGATCCGCGACGGGATCGGCACCGACACCCTGGCCTTCGCGGCCGGCATCCGGCCGGACGAGGTGCGCGCCGTCGACGGCGCCCGGAATCTCGTCCTTGAGATCGCCGGGACCGGCGACCGCATCGACCTCGGCGCGCCCGCCGGGCCCGAGATGGGCATCCGGCGGGTCACCTTCGCGGACGGCACCGTCTGGACGCAAGGGGCGCTGATCGCGCTGTCGCGCGCCGGGACCGGGCGCGACGACGTCCTGCGCGGCAGTGCGAGCGACGATTCCCTGTCGGGCGGGGCCGGCGACGACTGGCTGATCGGCCTGTCGGGCGCCGACACCCTCGATGGCGGCGCCGGGCACGACCGCCTCGAGGGCGGGACCGGCGACGACACCTACCTGTTCGCCGCCGATGGCGGCCACGACCGGATCCTCGACGCGGGCGGCACCGACGCGGTGGTGCTCGCCCCCGGCCTCGCGCCCTCCGACCTCGCGGTGACGCAGAGCCGCGACGGGGCCGACCTCGCCCTGGTGGTGACGGCGACCGGCGCGCCGCTCACGATCGAGAACGCGCTCGGCGGCGGCCGGATCGAGGCCGTCCGCTTCACCGACGGCACGGTCTGGACCGTGGCCGGCCTGCTCGGCCGGACGGCGGCCTTCGACGACGATGCCCTCACGGGCGACGACGGCGCCGACGTGATGGCAGGGTCCTTGGGCAACGACAGCCTGTCTGGGGGCCGCGGCGACGACATCTACCGTTTCGCCCGCGGCGACGGCAGCGACGTCATCCACGACCGCTCCGGCTCCGGCGGCGACCGGCTCGAGATCAGCGGCTACGCCGCCGACGAGGTCAGCTTCCACCGCCTGACCGCCGACGGCGCCGACGTGGCGATCCGTTTCGCCGGCACCACCGACCAGATCGTCGTCGTCGATGCGCTCGCGCCGGACGGCGCCGGCATCGAGACCGTGGCGCTCGCCGGCGGGCCGGCCTTCTCGGTCGCCGACATCCGCCGGGCGATCCTGGCGAGCCGCACCACCGCGGGCAACGACGTCGTCATCGGCACCGAGGGCGCCGACACCCTCGCGGGCGGCCGCGGCGACGACCTCCTGCGCGCGGCCGGCGGCGACGACACCTATCTCTACCGCCGGGGCGACGGCGACGACCGCATCGACGCGGTCGGCGCCGACACCTTCGCAGGCCGGCCCGGTAACGACCTGCTGGCGGGCCTCGCGGGCGGCGACCTCTACCGGTTCGGCGCCGGCTCGGGCCACGACACCGTGGCCGATAGCGGCACTTCGGGCACCGACCGGATCGAGATCCGCGATTTTTCCTCGACGCAGGCGCGGGTCGAGCAACTCGATCGCGGCTCCGAGGCGGTCGTGATCCGCTTCACCGGGGCCCCGTCCGACAGCCTGACCGTGCTCGGCGCCCTGGCCTCGGACGCGAAGGGCATCGAGAGCATCACCTTCGCCGACGGCGTGACCTGGATCAAGGACAGCCTGGTCCGGCTCCTCGGCAACCGGGCGCCGGTGACGCTCGACGAACGCTTCTACTCGGTGCGGACCGGGGACGAGATCGTCCTCAAGGCGGCCGACCTCCTGCGCAACGACTTCGACGCCGACGGCGACCGCCTGCGCATCGTCGCCGTCGAGACCGCCGCCACCGGCCTCGTCCGGATCGACGAGCGGGGCGACCTGCGCTACCGGGCGCTCGACGGCTTCTACGGCCCGACCTCGCTCGCCTACACGGTCGAGGACGGGCGCAACGGCTTTTCCACCGCCTCGGTCGACCTCCGGGTGCGGCCGATCGCGACGGCGCGGCCGGATACCGGCTTTGCCGTGGCGGAGGATTCTTCCCTCGTCATCCGGGTCGAGCGCCTGCTCGCCAACGACCTCGACGGCGACCGCATGGTGGTCGGCCAGGTCTACGGCGCGACGAACGGCGCGGTGGCGCTGGCGAGCGACGGCACCGTCACCTTCACGCCCTCGCCCGACTTGAACGGCACCGCGGCGTTCACCTACGCGGCGAACACCCCGGAGGGCGGCCGGGCCGAGGCCACGGTGACGATCCAGGTCACGCCCGTCAACGACGCGCCCCTGGCGAGGGCCGACCGGATGGAGGCTTTCGCCGAGGGCACGAGCGTCACCCTCGATCCGCGCACGCTGCTCGCCAACGAGTCCGACATCGACGGCGATACGCTCACCGTCCGCTCGGTGCGCTCCAGCGCCGACATCGCCGTGTCGATCGGCGAGAACGGCCTGATCCGGGTCGTCCCCCGCGCCTATTACTGGGGCGAGGCGACGTTCGACTACGTCGTCGCCGATGCCGCCGGTGCGACCGCGACGGGCCAAGTCCGCTTCACCGTCACCCCGGTCAACGACCCGCCGGATCTCTCCGACGACCGGTTCGAGACCACCGAGTCCGGTGCGCCGATCCGCGAGGACAACCCGATCGTCATCGGGGCCGACCGGCTCATCGCCAACGACGTCGAGCATGACGGCGAGGCGATGACGGTGACCGCCGTTCGCGGGGTGCGCGGAGGCAGCCCGCAGCTTCTCGAGAACGGCACCGTCCTGTTCACGCCCTGGACCGACTTCAACGGCGAGGCCGCGTTCGAGTACCGGGTCGAGGACGGGCATGGCGGGGTCGCCTGGGCGCGGGCGATCCTGATCTACCAGCCGGTCAACGACCTGCCGGGCGCCGCCGACGACCACCACACCGATCGTCGCTTGCCGATCCTGCGCGGCCGCGAGGACGTGCCGATCGAGATCCCGACCGTCCAGTTCGTGAAGAAGGACGCCGACCCGGAGGGTTTCACGGTCCGCTTCGAGAGCGCCGGCAGCGCGGTCCACGGCGACATCCGGGTCACCGACCACGGCACCATCGTGTTCACGCCGGACGCCGATTACTGGGGCGAGGCGACCTTCGCCTACCTCGTCTCCGACCGCGAGGGCGCGGTCGACGGGGCCGCCGTCACCCTGTGGTTCGAGAATGTCGGCGACGCACCGCCGGTGGCGCGCCGCGACGTGATCTACGTCAACGAGGACATCCCGGTCGTCATCCCGATCGCGCAGCTCCTGGCCAGCGACGTCGACCGCGATCCGCTGCGCTTCGTCGGCTGGCGGAAGACGACGCGCTTCGACGCCCTGACCTACGGGGCCGAGGCCGGGGGGACGCTGAACGGCACGATCGAGTCCGACGGCGCCGGCAACCTGGTGTTCACCCCGGACCGCGGCGCGAGCCGCAGCGCCGGCTTCGTCTACCGGATCACCGACGACGCCGACGGCGAGGCCGAGGCTTACGTCGAGATCGTCGTCGTGCCGTCGAACGACGATTCGACGGTCGGGGAGGACGAGGGCTTCGTCACGCCGCTCGGCGTGCCGCTGGTCCTGCGCGATTCCGACCTCCTGGCGAACGACTTCGACATCGAGCAGGCGGACCGCGACGGCAACGGTACGATCGACGACGACCTCGACGATCCGCGCCGTGCCCGCCCAACCTTCGCCGGCGTCGTGGGCGTCTACGACACCGAGGCGCTCGCCCTCGGGGACCGGATCCCGCGCGGGCAGGCCGAGGTCGAGACCTGGGCCGGCGAGACCTTCGTGGTCGTGCGTTGTCCCGAGGGCTTCACCGGCGCGGTCGAGTACCGCATCACGGACGCCGAGGGGGCGACCGATACGGGCTTCGCCATGGCGCGGATCGACGCGGCCTATGGCGGCTCTTTACGCGGCACCAGCCGTGCCGACCTCCTCGTCGGGAGCGCCGGGGCGGATATCGTCCGGGCGCTCTCCGGCAACGACCTCGTCCGGACCGGCGCCGGCGACGACGTGCTCCTGGGGGGCGACGACCTGCTGCTCGAATTCGAGCGCCAGGACGTCTTCCTCGTCGACACGGTGCGGGCGCGCGGCCATTTCCTCGGGCGCGAGACCGGCCTTGAGGAGGTGGTGTTCTCCGACGGCACGGTCTGGTCGCGCGAGCGCCTCGACGCGCTCCAGCGCCTCGGCCGCTTCAACGCCGTCGACGACGTCGTGCGCTTTGCCTGCGAGGACGAGCCGCTCGTCATCGATCCCGCCCGGCTCATCGAGAACGATTCGGACGGCGGCACGCTCACCCTCGTCGGTGTCGGCGCCGCTTTGCATGGCAGCGTGGCCCTGAGGCCGGACGGCCGCATCGCGTTCCTCGGCGCGCCGGACTTCAACGGCGACGCCTTCTTCGCCTACACGGTGCGCGACGCGTTCGGCCGCGAGTCGAGCGCCCGGGTCGAGGTCGACCTCGCGCCCGTGAACGACGCGCCGACCGCCCTCGACGATCCGACGGTCCCGGCGACCGAGGACCGGATCCTGCGGACCCGGATCGCCTCGCTGCTGGCCAACGACAGCGATGTCGACGGCGAGTTCGAGGGCCTGCACATCGTCCGCATCGACCCGCTGACCAACGGGGCCGGCGCCGAGATCGATCGCTACAAGGAATCGGAGTTCCCCTTCGCGGCCACCAACGCCACCGGCCGGATCGACGGCGAGTACCTGGAGTTGCGGCTGCGGCCCGGTTATTTCGGGCCGGCGGGCTTCGTCTACACGCTCGGCGACGCCGCCGGCGCCACGGCGACCGCCCGGGTCGAGATCGCGGTCGCCCCGGTCAACGACGCGCCGCGGGACCACGACCGGGTCCACGAGATCCGGCTCGGGCGCCACGCCTCCGTCACGGTGGCCGACCTCCTGGCCGACACCTACGACGTCGAGGGCGACGCGATCACCTTCGTCGGCCTGCATGCCGGCCTCGACGGGGAGCCCGGCAGCAACGGCCACGCGGTGCTGGATGCCGGCCGCGTCACCTTCACGCCGTCCGCCTTGGGATCGGCGAGCATCGCCTACGACGTCGCCGACGCCCGCGGTGCGGCGGCGACGCTGACCTACGATTTCCGGGTCCGGCCGCTCAACGACGCGCCGCGGGCCGCCGACGATTACGGCCTGCGCACGCTCGAGGACCGGGCCCTCGTCATCGATCCGGCCGTGCTGCTCGCCAACGACACCGACGAGAACGGCGACACCCTCGTGGTCGAGAGCGTCGCCCGCTTCGCCGAGGGCGGCAAGGTCCGCCTGCGCGAGGACGGCCGGATCGAGTTCCGGCCGAAGCCCGACTATAACGGCGCGGCCCGCTTCGCCTACACGGTCTCGGACGGGCGCGGCGGCACAGCCACCGCCGCCGCGTCGATCACGATCCTGCCGCGCAACGAGGGGCCGATCCTCCGCAACGACCGCGACGTCGAGGGCGACGGCTTCACGATCGTCGAGCTGTTCGACGGCGACCAGGGCAGCGTCCTGCGCGACGGCGCGACCGCCGTCTTCAGGCCGCATGCTTGGCGTTCGCCCCGGTGCTGGAGGTCGCCGATCGCACCACGGCCGCGCGGGGACGTAGTGCCAGGGGTCGAACACCGTCTGGCCGTGGCCGAGGGCCGGCGGGTGCTCGGCGACGCCGCGCCCGTCCTGGTGGATCGCGATGCGTTCGGCAGAGGCGCGCACTTCGACCGGGCGACCGATGGCCGAGGCCATGACCGAGTGCTCGTTGTTGTCGAAGCGCGCCAGGCAGGTCGAGGACACGGCCGCCGGCACGGCGTGGAAGCCGTCGAAGCGTCCGGCGTAGGAGACCAGCGCTCCCCGTTCGGCTTCGAAGGCCTGCCGGATCGTCAGGTCGCGCCGCTCGGGATGCGGGTGGGCCTTGGCGTAGGCGACGACCCCGTCGAGCAGCAGGGCGTTGAGTTCGTCGTAGCTTCTCACCCGGACGCGCGGGGTGAACAGGCGCTCGCCCACCGGCCCGACCTGGTTCTCGACCCGCCCCTTCTTCCAGCCCGACGCCGGCGTGCAGGCCACGGGCTCGACGACGTAGTGCGGGCATATGAGCGGCGGCTGTAGGCGCGCTCGCGCCCGATGAAGATCGTCGCGACCGCGGACTTCATGTGTCGCAGATGCCGCGCTGGCAGGTGCCGCGGAAGAAGGAGAACGCGTGGTCGTGGCCGTCGAAGGCCATCTCCTGGCTCTCGCGCGGATGGGCCCGCACGAACAACATGCGCCAGTGGCAGAGCCGGACGTGGGCGAGCGGCACGAAGACGGGGGCCGTCACGCTGACCTGCCGGCGCTTCCGCGTCTTGGCGTAGCGGCGGACGGCATCACAGCCGCCCTCGTAGCCGAGCCCCCCGCAGCGCCTCGAAGATCCGGGTCAGCGTCGGCCGCTCCCGCGCCGGCTTCCCGGCATTGGCCGTCAGCAACCGGTCGCGCTCGTCGCGCCAGGGCCCGAGCTTGGGCGCAGGCTGACGCTGCGGGTGTAGCGGAAGGCGGTTGCCTCCGAGTGGATCACCTTCCTGACGACCTTGCGGGAAAGCTTCCGCTCCCGGCAGATCTGCTCGATCGGTTTATGCTGCACGAAGAAAGGGTGCCTTCCAAGCACCGGACGCTGCATTCAGCTCGCTCGAAGCGGCTAACGCGCCTTTGCCGCTATCCGAATGCGGAAGAAGGCGTATTCATGCTCGTCGCCGTGCGCCAAAACCGTGATTGCTCTAATCTTGTCGATCTCGCCGATTGCGCCGCGTGGATCCAGGCAAATACCAAATTCTACTTCGGATACCCCCATTTATATCATGCTCATCGCGGGGAGTTCGTAGCTCGCCACCTCTTCCAGTGGCGACCTGGTTCTAATATAGATTTTTCGATTTCGCTCTTGCAATTTGAAATATCTCCGATGTTGTATTTTCTAAACAGTTCGGAACCTAATCGATTGACTGCAGCTTGTCCTATTGTGGAACAAATCAGTTGACGATCGCCACCGCTGCCTAGAAAATTGTCCTCCAAGTCGGCCAGCGCCAGATCGAGTTCCATCACCTCGTTGTCGAATTGGATCTCGGGCTGATCGTCTCTCACGAGCGGCGCAAGCCTGCGACCGCGCTGCTCGCGGCCGGTCCCCGACTTCTCGATCGCATGCACGATGCACGCGGACAGCATCAGGGTCGAGCGTTCGACCCTATCCCGAAGGGAGGTCAGCGGATCGCGATCCCGGGCCGGCACGCTCCCGTTCCCGAACGGCAGCGTTCTGGTCAAGCTCGCCTGGAAGCGGATGCTGTCCTCCGAGTTCGCGTCGGCGACGGGCCGCGCCACGACCCTGCAGGTCATGGTCAAGGACGTGACGCGCTATCCGGAATCGGGCGGCTGGGGCTTCGGCCGCTTCGTCGACGGCAAGCCCGTCGATGAGGTGCAGCACCAGACCTGCTCTGCCTGCCACGAGGAGCGGGTGAGGGAGCGCGACTTCGCCGTCACCCGCTGCGTCCGTCGGCCATCCGCAACGCCTGGCCCGACGATCGTCTCGAGCAGGCAGCGACGCTCTGACCGCCCCATGCACTACGGAGCCCCGGCGGCGGGCCGCTGCGTCGCCCCGGTCCAGCGGTGGGTGAAGGCATTCGACTCGAAATCCGCGGCCACGAAGGCGATGAAGGACCGGACCTTGGCCGAGAGGTGCTTGCGGGTCGGGTAGGCGAAGTTGATGCGAAGCCGCGGCAGGTCCCAGTCGTCGAGGACCGGCACGAGGCGCCCGGCCATGACGTCGTCGTGGACGATATAGGTCGGTTGCACCAGGATGCCGTGGCCGTTCAGAGCCGCGGCGCGCAGGATCTGACCGTCGTTCGATTCGAGCAGGCCGTGTGCCGGCACCCGCACCATTTCGGCCCCGCGCGAGAAGCCGAGCTCGTTGGGGTTGTTGGCATAGATGTAGAGCAGCAGGGCGTGCTGCGCGAGGTCCCGGGGGTGGAGCGGCGTACCCGCCCGCGCGAGGTACGACGGGGCGGCCGTGAGGATGCGGCGGGTCTCGGCCAAGCGCCGGATGGTGATCGCGCGGTCGGGCTCGAACTCGCGGGTGCGGATCGCGACGTCGATCCCGGCATCGATCAGGTCGACGTAGCGGTTCGAGACTTCGACGTGCACGCGCACGTTCGGATAGAGGGCGTGGTAGGCCGGCAGCCGCGGCGCGATATGGAGGAGCGAGAAGGACAAGGAGGCGCTGACCCGGAGCAGGCCGCTCGGAGCGAGCGCCGCACCGGTGAGTTCGGCCTCGCTGTCGGCGACATCCGCCAGGATGCTGCGGGCGCGCACCAGGAGCTTGCCGCCCTCGTCCGTGAGCGAGAGGGTACGGGTGCTGCGCCGCACCAGCAGCACGCCCAGGCGCTCCTCCAGGGCCGCGAGCGTGCGGCTCGCCGCGGCGATCGACAGGCCGCGGATCTGCGCGGCCCCGCTGATGCTGCCGGTCTCGGCGACCGCCACGAAGAGGTCGAGCTGGCCGAGACGGTCCATTTTCTCAGATCCTGCAAAACTGTTTCACGCGCAGGCCATCTTATGCCCCGACAGCGGAAAACTTAAAAATCGGTCCATGGGCGGCCGAGGCCGGCTGCGGATCGGGATGACGCCGGATGATCAAGCACATCGTGATGTGGCGGATGGCCGGTGCGTCGCCGGCCGAGAAGGCGGGCAACGCCGAGCGGGTGCGCACCGCCTTCGAGGGCCTGCGCGGTCGGATCCCCGGGCTCCTCCACCTGGAAATCGGCCTCGACGAGAGCCGGATCGACGATGCCTGCGACGTCGTCCTCTACACCGAGTTCGACAGCCCCGCGGCGCTCGACGCCTACCGCGATCACCCGGAGCACGGCCGCGTGCGGGCGGAGCTGGAGGGCCTGCGGATCAGCCGGCACCAGGTCGATTACGGGGTAGGGGCCTGACGATGGAGGCGTTCCGCTTTCCCGGCCTGCCGACCCGCGTGGTGTTCGGGCACGGCACCCTCGCGCAGGTGCCGCGCGAGATGGAGACCCTCGGGCGCTCCCGCGCGGTCGTGCTCTCGACGCCGCAGCAGCGGGGACAGGCCGAGGCGCTCGCTCGCCTCCTGGGAGATCGCGCCGTCGGGGTGATCGCGGAGGCGGTGATGCACACGCCCGTCGCCGTGACCGAGGCCGCGGTGGCGCGGGTGCGGGCCCTCGATGCGGATTGCGTGATCGCGATCGGGGGCGGCTCGACGACGGGGCTCGGCAAGGCGATCGCGTTGCGCACCGACCTCGACCAGATCGTGGTGCCGACGACCTATGCCGGCTCGGAGATGACGCCGATCCTCGGCGAGACCCGCGACGGTGCCGAGCCGGGCCAGAAGGCCAAGACCACGCAGAAATCGCGAGACATCCTGCCGGAGGTGGTGGTCTACGACGTCGACCTCACGCTCGGCCTGCCCGCGGGCCTTACGGCGACCTCGGGCCTCAACGCCGTCGCGCACGCGGTCGAGGCGCTCTACGCTGAGGATCGCAACCCGATCGTCTCCTTGATGGCCGAGGAGGCGATCCGGGCCCTCGCCCGGGCCCTGCCGATGATCGCGGCCGCGCCGCAGGATCGTGCCGCGCGGGCGGAGGCGCTCTACGGCGCGTGGCTCGCCGGGGCCTGCCTCGGCACGGTCGGCATGGCACTGCACCACAAGCTCTGCCACGTGCTCGGCGGCTCTTTCGATCTGCCGCATGCCGAGACGCATACGGTCGTGCTGCCCCATGCCGCCGCCTACAACGCCCCGGCCGCGCCGGAGGCCATGGCCCGGGTCGCCCGTGCCCTCGGGGCGGCGGACGCGCCGCAAGGCCTCTACGACCTCGCCGCCTCGCTCGGTGCGCCGACGACCCTGGAGGCGATCGGCATGCCGGAGACGGGGCTCGACCGGGCGGCGGAGGCGGCGGTGGCGAGTCCCTACTGGAACCCGCGGGCGCTGGAGCGGGGTGCGATTCGCCGGCTGCTCGACGACGCGTTCCACGGGCGCCGTCCGGACGCGGCGGTGTAGGATCATGGTCGGGCGCGAAGGCAGCACCCGAGAGGGAACGCCCAGGACGGGAGAGGCGCCGATGCGCGACTTCAACGAGCACACCATCACGCAGGCCGTGGTCGACCGCTTCGCCGAGACGCCGGACCCGCGCCTGAAGGCGATCCTGACGAGCCTCGTGCGCCACATGCACGACTTCGTGCGAGACGTCGACCTGAGCTTCGAGGAGTGGCAGGCCGGCATCGCCTTCCTGACCCGCACCGGGCAGACGTGCGACCAGCACCGGCAGGAATTCATCCTGCTCTCGGACACGCTCGGCGTCTCGATGCTGGTCGACGCCATCAACCACCGGATGCCGGAGGGTGCGACCGAGACCACGGTGCTCGGCCCCTTCTACGTCGAGGAGGCGCCAGAGCGGCCGAACGGCGCGGACATCGCCGGCCCGCTCGAGGGTACGCCGCTCCTCGTCACCGGCTCGGTCGCTTCCGCGGACGGAAGGCCGCTCGCGGGCGCCGCGGTCGACGTCTGGCACGCCGACGACGACGGCGCTTACGACGTGCAGCAGCTCGATGCGCTCGGCGGGCTCGCCGGCCGGGCGCAGTTTCGCACCGACCGGCAAGGCCGCTTCCACTTCTGGACCGTCATGCCGGCCTGGTACCCGATCCCCGCCGACGGGCCGGTCGGCGAGATGCTGAACGCCACCAGCCGCCACCCGAACCGGCCGGCGCACGTGCATTTCATGATCGCGGCGCCCGGCCACGAGACGCTGATCACCCACGTCTTCGCGGCGAACAGCCCCTGGCTCGATTCGGACGCGGTGTTCGGGGTGAAGACCTCGCTGATCGCGGAATTCGCCGAGCACCCGGCCGGCACCGCACCGGACGGGCGGGCGATGGAGCGGCCCTACCGCCACCTCGCCTACGATTTCGGCCTGAAGCCCGCCTGATCCGGCAACCGTCCGATACGGCGTCCGGAAGATTCCGTCCGGACGCCGTATCACCAGCCCGCGCGGTGAAGCCGTAGGCTTCACACGCCTGAGCGAAGCCGGTTTCCGCATCGCGAAGCGATCAATCCGGAAACCGTATGACAGGGGCCGAGACCCGGACGAAGACCCCGAGGAACGGGGCCGTCGCATCGATTCCACCAGGGAGGACACCATCATGAGCGAGGCAACGACCGGCGCCGTCAGCGCCGTCCCGGCCGAGGGCCCGGGACGCTGGATCGCGGAACTCGGGCCGAAGGAGAAGCGGACGCTCGGCGCCTGCGTCGGCGGCTGGGCGCTCGACGCGATGGACGTCCAGCTCTACAGCTTCGTGATCCCGACGCTGATCGCCACCTGGGGCGTGACCCGGGCCGAGGCCGGGGCGCTCGGCACCGCGGCGCTCCTCACCTCGGCGATCGGCGGCTGGCTCGCCGGCTTCCTCGCCGACCGCTGGGGGCGGGTGCGCACGCTGCAGATCGCGATCCTGTGGTTTGCCGGCTTCACCTTCCTGTCGGGCCTCGCGCAGAGCTTCGAGCAACTCTTCGTCGCCCGTGCCCTGATGGGCCTCGGCTTCGGCGGCGAGTGGGCGGCGGGCGCGGTGCTGCTCGGCGAGACCATCCGGCCCGAGCATCGCGGCAAGGCGCTCGGTACCATGCAGTCGGGCTGGGCGCTCGGCTGGGGCGCCGCGGCCCTGCTCTACACCCTGTTCTTCTCGCTCCTGCCGCCCGAGACGGCGTGGCGTGCCTTGTTCTTCGTCGGCATCGCGCCTGCGATCCTGGTGTTCTTCCTGCGCCGCTACATCGAGGAGCCGGAGGTCTACCGGGAGTCGCAGGCGAAGATCGCCGAGACCGGCGACAAGCCGTCCTTCTTCGAGATCTTCCAGCCACCGCTCCTGCGCATCACCTTCCTCGGTGCGCTGATGAGCACGGGGGCGCAGGGCGGCTACTTCGCGGTGACGACCTGGCTGCCGACCTTCCTGCGCACCGAGCGGGGCCTGTCGGTCATGAATTCCGGCGGCTACCTCGCGGTGCTGATCGTCGGCTCGTTCTTCGGCTACCTCGCGGGCGCCTACCTCGCCGACCGGATCGGACGGCGCGCCACCTTCCTGACCTTCGCGATCGGTGCCGGCTTGGTGGTGACGACCTACACGATGGTTCCGTTCGGCGACGCCGCCATGCTGGTGCTCGGTTTCCCCCTCGGCTTCTTCGCGTCCGGCGTCTTCAGCGCCATGGGGGCGTTCTTCACCGAGCAGTTCCCGACCCGGGTGCGCGGCGTCGGGCAGGGCTTCGCCTACAATTTCGGCCGGGCGATCGGCGCGGTGTTTCCGACGCTGGTCGGTGTGATGTCGGCCACGATGCCGCTCGGCCAGGCGATCGGGCTGTTCGCGGCCGCGGCCTACGCCACCATGGCGGTCGCGGCGTTCCTCCTGCCCGAGACCAAGGGCAAGGCCCTGACGGCGTGACCGAGCAGGCTTGCGTTGAATGGCCGACGCAAGCCTGCCTGTTTTTGCTCAGTCGCAGATTTCTGTCGCAAAACCGGCAACCACTTTTGCGAAATCTGCTTGGGAGAGACCACATGCAGACCGGCTGGATCGGCCTCGGCAAACTCGGCGCGCCCATGGCACGTCACCTGGCGCGCCATCTCGTGGCAGCGGGATACCCCGTCCTCGCCCTCGACCGCGATCCCGGCCGGCTCGCCGCCGTGCCGGGGGCCGAGGCCGCCGGTCTCGACCGGATCGCAGCCTGCGGCGTCGTGATCACGAGCCTGCCCGACGACGCGAGCCTGCGCGCCGTCGCCCTCGGAACGGAGGGCCTCCTGTCCCGGATGGCGCAGGACGGCGTGCTGGTCGAGACCAGTACCGTCTCGCCGGAGACGAGCGCGGCGTTGCGCGAGGCCGCCGAGGCGCGGGGTGTCCTCTATCTCGCGGCCCCGGTCTCGGGCTCGACCGCGACCGCGGAGGCCGCCGCCCTCACCCTGTTCTGCTCGGGGCCGGAGGCGGCCCTGGAGCGGGTCCGCCCGCTGCTCTCGACCTTCGCCCGCACCATTCACGCCGTCGGTACGGGGGAGGAAGCGCGCTTCCTCAAGCTCGCGATCAACCACTTCGTCGGCTCGACCGCGCAGATCGCCGCCGAGGCGCTGACGCTCGCCCGCAAGGGCGGGGTCGCCTGGGAGACGGTCCTGGCGGTCCTCGGATCCTCCGTCGCCGCCTCGCCGCTGGTCGCCTACAAGCTCGATCCCCTGCGGCGGCGCGACTTCACGCCCGCCTTCTCGGTCGCCCAGATGCTCAAGGACATGAGCCTCGCCGTGGCGGCGGGCGAGGCGACCGGTGTCGCGATGCCGGTGGCCGCCCTGGTGCGCGACCTCTACGCCGAGCAGACCGGCACCGACCTGCGCGACCTCGACTTCTTCGCCGCCCTGCTCGCCGCCGAACGCCGCGCCGGCCTCGGCGAGCCCGCGTGACCGGGAGATTTCCCTTGCCCCACTACGCTATCCACGCCCTCGATCATGCCGGGGCCCTCGAGCGGCGGCTCGCCCATTACGAGGCGCACAAGGCCTATCTCGGTGGTCCGCTCCCGGTGCAGATCCTGATCTCGGGCCCGCTCCTCGCCGAGGACGGCGAGACGATGACCGGCAGCCTCTTCATCGTCGAGGCGCCCGACCGGGCTGCGGTAGATGCCTTCCATGCCGCCGACCCGTTCCGCGCGGCGGGAATCTGGGACCGCGTGGAGATCACGGCGTTCCGGATGCGCCAGGTCGCCTTGCCGCGCAGCTAGAGCGTTTTCCGACGAAGTGGACACCGGTTCGTCGAAGAAAACACGATTAAACAAAGACTTGGAGAGCTTCGCGATTGCAACGCGATCGTGAAGCGCTTTAGAGCAGCGGCCCCGCGCCCTTCGGAAGACGGCACGGGCTAAGCAGACCTGCGTTGGCAAGCCAACGCCTCGTCCGCTTAGGTTGTTGTTTTATCGCAGGTTTTTGTCGCAAAACCGGCCACCACTTTTGCGAAATCTGCTTAGTTGCCGGCAGACGGACCAGACCGGCCGCCGCCTCTTCATCGGTGTCCGCGACGACGGGACGCCGGTGCCGAGCGCTGCGCGCTTCTCCCGCGCCATGGGAATCGTCACCGGTAGGCGGCGGATCTACGTCGCGGATGCGGCCTGCCGCGAGGAGGGGAATGCGCCGCTCTCGCGACCATCACGGGGGTCAGATCCCGGAGCCAGCTCTGGGCCTGGACGAAGCCCGTGACGTGGGGCGCCAGCGCCCGCGGATTGAGGTCGTGGACGACGAAGATCCACATCGCGTCCTCCACCACCGGCGGGCGGGCGCCGTCCCGGATGCCGACCGTCGCCACGACGGCCCGGTCGTGACCGTCGTCCGTCCCGAATTTCGACACCAAATCAGAGGCTTGGCGAAAATTCGAGAACAGGGCCAAAGCTCGTTCTCAACGACCGTCGGCAGAGATCCGCGGCAGCCGCGGCACGCTGTCCAGAAGGGTGCGCGTATAGGCGTGCGACGGGCTCGCGAAGACGGCGGCGACCGGGCCTTCCTCAACTACGCGCCCCTGGCTCATCACCAGCACGCGGTCGCACAGGGTGCGCACCACGGCGAGGTTGTGGGAGATGAACAGGTAGGTGAGCGAGAGCTCGCGGCGCAACGTGCCGAGGACCTCCAGGATCTGGGCCTGCACCGAGACGTCCAGCGCCGAGGTCGGCTCGTCGAGGACGAGGAAGCGGGGCTCCGGCGCGAGCGCGCGGGCGATGCAGACCCGCTGCTTCTGCCCGCCCGAGAGTTCGTGCGGGTAGCGGTGCCGGAAGGCGCGCGGAAGGCTGACGAGGTCGAGCAGCCGGTCGACCCGCGCCTGGAGCGCCGCGCCCCGGGCGATATTCTGGACACGCAGCGGTTCGGCGATCGCCTCGCCGATCGTGCGCCGCCCGTTGAGGGCGGAATGCGGGTTCTGGAAGACGATCTGCATATCCCGGCGCAGGCGCCGCATCGCCGCGTCGCCGAGCGCCGTGATGTCCTGGCCGTCGAACGTGACCGTCCCGGCGCTCGGCTCGATCAGGCGCAGGACCATGCGGGCGATCGTCGATTTGCCGGAGCCCGATTCGCCGACGATCCCCAAAACCTCGCCGGTCCCGATGGAGAACTCGACGCCGTCGACGGCCCGCACCTCGCGCCCTCCGCTCGCGTGGAAGACCTTGACGAGGCCGGTGGCGCGCAGGAGCGGCGATGGTGGGAGGGCCCCCAGATCAGGCGAGGTCGGCATGGTGGCACGCGACGCTGTGGGAGGGGTCGGCGCGGCGCATGGCGGGCCGCTCGGTCGTGCAGATCGCCGTGGCGTGGGCGCAGCGCGGGTGGAAGCGGCAGCCGGAAGGCGGATCGATCAGGCTCGGGATCGTGCCCGGCACGCCTTGGAGGCGCCGGATCTCGCCGTCGATCTCCGGCAGGGCCGCGAGCAGGCCGCTTGTATAGGGATGGAGCGGACGCGCCAGCACCCGCGCCGTCGGGCCTTCCTCGACGACGTTGCCGGCGTACATGACGGCGACGCGCGCGGTCAGCGCCGCGATCGCCCCGACATCGTGGCTGATCATCACCACCGTCAGCGCCAAGGTCTCGACGAGGTCGCGCAGGAGCCGCAGCACCTGGGCCTGGACCGTCACGTCGAGGGCGGTCGTCGGCTCGTCGGCGATCAGGAGGCGCGGCTTGCCGGAGAGGGCGAGGGCGATCAGCACGCGCTGGCGCATGCCGCCCGAGAGCTGGTGCGGGTAGGAATCGAGCACCCGCTCCGGCTCGCGCAGGGCGACCTGCGCCAGCAGCGCGGCCGCCCGGGCCCGGCGCTCGGCCTGGGCGGGCCGCGGGGCGCCGTGCGCCCGCGCATGGGCGGCGATCGCATCGCCGAGCTGCCGCCCGATCGTGAAGAGCGGGTTCAGGTAGGTCATCGGGTCCTGGAAGATCATCGCGATCTTCACGCCCCGTACGCTCCGCCAGTCGCGCTCGCTGAACGCCGCGACGTCGCGCCCCTCGAACAGGATGCGCCCGCCCGTGCGCTGCGCCCGGCCCGGGCCGATGCCCAGGATCGATCGGGCGAGCACGGTCTTGCCGCAGCCGGACTCGCCGACGATGCCCAGCGTCTCGCCCTCGCTCAGCGCGAGGTTGATGCCGTTCAGCACCCGCGCCGGCCCGTCGAAGGTCGGGATCGCGAGGTGGTAATCCTCGATCGCGAGCAGCGCGCTCATCGCCCCGTGCTCCTCATCGTCCGGCACTTTTGGGGTCGAGGATGTCGCGCAGGCCGTCGCCGAGCAGGTTGAAGCCGAGCACGGTCAGGAAGATGGCGAGGCCCGGGCAGGCCGAGTACCACCACCAGTCAGGCATGTAGGAGCGGGCGACCGAGATCATCGCGCCCCATTCCGGATCCGGCGGCTTGGCGCCAAGCCCGATGAAGCCGAGGCTCGCGGCCGAGAGCACGGCGAGGCCCATATCCATCGACAGCTTGACGATGATCGGCGACAGGCAGTTCGGCAGGATGTGGTGCCACAGGATCCAGGGCGTGCGGGCGCCCGCGGCCCGGCTCGCCTCGACGAACAATTCCTCCTTGACCGACAGGGTCTTGGCCTCGACGAGGCGGACGTAGCCCGGCCACCAGACGAGCGCGAGCGCCGCGATGCAGTTCGCGATGCCGGGGCCGAGCGCCGCCACGATCGCGAGCGCCAGCGCGAGGCCCGGCACCGCGAGGAACAGATCGGTGAGGCGCATGATGGCGCCGCGCACCAGGCGGCTCTTCGTGTAGCCGGCGACGATCCCGAGCGGCACGCCGATGCCGGCCCCCACCACGGTGATGATGAGGCCGATCCACAGCGAGATGCGGGCGCCGACGATGACCCGGGACAGGAGGTCGGCGCCCATCTCGTCGGTGCCGAAGGGGTGGGCCCAGGACGGGGACAGGAGCCGCTGCGACAGCTTCACGGCGCCCATCGTGTCGCCCGGATAGGGGGCGAGCCAGGGTCCGAAGGCGGCGAGCACCAGGAACAGCACGACGAGGGCGAGGCCCAGCATCGAGGAGAACGAGCGGGAGAAGAGATGGGCGTAGAGCCGCCACTGGCGGATCGTGGTGGCGTGGCGCACCCGGAAGGCGGGCGGCGCGTCGGAGAGGGCAGGGGAGATGTCCGGGAGCGCCATCACGCGGCCCTCAGGCGCGGGTCGATCCACGCATAGGCGAGGTCGACCAGGATGTTGACGGTCATGAAGCAGAGCCCGATCGCCAGCGTCACACCGACGACCGGCTTGAAGTCCGAGGCGAGCGCCGAGGAGACCGCGTAGAGGCCGATGCCGGGCCAGTCGAACACCGTCTCGACGAGCACGGTGGAGCCCAGC
Organism: Methylobacterium sp. SyP6R; assembly: GCF_019216885.1. Classification (NCBI taxonomy): domain Bacteria; kingdom Pseudomonadati; phylum Pseudomonadota; class Alphaproteobacteria; order Hyphomicrobiales; family Methylobacteriaceae; genus Methylobacterium; species Methylobacterium synurae. The sequence continues at coordinate 303,906 of NZ_JAAQRC020000002.1, read as the reverse complement.
ATCCAGCCGAAGCGCAGGCCGATCATCGCGAGGGTGGGCAGGAGCGCGTTGCGCAGGGCATAGATTGCGACGATGCGAAACGGCGCGATGCCGTGGGCGCGCGCCGCCACGACGTGATCGGATTGCAGCGCCTCGATCATCTCGGCGCGGTTCACCCGGAGGATCGAGGCGAGGCACGGGAAGGAGAGCACGATCGCCGGAAGCAGGATGTGGAAGAGCGCCTCGCGAAAGGTCTCGAACTGCCCGCGCAGCAGCGAATCGACGAGGATCAGGCCGGTGATCGCCGCGGGCGGCGCCTCCGAGAGCGGCAGGCGGCCCGAGACCGGCAGCCATTCGAGATGCACGGCGAAAGTGAGCTGAAGCAGGATGCCGAACCAGAAGGCCGGCAGCGCCACCCCTGAGATCGACAGGATGCGGGTGAGATGGTCGAGGGGGCCGTCGCGCTTCAGGGCCGACAGGATGCCGAGCGGCAGCCCGAGCCCGACGCCGATTGCCATCGCGACGAGCACCAGTTCGAGCGTCGCCGGGAAATAGCGCCCGAGCTCGGACAGGACCGGCCGCGTCGTGACGATCGAGGTGCCGAGATCGCCCTTGGCGAGGTCCCCGAGATAGATCGCGAGCTGCACCGGCAGCGGCTTGTCGAGGCCGTATTCCCGGCGGACGGTCTCGACCATGTCGGCGGTCGCCTCGGGGCCGGCGACGAGCCGGGCGGGATCGCCCGGCGCCACGTTGGTGATGAGGAAGGTCAGCACGGCGAGGCCGAGCATCGTGCCGGCGACGGTCAGGAGCTTCTTGAGCGCGAAGCGCAGCAAAGCCGTTCCCCCTCGAGCCTACTTGGCGTCGATCCAGAGCGGGTAGAGGTCGACCTCGCCGGTGAACCGCACCGGGCTGAAGCTGAAGCCCTTCAGCACGTCGCGGCGGGCCCAGCGGCGGTTCTGCACCATGCCGAACACCTCCGGCTGGTCGGCGACGATCCGCTTCTGGATCTCGGCATAGAGGGGCGCACGCTTGTCCCAGTCGGGCGTCGAGCGTGCCTCGTCGATCATCCGGGCGACGTCCGGGTTGTCGTAGAACGACATCGCGAAGTACTGGCCCCAGGAATTGGGGTGGTACTGATAGGCGACCGCGTCCGGGTCGGTCGAGATCGGCGTCACGAAGACCGAGGTCAGGTTCGGCGAGGTCTCCGGTTTCGAGCCCTTGGCCACCATGTTCGGCCATTGCTCGGGCCGCATGTCGACCTTGATGTTGAGGGCGGAGAGATTGTCGAGGAGAAGAAGGCCGATCCGGCGCGCCTCCTCGAGCCCGGTGATGTGGTCGTATTCGAGGGTGATCCCGCCATTCGGATAGGCCGACTTCGCCAGATACTCCTTCGCCTTGGCGAGGTCGCGCCGCGGCATGCCCGGCACGTCGATATGGCCCTTCATGCCGGCCGGAAACACGCTCGTCTGGAGCCTGGCGGCACCGTTGTAGATCTGGACCAGGCCGTCATAGTCGAGGGCGTAGGCGATCGCCTTGCGCAGGTTCGGGTCGGCGGTCGGCCCGACCTTGTTGTTCATCTTGATGCCGAAGGTCGTCATGCCGGCATGGTCCTCGATCGCCACGCCCTTCTGGCGCGCGACCTGGACGTAGTCGTCCGGCGTCAGGCCCTCGACGATGTCGGATTCGCCCCGCAGCAGCGAGGCCTTCTGGGCGGCCGGCTCGCGGACGATCCGGTAGATCACGCCGGCCGGGCGGTGCGCCTCGCCCTGCGGCCAGCCCTTCCAGTAATCGGGCACCGCGGCGAGTTCGTGGAGCACGTTGGGCTCCCAGCGCTTGATCGTGAACGGGCCGGAGCCGGCCTCGTGGTCGGTGAGCCACTTCTGGCCGTCGTCGCCGTCGACCGCATGTGCTTCGACCTGCTTCGGATCGACGACGTACCACCAGGGCAGGAACGACAGGAAGGCCGCGTAAGGTTTTTTCAGCGTGAAGCGGACGGTCCTGGCATCGACCGCCTCGACGCCCTCCGGCCCGAGGAAGTCCTTGAGCATCCAGGCGACGCCCTTGTTGAGCTTCAGGCCCCGCACGAAGGAGTAGCGCACGGCCTCGGCATCGACCGGGTCGCCGGTATGGAACTTCGCCGTACCGGTGAGATGGAACGTCCAGGTCTTGCCGTCGGGGCTGGTCTCCCAGCTCTCGGCGAGCCACGGCTTCACCTCGGCCGGGTTGCCCTCGTACTTGACGAGGGCGTCGTAGACCGCCTGCTGCAGCATGCGGGTCGACCAGTCGTAGCGCACGTGCGGATCGAGCACCGGCACCTGCTGGCGCCCGCCGAACACGATCACCTTGCGGTCGCCGACGCGCTCGAAGGCGCCGGCGGGACCGACGGCGCCCGCCAGCAGAGCCGCTGCGAGCAATCCGAGGCCGAGTCTGCGCATCGGGCGATTCCTTCGATCAGAGGTTTGCGATCAGAGAGGCTTGCGATCAGAGAAGCTGGCGGACGGCGCCGGCAACGATCCGGCGCGACAGGAGGACGGGGGCCTCGACGGCGTCGCGGACCTCGCGGCGCATCGCCTCGGTGTAGCCCATGCAATGCATGACGATCAGGTCGCGGTCGGCCAGCATTGCGGCGCGCTCCGCCATGGCGTCGCCGGCGTATGGCGAGGCCGCCACGACCTTCGGCTTACCGCGGAAGACGTGCCGCGCCGGGAACTCCGCGACCTGGCGGGCGAGCGGCACCATCACGCCGAGCTTCGGGCACGAGGCGGCGAGCGCCTCGACGGTGGCATCGACGATGCGCTGGGATTCGACAAGGAGCGTGTTCGCGAGCGGTTCGACCTGCGTGCCCGTGCACAGGAGCACGACCGCGTCGTGGCCGTGGCGGTCGATGGCCTTGAGAAGATCCGACAGGCGCTCCTCGATGCGGTCTTTCGACAGCACCGCCTCGCGCCCGTCGCGCAGGCGGCTGGCGAAGGAGGCCTCGCCCTCGCGCGGGTGCAGGGCGGCGATCTCGGCCTCCTTCGCATCGTCGAGCACGCCGTATTCCCGCACCTCGACCTCACCGCCGATCTCGGCCAGCATCTCCGGCACCATGTCGATCCGCGGCGACTGCCCGATCGTCACGAAAGCGAGCCGGTTCGTGCGCTTCATCCAATCCCCTGCCGGTTCCGCGTCGACCCACCCGAAGCTAGACCCTCGTCCGAGCAAGCCGCTATAGGGGAGTGCCCTTAGGAAGCGGGTGGCTAAACGAGGGTTTCTGCCCGCTGGGTGGGCAATCGCGGGTCGGCACACAGTCTGGATCCAAGCGGCCTAGCCATTGGAAAGGCTGGTAAGGGCGAGGGGTGGCCCCCCGTCAATAGGACGCCAAGCGTGAGGATTGCGCTATAAGACGGGCTAGTGCATGAGCTTGGATGCGAAAATTGCATCCCGCACCTAAAATTCTTAGAAAAATATAAACAATTCTCGGAAATTAATTGATTTATAATTATCTTTTCTTCTAGATTTTTGCTACAATAATCTTATTATGTAATGTAAATTATACAACAAATACAATATTTGCGACCGTTTTTATGGCTGTCGCAAACAAAAATTTTTAATTATATTGGCAAGATTTTTAAATTTTTTTATAATGTTCTACGCTGTATCTACTACATGACGTAAAGAGTCGTTTATATAATGATCTTAGACTCAGAAATTTGCAAATAATATCACCATTTACTTGTTATGATTTTGCATTTCGCTGCTGCTTTCAGCGGAGCCACGGAAAAATAGGTACTATCGCGGCGCTTTCGTCCTGCTAGTATGAACGAACGAGATGCCATTTTAAGCAGTAGGAAGCCATATCTTGGACTTGAAGGTCTATAGACCGAACTGATGTGCGTGCGAATTTGAGGTGTGAAATGGGTTTAGATCAGGACGTTGTGAAAATTTATGAAAATGACCCGGTCGCAGGGCAGGATGCCTGCAAGAGATTAAGTGTGTTGGATGCTCACAAAGTTGCAAATGCTCTTGTTAATAATGATTTTGCGCACAATGACACACATCAGACGTCAATAAGATTAAAAAATTTATCTTCATCTCTTGGTCCTAAAGTAGCAAGTATATTTAAAGAATCGCTGATTCATGGCGGATGGCATCAATCGGGCGCCGCCGCAGCATGTTTTGCCGGCTTTAAATCAAGTAACGAGCTGGATAGGCCGTTGATCGAAATTCTTAAGAAGAACGAAGAATCAATGGATTGCCTGAGGCGTACAATTGAAGCTCTTGGTTTTCTAAAATCGGGTAATTGGTCTTATTTTTTACAAGATCTTGCATATACCGGAGAATGGATCACTGATAGAAGCCAAGTAGCTGGAAATTACGACCGATATTATTTTGGCAAGCTTTCTTCTTATGTCATAGAAGCCCTTGTTAGATTTGCTGGATCTGCAACAACGCCAGACAACAGAAGATATATTTTAGAGCAATTGAGGGATTTGACACAAATATATGAGGAAATGGAGCCGAGTCGATCTCGCTACGGAAGTATTATTAGGGCTGTAGATCATGAATTGTCGCCAGCTTGCGTCGATGGCCTTATACATTGCTACAACCAATCGAGCTCTGTAAGTTGGAGAGAGATAACTTGCGACGTTTTACAAGAGGCTCGCTCTGTTCGATCTGTCAGATTTCTTTTGGGGACGATCGGAGAATATTCTGAAATCGGTCATCAACGCCGTGTTTCTGCCTCTATAGCGCTAGGAGAGTTACGGGATAAGCATGTCGCCTCTTTGGTCGCAGAGTACATCAGGCAAAAAGGTGCCGGCTACGGATACTTAGATTGGGCATATAGTTCTCTGCGGATGGTTCCAATTGACTGGTCCGGTACAGAGGGATTTGCCGAACGCATTCTTAGCTCGGAAGAAGACAACGAAATTCGCTGCCAGCTTCTCTACTCGCTTGCGTTGGCGGGCGAATGCCAATACGAATCCCAATTCGTGTCAATGTTGGACTCAAAGCATAGTTTTGTTCGGTGGACGGCTGCTCTAGGTCTGGCGCGCTCCATGAAGGAGGGCAGCTTAGATTATATTGAAGGGCGACACGAAGAAGCTGGCGATACGCTTGAGAAATGTGGGATGATCGCAGCCGTTGTACATGCCGGCGATCATTCTAAAATCCCTGAGCTTCACCAGGAGCTGCAAAATCTTCGAACCTTGCCGATTCTTCGCTCTATCTGGAGAGTTGCATTTGTATCGCCTTTTCGAGTATATTCGCCATTCGATCAGCGTGCTTTTGGGCTTTGGTGGTCTGCGGCGCGCCTGAAAGAAGAACAGATTAGGTTATTCAGATATGATTTGGCGCCCTTGTCCGGTGAGAGTGTCGGATTGACCCACCAATCCTTGCAATCCCCTGTCATGAGATCTTATAAGACTTATAAGGAGCCAGAAACAATGATTAGCTTGTTGGAAGCCTCTCAGGTCGCGACCGTGGCGGGGCATGCGGTTTCAATCATCGACAAAATCTACACGCAATACGTGTCTTTTAAATCAAGAAAAAATGCAACAGATGCCCCCTCGATTACCGCCGAGATTGCCGACGATAAAGAAAATAATAAAATTACATTATCAGAAAATGGCAAATCAGTTCAATCCATCAGCTATGCCGAACTTAGTGAGAAATTAAATGAGGCCGATATAAAATATATTGTAGCGAAAGATTTGGCGCTTAGAAATCATTATCAAATTTGGCTTATTGTATATCCTCAATTGTCACTGTCAGTCGACCCGATTGCGAAAGCTAAGATTGAGCTGTCGCTTTCGCAAATATCATCTGAAATGGGTAAGGAACTTGCTGATATAATTGATTTTCTTGAGCGAATCGGTCTGCAACTTGATGGTCACTATGATGCAATCAGGCAAATAGCTCGCAAATGAATTCTATGCGGTTGAATTGCCAGATGCACATTTTCGGCATGCGAATTTGTGTCGGTATTCAACCAACGTTGCTGACGATTTGCGGGGGTGCGTGAAGAATAAAGCATGCCCGCACCTCGATGTAAAAAATCAATCGTGCGATAATAGATGTTAAATTATAGACGCTGAGCTGGATTTGCTGGATTTATGTCCATCTTTTGAGCTGATGCTGATTGTGACCTGCACGGCAGCGAGTCATAAATTTCGAAATATTATCCGAGTTTGCTGTCGAGGAGATGGGCCGTAAATGGTGTTCGCCCGATAGCCACGATGCCTTGAAATGTTGTCGTTATACCAGTGGCCCTAGAGTTTGACCTGTGCCCAGTCCCGGGCGGTGATGGATGTGACGAGGCCTGGGTTGTCAGCGAAGAAGTTCCAGGCGTCGCAGCAGGCATCGACGATCTGGCGGTAGTCGCGGAACACCCGGTTGGCGAGCTTGTTCTGACGCAAGTACTGCCAGACCACCTCCATCGGGTTCAGTTCCGGCGATGACGCTGGCAGATGCATCAACGTGATGTTGTCCGGCACGACTAGGCCACGCGGGCGGCGCGTCTTGGCCGTGCCGTGGTAGCCAGCCCCGTCCAGAACCAGGATCGCGTGCGAGCCCGGCGCGACCTGCTTGCTGATCTCGGCCAGATGCAGCGACATCATCTGCGTGTTGACCGTCGGCAGCACTAAAGCCGCGCTGGTCCCGCGTGCCGGGCAGGCAGCGCCAAACAGATACGTCCACTTGTAGCGTTGGTCGCGCGGAGCCCGCGGGCGCGTGCCCTTGCGCGCCCAGACCCGCGTCAGCGTGCCCTGCTGGCCGACGCGGGCTTCATCCTGGAACCAGATCTCGAGCGGCTTGGCGCGGGCGGGGTCGGGCAGGATCTCTGCCACGCGCGCGGCGAAGCTTTTTTAAAAGCGTCCTGGGTCTCGTCGCTGGCCTTGGGATGCTGCGGGCGAACCGAGAGCCGCACGAAGCCCAACTCCGCCAGATGCTTGCCGACCGTGCGCTCGTGCATCTCGACCCCGAACAACTCCTTGATCCGTGCCTGCAGGTCGACCCGGCGCCAGCGCACCACGCCGTCCTTGTCAAAGTCCGGTCCCGCTTCGACCAGAGCAGCCAGTTGCTGCTTCTGCTCGGGCGTCAGCTTGGCGGCCCGCCCCGGCGCCTTGCGGTCGTTCAGACCGGCGAGTCCCTCGGCGTTGTAGCGATGGACCCAGTCGCGCAGAGTCTGCCGATCCATGCCGCAGGAGCGGGCGGCGCCGGTGCGGTCGGCCCCATCCAGCACCAGGGCGAGCGCCAGCATGCGCCGGGCCGCCAGGATGCTGGGCGCCGTGGCGGAGGCGGACCGCAACTCCTCGGCGGTCAAATCGGTGCGGGTGATGGCGATCCCGGCCATGGCAGACTCTCCTGATCCCGCAATCGAATCAGAAGCCAACCCAAGGCGCAACACGACGAGTCACCCTCTCAGGCCGTTGGTATTAGATCAGCCAAAGGTATCGTTCGTGTCTATGAGGCCCGGGCCGTACCGGCGGACGATCGGTATGAGGCGGCAGCGTGAACTGGATGGTATGCGTATCGAGAGCCTCGAGCATGTCATCACAGTGCTAAAAGATCGAATTCAACACTATGCATCCGGCGCCTCCGCCGCCATCACCAGCCGGATCAGCGCCCCCAGCGAGCCCACTTCCATCTTGCCCATCACCTTGGAGCGGTGGATCTCCACGGTCTTCGGGCTGATCGCGAGCTGGCGGCCGATCGCCTTCGAGGTCAGCCCTTCCGCCATCAGCGAGAGCACTTGGCGCTCGCGCGGGGTGAGCCGGGACAGGCGCTCGCCGTAATCGGCAAGTCCGTGGCGCGGTTCGCCCGAGGGCTCGCCGCCCTGGTCGAGCAGCAGCCGGATCGCCCCCGCGACGATGCGGCGGGCGAGCACCACGGGCCGGCCCGTCGCCCGCGCGACGATCGCGCGGTCGCGCTCGTCGAAGGCGACCGAGTTCAGCACGATCACCTCGCAGCCGCCGAGATCGACGATGGCGCGGGCGAGCGCGTCGCGGTCGCCCGGCATCGCGTGGGTGAGGCTGACCGGGTAATCGGCGAGGGTGGGGAGCCGGACCTCCTCGATCTGCCGGGCGATCGGCTGCACGATGCCGAGGCGCTGCTCCTCCGCCGCGAGCGCCCGGATGCCGGATTCGATGGCGCGCTGGGCGTTCACCATCGGGGTCGGGCTGTCGAAGTCGCGCAGCAGCCCGGTCGAGAGGATCACCACGAGGTCGAACTCGCGCGGGCGCAGGGAGGCCAGGATCGCCGCCATGCGCTCGCCGACTGCGGCCTTGGATACGACGACGTCCTCGCCGCTGCGCAGGCGGGTGACGAGCGACGCCTCGCCGGCCTCCGGCACGAGGGCAGCGATCTCGGCCGGCGACAGCCCGTCGAGGGCGCCCCGCTCGACCGGCTCGACCGGCCCGTTCAGCTGCAGCAGGATCTCCGGGACGATGTCGTCCCGCGGGCTCTGGCCGGCCTCGATGAACACCACGCGCTTGAGGCGACCCGCCACGAAACGTCTGCTCCTGGCTCGAGCATTTTCCGACGAAGGGGATACCGGTTCGTCGTGGAAAATGCGGTAAAATCGAAATCCTGGAGCGGCGTCCGATGGCAACGCGATCCGACGCCGCTCTAGGGGCCTCTCCGGATAGGCGGGGCCCGCGCCCGACCTTACCCTCGCCGCCGATCAGTGAGGAGGGGTCATGATCCGCGAATTCGAGCCCGAGGAGATCGCGCCCCTCGGCATCGGCGCCTGGATCCTCGGGACGGGCGGCGGCGGCAGCCCGTACCTCGCCGAGCTCAACCTCAGGACGCTCTACGCCGAGGGCAAGCGCTGCCGGCTGATCGACCCGCGGGCGCTCGACGACGACGACCATGTGGCGGTCGTGTCGAAGATGGGCGCGCCGCTCGTCGGCCAGGAGCGGCTCGTCGATCCGGCGCATCTCGCCCGCGCCGTCCGGCTGATGGAGGAGGTCACGGGCAAGCGGTTCCGCGCCGTGATGAGCGTCGAGATCGGCGGCGGCAACGCCGTCTCGCCGTTCCTGGCGGCGGCGCATCTCGACATCCCGGTGGTCGATGCCGACGCGATGGGGCGCGCCTATCCGGAGGCGCAGATGACGAGCTTCGCCATCGGCGACCTCCGGATGTACCCGCTGACCCTCGTCGATTGCCGGGACAACGAGGTGGTGGTGGCCCGCGCCGCCTCCTGGACCTGGATGGAGCGGATCTCCCGCAAGGCCTGCACCGAGGTCGGCTCGACCGCCGCGACCTGCAAGGCGCCCCGCACCGGGCGCGAGGTCAAGCAATGGGGCGTCCTCGACACCGTCACCAAGGCGACCGGCCTCGGCCGGGCGGTGCTCGAGGCGCGGGCCGCCCACGCCGACCCGGTCGCCGCGGTGGTGGCGCATGAAGGCGGCAAGGTCCTGTTTCGCGGCAAGATCGGCGACATCGACCGCACGGCGACGGGCGGCTTCCTGCGCGGCTCGGCCCGCATCGACGGGCTCGGCGACGATGCCGGCAGCCGCATGGAACTCGCCTTCCAGAACGAGTGGGCGGTCGGCTTCCGGGACGGGGTGCCGGTCGTGATGACCCCGGACCTGATCTGCGTCCTCGACACGGTCTCGGGGGAGGCGATCGGCACCGAGACCGCGCGCTACGGCCAGCGCGTGACGGTGGTGGCCTTGCCCGCACCCGACATCCTCCTGTCGCCGAAGGGCCTCGCCCATGTCGGCCCGCGGGCCTTCGGCTACGACATCGACTTCACCTCGGTCTTTTCATCATGAAGCGCATCGGCATCGACGTCGGCGGCACCAACACGGATGCCGTGCTGATCGACGGCACCCAGGTCCTCGGCGCCGTCAAGACGCCGACCACCGCCGACGTGATGTCGGGGGTGCGCGCCGTCATCCGCGACCTCGGGGCGGCGGTCCCGCTCGCGGGGATCGACGCCGTGATGATCGGCACGACGCACTTCACCAACGCGGTGGTCGAGCGCGCCCGGCTCGAACGGGTCGGGGCGATCCGCATCGCGCTGCCGGCGGCCCGCTCCCTGCCGCCGACGGTGGACTGGCCGGACGACCTGCGCGACGCCGTCGATCCGCTGTCGGTCATGGTGGCCGGCGGCCACGAATATGACGGGCGCGAGCTGGTGCCCCTCGACCGCGCCGCGATCCGGGATGCGGCGTCCCGCATCCGCGACGCCGGCATCACCTCGGTCGGCGTCACCGCCCTGTTCTCGCCGCTGACGGCCGTGTGCGAGGAGGAGGCGGCAGACATCATCCGCGACGTGATCCCGGGGGCGAGGGTGACGCTGTCGCACACGCTCGGCCGCATCGGGCTTCTCGAGCGCGAGAACGTCACGCTGCTCAACGCCGCGCTGCAATCCCTCGGCCTGCGGACGGTGGCGGCCTTCGAGGAGGCGCTCGCCGCGTCGGGCATCGCGGCGCCGTTCTTCCTGACCCAGAACGACGGCACCGTCGTGCTCGCGGAGGTGGCGGCGGCCAACCCCGTCCACTCCTTCGCCTCGGGCCCCACCAACTCGATGCGCGGCGCCGCCTTCCTGTCGGGCCGCGACGGCGCGATGGTGGTGGATGTCGGGGGCACGACCAGCGACGTCGGTTCGCTCGTCAACGGCTTCCCGCGCGAGGCTAACAACGTCGTGGCGATCGGGGGCGTGCGCACGCTGTTCCGCATGCCCGATCTCCTGCCGATGGCGCTCGGCGGCGGCACGATCATCGATCCCGTGTCGGGCGCGATCGGGCCGCGCTCCGTCGGCTACCGCATCACCGAGAAGGCGCTGGTCTTCGGCGGCGACACGCTGACGGCGACCGACATCGCGGTGGCGGCGGGCCGTGTCGAGATCGGCGACCGCGACCGCGTGCGCCACCTCGATCCCGGCTTCGTCGCCCTGATGCTGGCGCGCATCGCCGGGATGGTCGAGGAGGGCGTCGACCGGATGAAGAGTTCGGGCGGCGCGACCGAACTCGTCGCGGTGGGCGGCGGCGCCTTCCTGATTCCGGACCGGCTCGAGGGCGTCAGCGAGGTCGTGCGCGTCGCCCATGCCGGCGTCGCCAACGCGCTCGGCGCCGCGATGGCGCAGATCTCGGGCGAGGTCGACCAGATCTTCTCCGACCTCTCCCGCGACGCGGCACTCGCCGAGGCGCAAGGAATCGCCGAGCGCCGGGCGGTCGAGGCCGGGGCCGAGCCCGCCAGCCTCAAGGTCATCGAGGTCGAGGACATCCCGATCGCCTACCTGCCCGGCGGGGCCCGCCGCGTCCGCGCCCGCGTCGTCGGCGACGTGCGGGAGCGGGCGACCGTCGCCTGAGGGAGGATGCAGCGCGACCGGCGGCGAAGCGCTCGGTCTGCGTCAGCCCGAACCACTTCAGGCCGAACGGGAAGATGTCGAGCAGGTCGTCTTCGGCCCATCCAGGCGGTCGCTACTCACGCAAGCTGCCGCGGGCGCGGGCGCGGGCGATGTCCTTCGCCTGCGTGACGATGTCATCGATACTGCGCGGGCCGACGCCGCTCGCCTTCGCGTCCGCGACGAGGCTGCGCAGTTCTTCGATGCTGATCTCCTGCATGCGACGCTCGCGGTCACGGCGAACGAGGTCGCGCACGTCATCGCTCGAACTGGCGTAATCGCCGTTCGTGATCTGAGCCTCGACCCACGCCTTCATCGGATCGGGCGAGGATACGGTCATGGTTGCCATCGTTGCCTCCTCCCTCAAGGCGACCAAAAATATGAAGTAATCACAATAGTTCATATGCGACGCCGCCGGGACGCCCGCCCGATGGGAACGCCAAATCGTATTGTTGAGCAATACGATCGAAGCGTCCATCGCGACGAATGGCTTGAACCGGGGCCATTCCCTGTTACCCTGGCCTAGACCTTGCAGGTCCCTTGACGGATTAAGCCACTCGCGGGAGGGCTCACATGACCGGGCTCAGGGACGACACGGCATCGAACGGTCCATGGACCGCCGGAGACCCGCCGGCGCCGCGGGACGGTCGGCGCCGGCCGGCACGGGCACGGGGATTCTAGCCGCCGATGCTCCGCACGATCCTGCAACGGCTGCTCCTCGCCGTCCCGGTCCTCCTCGGCGTGCTGCTCGTCGGATTCCTGTTGATGCAGGTCGTGCCCAACGATCCGGCGGTGGTCCGCGCCGGGCCGACGGCGACGCAGGACGTCATCGAGGCGATCCGGCACGATCTCGGCCTCGACCAGCCGCTCTGGATCCAGTTCATGATCTATCTCGGGCGACTGCTGCGGGGTGATCTCGGCGTCTCGATCATCAACAACATGCCGGTGATCGAGGAACTCGGGAACACGATCGGACCGACGCTCGAACTGATGCTCGCCTCGCTGATCTGGTCGGTGCCGCTCGGCATCCTGCTCGGCACGGTCGGCGCCTACTGGCGCGGCCGCTGGCCCGACCGGCTGGTGGTGGCGGCCTCCGTGGCCGGCGTCTCGGTGCCGGTCTTCCTGCTCGGCCTTGGCCTCGTCTGGCTCCTCGGCTTCCACTGGCAGCTCCTGCCCTTCACCGGCCGTACCGGGCCGCTCTGGACCTGGGAGGGCCTCTTGGGCGTGATCCTGCCGGCAGTGACGCTCGGCGGCGTCTTCGTCGGGCCGGTCGCCCGCATGACCCGCAGCTCCGTCCTCGACGTGCTGGGGGCCGACCACGTCCGCACCGCGCGGGCGAAGGGCCTGACCGAGCGGGCCGTGGTGCTCCGCCACGCGCTGCGCAACGCGCTGATCCCGGTCGTCACCCTGATCGGTCTGCAGATCGGCTTCCTGCTCGGCGGCGCCGTCGTGGTCGAGACGATCTTCAGCTGGCCCGGCATCGGGCGGCTCGCCGTCGGCGCCATCCTGTCGAGCGACGCGCCGATGGCGCAGGGCACCATCATCGTCCTGTCCGCCGGCTTCATCCTCATCAACCTGATCGTCGACGTGCTCTACGCCTTCCTCGATCCCCGCATCCGGGAGGCCCGATGAGCAATCCGATCGCGCTCACGCCCGAGGCGAGCCCGCACGCCGCCTTCGCGGTCACCGCGCGTCCCTCCGTCCTGCGCTTCCTCCTGCGCGAGCCGGCGAGCGCCGCGGCCCTGGTCGCCGTCGCGCTGCTCGTGCTCGCGGCGCTCCTCGCGCCCTGGCTCGCACCGACCGATCCTTACGCGGGCGACCTCGCCAACACGCTCAAGGCCCCGGGCGACGGCTTCCTCCTCGGCACCGACGGGCAGGGGCGCGACATGGTCACCCGGCTGCTGTTCGGCCTGCGGATGACGCTCGCAATGAGCAGCATCGCCGTCGTCATCGGCTGCGGCCTCGGCGGCCTCGTCGGGTTCGCGGCGGCCTATTACCCGCGCGTCTCCGGCCTGCTGATGCGCCTGATGGACGTGCTCCTGTCGTTCCCGGCGATCCTGTTCGGCCTCGCGTTGACGGCGATCGTCGGGCCCGGCCTCACGGCGGTGCTCGCCGCGCTCTCGATTGCCACCATCCCGCTGATGGCACGGGTGGTGCGGGGGGCCGCGATCGTGGTGCTGCAGCAGGACTACATCGAGGCCGCCCGGGCGATCGGCATGGGCGACGGCCGTATCCTGACGAAGTACGTCCTGCTCAACTGCCTGTCGCCGATCTTCGTCTTCGTCACCCTGCGCTTCGGCCAGGTGATCCTGCTCGGCTCGCTCCTGTCCTTCATCGGGCTGGGCGCACAGCCGCCGACGGCCGAACTGGGCGCCATGGCGTCGGACGGGCGCAACTTCCTGTTCTTCGCCCCCCACGTCTCGGTCCTGCCGAGCCTGCTGATCTTCGTCGTCGTGCTCGCCTTCAACGTGCTCGGCGACGGCCTGCGCGACGCCCTCGACCCCCGGATGCGCCGCTGACGATTCGAGAGGATGGATCTTTGATGACGATGTTCGCGCGGACCGCCCTGGCGGCCGGCCTCTCGCTGCTCGGCCTCGTCCCGGCTCTCGCCCAGACGAAGGCGCCGCTCACCATCCTGCGGGTCATCGACGCCGACCGCTACGATCCCGTGCGCTCGACCGCGACCGCGGCCTCCGAGATCCTGTTCATGCTGGCCGACACGCTGGTCAGCCTCGACTTCGATATGAAGACGGTGAAGCCATTCCTGGCCAAATCCTGGACCCGGTCCGAGGACGGCCGGACCTACACCTTCGACCTGCGCCAGGACGTGAAGTTCTGCGACGGCCGGGCGATGACCGCCGAGGACGTGGTCTACTCGCTCAAGCGCTGGATCGATCCGGCCACCCGCTCGCCGGTCGCCAACCGCGCCGGCAAGGTGAAGGACATCCGCGCCACCGACGACCACACGGTGGTCTACGAGCTGCAGGAGCCGTTCAGCGACCTCCTGTACCAGCTCACGCAATCCTTCGGCTCGATCGTCGACAAGAACACGGTCGAGAAGCTGGAGCAGAATTTCGGCGTCCAGGGCTTCAATGCCACCGGGCCGTATTGCTGGGTCAGCTGGACGCCGCGCCAGGACCTCGTGATGAAGAAGAACCCCTATTACATCTGGGGGCCGCCGATCTACAAGAACCCGAAGCCCGAGATCGACCAGATCGTCTGGAAGGTGGTGCCCGAGGCCAACACCCTGATGGCCGCCATGCAGGCGCGCCAGGCCGACATCACCTACTACCCGCCGCTGTTCTCGATCGACACGATGCAGCGCGTCCCGGGCCTGAAGGTGCAGCAGCAGAAGGACTACATCTACGACGTCTTCTTCGCCTTCCGGGTGAACAAGCCGGTCTCGAGCGATCCGGCGATCCGCCGCGCCGCCAACATGGCGGTCAACAAGGACGCGATCGCCAAGGCGGTCTATTTCGGCCACGGCACGCCGCTGCACTCGCTCTTGAGCCCGACCGTGCTCGACTACGACGCCAAGGCGGCGACGCTGATGCCGAAATTCGATCCTGCCGGCGCCGCCAAGGTCCTCGACGAGGCCGGCTGGACGCCCGGGCCGGACGGCATCCGGGTGAAGGACGGCCAGAAGGCGAGCTTCCTAGTCTACGGCATCCGCGACGACCAGAACCCGCGCATCTCCGAGGCGATGCAGGCCGACCTGCGCAAGGTCGGCATCGACATGCGGATTCAGCTCTGGGACGCGACCGTCGCCTGGGGCAAGCTCGCGACGCAGGAATTCGACGCCTTCATGCTGTCCTATCCCTACGGGACCGCGACCGAGGCCCTGAGCCTCTACTTCAAGAGCACGCAGGCGCCGACGCCGAACCGCATGAACTGGAAGGACGAGAAGACCGACGGGCTCATCGACGCCGCCGCGACCGCGACCGACCCCGCCAAGCGCCGGGAGGCGAATGCCGAGACGCAACGCCTGCTCACCGCCGCCAATGTCTGGATCCCCCTCGTCACGCGCCAGCTCTGGGTCGTGTCGGGCGACCGCGTCGAGGGCGTGCGGCCGCACGGGCTCTACGGCGCCGGGCTCTACAAGGGCCTCGACCTGAGCCTGAAGCGGTAGGGGAGCCGATCCGTTGCCTCTCGCCGCCGCCCGCCCGACCTCGATCCCGGCCGAACCGACGATCACCCCGCGCGGCACCCCCGCACCGGCGCCGATCCTCGACATCCGCGACCTCGTCACGACCTTCGCGACGCCGCGGGGCGCGATCCGTCCCGTGGACGGCGTCTCGCTCTCGGTGCCCGCCGGGCGCACGCTCGGCATCGTCGGCGAGAGCGGCTGCGGCAAGAGCATGCTGTCGCTCTCGCTGATGGGGCTCGTGCCGGCGCCCGGGCGGGTGACCGGGGGCTCGATCCGGCTCGAGGGGCGCGAGCTCGTCGGGATGGCACCAGGCGAGTTCCGGCGCTTGCGGGGCAGCCGCATCGCGATGATCTTCCAGGAGCCGATGACGAGCCTGAACCCGGTCCACACGATCGGCTATCAGATCGTCGAGGCCCTGGCGGGCCACGAGAAACTGCCCGCCCGGGCGCTCAAGGAGGCGGCGATCGCGGCTTTGCGCCAGGTGCGCATCCCGGCGCCCGAGCGGCGCTTCGACGAGTATCCCCACCAGCTCTCCGGCGGCATGCGCCAGCGGGTGATGCTCGCCATGGCGCTCGCCTGCCGCCCGGCGCTCCTCATCGCCGACGAGCCGACGACGGCTTTGGACGTGACGATCCAGGCGCAGATCCTCGACCTCCTGCGCGAGCTGCAGGCCGAGACCGGCATGTCGATCATCCTGATCACGCACGATCTCGGCGTGGTCGCAGAGGTCGCCGACGAGGTGGCGGTGATGTATGCCGGCCGCATCGTCGAGCGCGCGCCGGTCGCGGCGATCTTCGACGATCCCCAGCACCCCTACACGATCGGCCTCATGGGCTCGATGCCGCGGATGGAGGACGAGCGCGACCGGCTCGTGGTGATCGGCGGCACCGTGCCGCCGCCCTTCGCGCTACCGGCGGGATGCCGGTTCAACCCGCGCTGCCCCTTCGCCGAGGAGGCATGCCGCTCCGGCTACCCGCCGCTCGCCGATCTCGCGCCGGGACACACCGTCGCCTGCTGGAAGGCCCCCGTGGAGGCGAACGGATGACGCCGCTCCTCGAACTCGACGCCGTATCGAAGCACTACCCGGTGCATCGGGGACTGATCCTGCGCCGGCAGGTCGGCACTGTCGGGGCGGTCGACGGCGTGTCGCTGCGCATCGCCGCCGGCGAGACGCTGGCGGTGGTGGGCGAGAGCGGCTGCGGCAAGTCCACCCTGGCGCGGCTCGCGTTGCGGCTGATCGAGCCGAGCGGCGGCGCGATCCGCGTCGAGGGCCGCGACGTCACCCGCGACGGACGGGCGGCGTTGCGGCCCCTGCGCCGGCAGATGCAGGTGATCTTCCAAGACCCGTTCGCGAGCCTCAACCCGCGCATGTCGGTCGAGGAGATCCTGGCCGAGCCGATGCTGGTCCACGGCATCGGCGACGCCGCCTCCCGGGCGGCCCGGGTGCGCGAGTTGCTCGGCCTCGTCGGCCTCGCGAGCTACCACGCCGACCGCTTCCCCCACGAATTCTCCGGCGGCCAGCGCCAGCGCATCGGCATCGCCCGGGCGCTGGCGCTCAAGCCCCGGCTGATCGTCTGCGACGAGCCGGTCTCGGCCCTCGACGTCTCGATCCAGGCGCAGGTGGTGAACCTGCTCAAGGACCTGCAGGCGGAGTTCGGCCTCGCCTACCTGTTCATCTCGCACGGGCTGGCGGTGGTGAAGCACATGGCCGACCGGGTGGCGGTGATGTATCTCGGCCAGGTCGTCGAGACCGCCCCGGCAAAGGCGCTCTACGCCGCGCCGCGCCACCCCTACACGCAGGCGCTGCTCGCCGCCGCTCCGGTGCCGGATCCCGCCCACCGTCACCAGCGCCCGACGCTCGGCGGCGACGTGCCGAGCCCGATGAACCCGCCCGCCGGGTGCCGCTTCCACACCCGCTGCACGTTCGCGCAGGCCCGCTGCCGCGAGGAGGCGCCGGCGTTGCGGCCGATCGGACCGGCGCACGAGGCGGCCTGCCACTTCGCCGAGACGATCCCGGCCTTCACCCGCTTCGGTGCCGGCGAGCGCCATCCGCGGCTCCAGGCCCGGCTGGCGCTCTACGAGCGGAAGCGCGCCGCGATGATCGCGGCCGAGACGAATGCGGCGTGATCCGACAGGAGGCAGAGAGACAGATGGCGGCGTTCCCGAAAGCCGAGACGATCCTGACCAACGGCCGCGTCTTCTGCGGGCTCAAGGAGGGCATGGCGGAGGCCGTCGCGCTCTGGGCCGGCAAAGTGCTGGCGACGGGTTCCGCGGCCGAGCTCGAACCGTTGATCGGGCCCGGCACCCGCGTGATCGACCTGCGCGGCCGGCTCGCGACGCCGGGCCTCTACGACGCCCACATGCACCTCCTGCCCTACGGGCTCGGCATGCTGGACGTCGACGTGACGCCGGCGGCAGCCCGTACCCTCGACGATCTCCTCGGCAAGATCCGGGCGCGGGCGAAGGCGCTGCCGCCGGGCCGCTGGATCCTGGCGCGGGGCTACGACCAGTTCGAGCTCGACGTGAAGCGGCATCCCCTTCGCGAGGAACTCGACGCCGTCGCGCCCGATCACCCGGTCTCCCTCGTGCGCGCCTGCGGCCACGTGACGATCGCCAACTCGATGGCGCTCCGGCTCGCCGGTATCGACGAATCGACCCCGGTGCCGCAGGGCGGCGCGATCGAGCAGCAGAACGGCCGCCTGACCGGGCTCCTCGCCGAGACCGGCCGCGACCGGTTGAAGGCCGTTCTGCCGGCCCCGACCGACGAGGACCTGGTCGCAGGCATCGAGCGGGCGGGCGAAGCGTGCCTGTCCTACGGCATCACCAGCGTCATGGATGCCGGGGTCGGCATGCGCGCGGGCTACCGCGAGGTGGCCGCCTACCGCAACGCCCAGCGAAGCCTGCGCCTGCCGGTGCGGGTGAACCAATGCCTGCTCGGCGGGCCCGGCGGCATCGTCGAGCAGGCATTCGCGGACGGCGTGATCACCGGCACCGGCGACGACATGCTCCGCGTCGGCCCGGTCAAGATCTTCACCGACGGCAGCGCCGGCGGGCGCACCGCCGCCATGTCTCAGGCCTATCTCGGCGAACCGGAGACGCACGGGCTGTCGCTCCTGACCGACCCGGAGATGGACGCCTTCGTCGCCGACTACCACGCCAAGGGCTACCAGCTCGCCGTCCACGCGATCGGCGACGCGGCGATCGAGCAGACGCTCGACGCCTTCGAGACGGCGCTGACGGCGATGCCCGACCCGGCGCGACGCCACCGCATCGAGCATTGCGGCTTCAACAGCTCAGGCCAGATCGACCGCATGGTGCGGCTCGGCGTCGAGCCGGTGCCGCAGCCGGTCTTCATCTACGATTTCGGCGATCTCTACGTCTCGGTGCTGGGCGAGGCGCGGGCCGCGGCCTCCTACCCGATGAAGACCTGGCTCGATCACGGCCTCGCGGCGGCGGCCTCCAGCGACGCGCCGGTCTGCGACATCGATCCGTTCCCGAACCTCTACACGATGCTCACCCGCAAGACCTCACGCGGCACGGTCATCGGTGGGGACGAGCGGCTGTCGCTGCCCGAGGCGCTGCACGCCTACACGGCGCTCGGGGCGTACGTGAACAAGGCCGAGGGGCATCGCGGTCGTCTCGTGCCGGGGCTGGCCGCCGACATCGCGGTGTTCTCGCGCGACATGACGAAGGCCGCGCCGGACGAGATCCTGTCCGATACGCGCTGCGACCTCGCCATCCGCGGCGGCACGGTCGTCTACGACCGCGGCGGCGAGGCCGCCTGACAAGAACAGGGGAGGGGACCCGTGACCGAATCCACTGGCGCGACGCACTACCGGAACTGCGACTGGATCGTCGCCTGGGACGCCGAGGCCGGCTCCCACATCTACCTGCGGAACGCCGACCTCGCCTTCTCGGGCAAGGACATCGTCTTCGTCGGCAAGAATTATGACGGCCCGGTCGCGACCGAGATCGACGGCGCCGGTCTGATGCTGATCCCGGGCTTCGTCGACATCCACTCCCATCCCGGCCACGAGCCCGGCTGGAAGGGCATGCTGGAGGAACTCGGCAGCGCCAAGCTCGGCCAGAGTTCGCTCTACGAGTTCATGCCGGTCTTCAACATCGGGCCGGGTTACGCCAGGCACGCAAGGCGCGTCGCCGTCTCGGAACTCCTGAAGAGCGGCGTCACGACGATCTGCGACCTCGGCCAGCCGACCCCCGACTGGCCCGAGCATTACGCCGAGACCGGGATCCGGGCCGTGCTCTGGGCGATGTTCCGCTCCGGGCCGTGGAAGACGACGAACGGCCACTCGGTCGAGTACGACCTCGACCCGGCCCGCGGCGACCGCGCCTTACGCGAGGCGATCGACCTGATGGACGAGGCCGGCCGCCACCCGAGCGGGCGCATCTCGGGCCTGCTCTGCCCGGCCCAGATCGACACGGTGACGGAGGGCCAGATCCTGGAGGCGCTCGCCGCCGCCCGCGACCGCGGCCAGCCGATCCAGATCCACGCCGCCCAGAGCGTCGTCGAGTTCCAGGAGATCCTGCGCCGCACCGGCGAGACGCCGATCGGCTGGCTCGACAAGATCGGCGCGCTCGGGCCCGATCTCGTCATCGGCCACGGCATCTTCCTCAACGACCATCCCTGGCTGCACTTCCCGCACGCCGACGACTTCGCGCGCTTACGCGACAGCGGCGCCGCCGTGGCTCACTGCCCGGTGGTGTTCGCGCGCCGCGGCATCGCGCTGAACTCGCTCGGCCGCTACGTGGAGGCCGGCATTCCCTGCGGGATCGGCACCGACACCTTCCCGCACAACATGCTCGATGAGTTGCGCATGGCCTGCTACGCCAGCCGCATCCGGGCCGGCAGCTACACCGGCGCGACCACGGCCCAGGCCTTCACGGCCGCGACGAGCGGCGGCGCCGACCTGATCCGGCGGCCCGATCTCGGCCGGCTGGCCAGCGGCTGCAAGGCCGATTTCGCCGTGATCGACATGAGCAACCCGTACATGCAGCCCGATTACGAGCCGTTGCGCAGCCTGATCTACTCGGCCAACGACCGCGCCGTGCGCGACGTCTACGTCGACGGGGTCCAGGTCGTTCGCGACGGCGCGGTGACGACCTTCGACATCGCCGAGGACATCGACATGCTGCGGCGCGGCCAGGCGGAGGTCATCGCCGGGGCCCCCGGCCGCGACTGGGCCGGGCGCAGCCTGGAAGAGCTGTCGCCGCGGGTGTTCCCGGTGCGGAGCTAGGGCCGGCCGGACGCGGGGTCACATCGCTCGCCGATACGATCGTCTTGCTCTCGTGAGCGCCCGATGGTGTAGAACGGCCGCTCACGCGAGGGACGGCTGAGCGCATGCGAACGGACGACGAGGCGGACGGGGGAGCGGATCCGCGGGGCGGGGTCGACGACCGGCTGTTCCTGCAATCGGTGGCGCGCGCGCTCGACGTGCTCGAGGCCTTCGCCGCCAGCCCGCACCCGATGTCGCTCGGCGAGCTGGCCGAGGCCGCGGGGACGAACAAGAGCGCGGCCCAGCGCATCGCGCAGACGCTGCTTGCCCGCGGCTATCTCGATCGCGGCCGCGACGGCGGCCTCGTCCCGGGCCGGCGCATCCTCGACCGTTCCTTCGACTACCTGCGCACCAATCCGCTCATCGAGCGGGCGATGCCGGTCCTCGTCGACTTGCGCAAGGTCGCCAACGAGCGCGTCGATCTGAGCCTCTTCGACGACCTCACGACGATCTATGCGGTGCGGCTGCAGAGCAAGCGCGAGACGTTCTACGCCACGCTCGCCGGCCGACGCGTCCCCACCTTCGCTTCCTCCGGCGGGCGCGCCTGCCTGGCGCAGCTGCCGGACGGGACGGTCGACGACATCCTGGCGCGCTCGGACCGCAGGCCGCTGACGCGGAAGACCCTGACCGAGCCGGCGAAGATCTGGCGCAAGGTGAAGGAGGCGCGCCGCGACGGCTACGCCTTCGCCACCGAGGAGGCGCTGATCGGCGAGGTCGTTCTCAGCGCCGCCGTGCTCGCCGACCCGGGCCGGCCGCTGGGCGCGGTCCACATCGCAGGTTCGCTGAGCGAGTGGTCGACCGAGGATTTTCGCAAGCGGTTCGCGCCGCTGGCGATCGAAGCGGCTCGGGCGCTGAGCGGGTAGGGTCCGGAGCCGATCCGCGGGATCGAGTGAAGGGCCGGCGAGGCGCGAGGCTGCGTAACATCTCCCGACGGTGAATCGATCTCCGTAACCGGCTCTGTACGATGCCGAATCAGGCGCCTGCAACAATACAAGCGAGCTACGGGCGATTTATTAAATTTGATTTATATGAATATTATCGGGTGCCATATTTTTGCTGAAATATTTTTGAAGTCGGAGATATTTGATCGGCAAATATAACATGTTCTGCATGCATCTCTTTATAGTTGCACCCTATTGTCTATTTACAGATAATATTTTGATTGGTTGATAAATTAAAATATCACAGAATATAATAAAAAATAAAATTTACTATATAATATTGCAGTAGAGAATTAATACAATCTATTTTGACGATCAAAGGAGAGGATGCAGTGATATCATCTCAACCCCAAGCATCCCGGAAGCGGTGGTTCCGCCAATATGACACTTCCCATAGTCCGAGAAACCGCCCCCGTTCCTCGTGACATTCGCATAAGGCGCATGGCGTTCTTTACTCCGAGCCAGATGCGCTGGACACTGGTGTGAGAGAGGCCGTGGCGTTTGGCGATCAGGCGCGAACTCCAGTGCGTGGCACCCTCGGGCCTGCGCTCCCGGGTGTCGAGGACCAGGGCTTCGACCCGAGCGTCGTCGATGCGGCGGGGTGCGCCGCTGCGGGGCTGGTCGCAGAGCCCCTCGACACGGTCACGCAGGAAGCGGTTGCGCCACTTGCCGACGGTCGCCGGGTCGAGGGCGAGATCGGCGGCAATCGCTTCGTTGGAGGCGCCCTCGTCGGCCAGCAGCAGGATGCGGGCACGCATGGCTAGGCCTTGCGCGGTCTTGCGACGCCCGGCCCACTTCTCAAGGGCGTCACGCTCGGACGGGCGCAGGTTCACCGCAGGCAGGGGACGAGGCATCGGAGCCCTCCGTAGCAGGATCTTCCCCTACGACGTTCGTCACCGAACTTGAGTGCCGGGACACTAAGCAGACTTGCGTTGGCAGGCCAACGCTTCGTCCGCTTAGATCCTTGTATTATCGCAGATTTTATCCGCAAAACCGGCGGCCACTTTTGCGAAATCTGCTTAGGGCAGCGCCCGATTGCAACGTGATCGGGCGCTGCCCTAGACGAGGGGGATTCGGGAGATCGATTGCTCTCGCCGAGCAAGGACCCTCTTTCTGTCCGCAGACGGCCTATAAGGCTTGGGCCGTGGCCCGCGACGCACGGAACGCTTGCGGCGTCTCGCCGATCTTCTTCTTGAAGACGCGTGAGAAGTATGCCGGATCGCGGAAGCCGAGGGCGTGGCTGATCTCGGCGAGCGGCAACGTGGTGTAGATCAGCCAGCGCTGTGCCTCGACCAGGACACGGCGCTGGATCAGCACCTTGGGCGGCTGTCCGAACCGACGCTGGCAGGCGGCGAGCAGCCGGTCCTCGGTCACGGCGAGCTGCCGGGCGTAGTCGGACACGGCTTGGACCGTGCGAAAATCCTGTTCGACGAGGTGCTGGAAGCGGGCGATCAGCGCGGCCTCCGCCGATCTCGGTGCGTCCTCCCGGCCCTGCGCGTCCACCAGACGGGCCGCCGCCACCAGGATCCGGATCAGCCCGGCCTCGATGGCGAGCATCCGGGCCGGAGCCGACCACAGGAATTCCTGCGACAGATCGGTGAAGGCGCCGGAGAGCCCGGCCACCGCCTCGGCCTCCAGGCGGCCGATGCAGGCCGCCCGGCGCAGGAGCCGGTCGATGGCCGCCTCGCCCCGGGCAACGTCCATTGCCATCGAGTCCGCCACGGTGACGACCCATCCGTCGGTGCCGGCCACGAAGTCGAAGGCGTGGATCGCCCCCGAAGGGACGACCAGCAGGGCCGGCGGCGTGATCGGGAAATGCTCGGCCTCGGCACGCATCACGCCACCGCCCTGCGTGACGAGCAGGATTTGGTGCAAGTCCGCATGGGCGTGGGGCGCGATGGTCCAGTGGTGCCGGCCGCTGCGCAAGCGGATCGGCTCGACGTGCAGGAAGCGCGCCTCGACGCTCTGGACCGGCTCCCCGTAGAGAAGAAAGCGCTCGACCGGCGCGGCCTGTCCGGATTCCCGTCTCGTCTGCGCCATCCGCCCCCTCCCGGACACGCCGCGGCCCGCGCGGGAAAAGTGCAATCGAACGCGGCATCTGTCCATTGTGCCCTGCGGGCCATCCGGTAGCCTCCGTGCATGGTCCTCGCGAGGCGTCAGAGCTTGCGAGAGACGGGAGGCAACAGGCGGAGAGTTGAGGGCGCGACGCGCCCGATGCCACGGGGTCCGGGCGGTCGAACCGCCGGTCCCGCGCATCCCGGCTCCGCAATACCCGGGAGAGGATGAAGCCATGCCGCCCCAGGCAGCCAGCGATCTCGCTTGCGACGTGCTCGTCGTCGGCTCCGGTGCCGGTGGTCTCGCGACCGCGATCACGGCGCGGAAGCGCGGCCTCGACGTGCTGGTGATCGAGAAGGAGCCGTTCTTCGGCGGCACCACCGCCTTCTCGGGTGGGGTTCTGTGGGTGCCGGGCAACCCGCACGCGGAGCGCGCCGGTCTGTCCGACACGCGCGAGGCTGCCCGGACCTATCTGCGCCACGAGGCCGGCAACGCCTACGACGAGGCGGCGGTCGAGGCGTTTCTCGACGCGGGCCCGCGCATGATCGAGTTCTTCGAGCGCGAGACCGAGGTCAAGTTCGTACTCTCGGGCTATCCCGACTACCATCCGGACGCGCCGGGCGGCGCCAAGGCCGGCCGCTCGGTCACGGCGGCGGCGTTCGATGCACGCAAGCTCGGGCGCGAGATCGCCCGGCTGCGCCCGCCGCTCGAGACGATCACCTTCATCGGAATGATGTTCAATTCCTCGAACGAGGATTTGAAGCATTTCTTCCGGGCGACCCGCTCGCTGACCTCTGCGGCTTACGTGGCGCGCCGCCTCGCCCGGCATCTCAAGGATCTGGCGATCCACCGCCGCGGCGTCCAGATCACCAGCGGCAACGCGCTGGCGGCGCGGCTCGCCAAGACCGCCTTCGACCTCGGCATCCCGATCCGGACCGGCACCGCGGCCGAGAGCCTGAGCGTCAGCGACGGGCGGGTGACCGGAGCGGTGGTGCGCGATGCGGAGGGTGAGCGCCGCATCGCGGCCCGGCGCGCCGTGGTCCTGGCTTGCGGCGGCTTTCCGCACGACCGGGAGCGGGTCTCCGAGGCCTATCCCCACGTCAAGCGCGGCGCCGAGCACCTGTCGCCGACGCCGTCCGGCAATACCGGCGACGGCATCCGCCTCGGCGAGGCGGCCGGCGGCGCGTTCGAGATCCGGATGGCCAACGCGGCGGCCTGGATGCCGGTGTCGCGCGTGCCCCTCGGCGGGGGGCGCACGGGGGTCTTTCCCCACCTCGTCGACCGGTACAAGCCCGGCGTCGTCGCGGTGAACCGGCACGGGCGGCGCTTCACCAACGAGGCGAATTCCTACCACGACACCGGCGCGGCGATGATCCGCGACGGCGAGGGGGTGGATGCGACCGCGGCCTGGCTGATCTGCGATCATCCGACGATCCGCAAATACGGCCTCGGCTACGCCAAGCCGGCGCCGGTCCCGATCGGCCGATATGTCCGCAACGGCTATCTCGTCTCCGGCCGGACATTGCCCGAGCTCGCGCAGGCCGCGGGTATCGATCCGGACGGGCTCGTCGCGACGGTCGATCACTACAACCGCGGCGCCGCGCGCGGCGAGGACCCCGCCTTCGGTCGCGGCTCGACCGCCTTCAACCGCTTCCTCGGCGATGCGGAGCATCGGCCCAACCCCAACGTCGCGCCGATCGTGAAGGGGCCGTTCTACGCCCTCAAGCTGGTCATGGGCGATCTCGGCACATTCGACGGCCTGCGCACCGATACGGTCGGACGCGTGCTGCGCCCCGATGCTCATCCGGTCGCGGGCCTCTACGCGGTCGGCAACGACCGGGCCAGCATCATGGGCGGCGCCTATCCGGGGGCCGGGATCACGCTCGGGCCGATCATGACCTTCGGCTTCATCACCGGACACCACCTCGCGGACGAAGCGGCCTGACAGAAGCCGCCCGCGCATCACCAAACGACGAAGAATGGAGGAGACGCCATGACCCTCGACCGCCGCACTTTCGTGCTCGCCGGGCTCGCCATGATGCCCGCTTCCCTGAGCCGGGCGCAAAGCACCAACACCATCCGCATCGGCGTCATCACCGACATGTCGGGTGTCTACCGCGACGTCTCGGGGCCGACCACCGTCGCCTGCGTCCAGCAGGCCGCCGACGAGTTCATGGCTCAGACCCCCGATATCAAGGTCGAGATCCTCACCGCCGACCACCAGAACAAGCCGGATGTCGGGCTGACCATCATCCGGCAATGGTTCGATCGCGGCGGCGTCGACCTGATCGAGAATGTCGGCAACAGCTCGATCGCGCTCGGCTCGCGCGGCATCATCGAGGAGAAGAGGAAAGCGGCGCTGATCACCACCGCCGGCAGCTCGGATCTCACCGGCAAGAGCTGCAGTCCGAACTGGGTGCACTGGTCGTGGGATTCCTGGTGCCTCGCCCACTCGACCGCCACGTCCCTGGTGCGGGTCGGCGGCGACAGGTGGTTCTTCATCACCGCCGATTACGCCTTCGGCCACGCGGCCGAGGCGGACGCGTCCCGCTTCGTCAAGGCCGCCGGCGGCAAGGTGCTCGGCGCGGTGCGCTATCCCCTCGGCAGCACCGCGGACTTCTCCTCCTACCTGCTCCAGGCCCAGAGCAGCGGCGCCAACGTCATCGCCTTCGCCAATTCCGGCAGCGAGCTGATCGCCTGCCTCAAGCAGGCGCAGGAATTCGGCATCGAGGGCAGCGGGGTGCGACTCGCCGCGATGGTCGGCTACGTCACCGACGTGCTCGGCATGGGGCTGCCGGTGGCCAAGGGCCTGTCGCTCACCGAGACCTTCTACTGGGACCTCAACGAGCGGACCCGCGGCTTCACGAAGCGCGTCAAGCCGCGGCTTGCCGCCAACGTCCTCCCCAACATGAGCCAGGCCGGCGATTATGCGGGGGTGCTCCACTACCTCAAGGCGGTCAAGGAGCTCGGCGTCGCGCAGGCCAAGGCCGACGGGCGGGCGGTGATCGAGCTGATGAAGCGGATGCCGACCGACGACGACGCCTTCGGGGCGGGCCGCATCCGGGCGGACGGGCGCAAGATCCACCCGGC
The DNA here is from genome assembly GCF_019216885.1 of Methylobacterium sp. SyP6R. Taxonomy (NCBI): domain Bacteria; kingdom Pseudomonadati; phylum Pseudomonadota; class Alphaproteobacteria; order Hyphomicrobiales; family Methylobacteriaceae; genus Methylobacterium; species Methylobacterium synurae. The sequence continues at coordinate 277,065 of NZ_JAAQRC020000002.1, read as the reverse complement.
CTACCTGTTCGAGGTGAAGAAGCCGGAGGAGAGCCGGGGCGCGGGCGACGTCTACAAGCTCGTCTCGACCATGCCGGCCGACGAGGCCTTCCGGCCCGAAGCGGATGGCGCCTGCCCGCTCGTCCGCTCCTGATTCCCGCTCGAGACCCGTGAGGACACCTTCATGACGCTCGATGCGGCAATCGTCGACCTGCGCACCTACACCATCCGCCTGCGCGGCATGGCCGAGTTCCTCGACGTCTTCGACCGGCTCGCGATGCCGGTGCAGCTGAAGTATCTCGGCGCCCCGCTCGGGATGTTCACGAGCGCGGTCGGTCCCCTCAACCAGGTCGTCCACCTCTGGGGGTTCGACGATATGGGCCAGTTCGAGGCACGCCACGCCGCCCGGGACCGGGACCCGGACTGGCCGGCCTATCTCCAGGCCTCCGCCCACCTGATCACCGCCCAGGAGAACCGGCTGATCCGGAGGGCGGTCCTGCCGTCCCTGGCCGAGCGGTGATCGCCGTGCACGCATCCTCACGCGGAGCATTCGCACCATGAGCGACAGGGATTTCGACTGGCTGGACCTGCGGGACCGGGTCTGCGTGGTCACCGGCGCCGGAGGCGGGCTCGGGCAGGCGATCGCGCTCGGCTTCGCCCGGGCGGGCGCCCGCCTCGTCCTCCTCGACCGCGAGGCCGGGGCGATGGCGGGGATCGCCGCCGAGGTCGAGCGATGCGGCGCCGAGGTGCTGGCGCTGGCCTGCGACGTGACCGACCCGGACAGCCTCGAGGCCGCCGCGGCGCGGGCACGGGCGCTCGGGCCCTGTGCGGTGCTGGTCAACAACGCCGCGCTGATGCGTCCCGCACCCCTGGAAACCCTGCCGCTGTCCGAATGGAACGCGCTCCTCGCGGTCAACCTCACCGGCTACTTCCTATGCGCGCAAACCTTCGGGCGGCCGATGCGGGAGCGAGGCGGCGGCGCCATCGTCCACGTCGCGTCGATCTCCGGACGCCACCCCCAGGGCTTCAGCGGCGCCTACAGCGTCAGCAAGGCCGGCATCGTGATGCTGTCGCGCCAGCTTGCCACCGAGTGGGGAGGGGCCGGCATCCGCAGCAACGTGGTCAGCCCCGGCCTCGTGGTGACGCCGCTGAGCCAGTCCTTCTACGACGCTCCCGGCGTGCGTGAGCGCCGCGGCGCCGTCGTACCCCTCGGCCGCATCGGCACGCCCGACGATATCCGCGACGCGGTCCTCTTCCTCGCCAGCGACCGGGCCGCCTACGTCACCGGCGACGAGATCACGGTCGATGGCGGCTTCGGCCGCGTGCTGATGAACCTGATCCCACGACCGGGCTTCGAGGCCGGCGCGTCGTCCGGCGGTGTCCCGCAAGGGAGCGCACCATGACCCAGGCCATCCGCACACCCATTGCCCTGATCACGGGAGCCGCGGACGGCATCGGCTGGGCGATGGCCCGGCGCTTCGCCGCGGCCGGCTGCCGGGTCGCCCTGGCCGATCTCGACCGCGACCGTGCCGCTGCGCGAGCGGCGGAACTCGGAGCCCATCATCTGGCGGTGGGGGCCGACGTCGCCGACGAGGCCTCGGCGATCGCGATGGTCGAGGAGACCGTCTCGCGCCTGGGCGGGCTCGACATCCTGGTGAACAACGCAGGCATCGGTGACAGCCACAAGCCGACCCTGGAGCAGGACCTCGCGTCCTTCGACAGGATCCTGCGCGTCCACCTCGACGGCACGTTCGTGGCGTCGCGGGAAGCGGCCCGCGTGATGGAAGGGCAGGGCGGTGCCATCCTGAACGTGAGCTCGATCGCCGGGCTGACCGGCCTGCCGCGGCGCAACGCCTACGGGGCGGCGAAGGCCGGCATCGTCGCGATGACCAGGAGCATGGCCTGCGAATGGGCCGGGGCGGGCATCCGCGTCAATGCCATCGCGCCGGGCTATGTCGGCACTGCGCTGGTCGCCAGGCTGGTCGAGGCGAGCCGCATCGACCGCGGGCGGCTGGAACGGCGGATCCCCCTCGGCCGCCTCGCCGATCCGGCCGAGATCGCCGAGGCGGCATGGTTCCTGTGCTCTCCGGCGGCGTCGTACGTGACCGGCGCAGTCCTGAGTGTCGATGGCGGCTGGAGCGCCTACGGTGATGCCGGCGATGCGTCGCTCATCTGAACAGCCTGACGAAGTGCCGACCTCGTGTCGACGTCGACCCGAGACCCATATGATTTCCGCATCGCGAAACGATCGGTCAAAAACCGTGGGATATGAGGAAATCGTAACGATACACTGCCTCAACGATCGTTGGTATTACAGGCATCCTTTCTATGCCGTCGCCCTATATGACGACGACTTGCAATCGCTCAGGGCAAGAATCCGCTGCCGTCGCAATCGACGATCGAATCAGATCTTGTTTGACAAGACGAGACGTCCGGCAACCGATCCGGCCTCGAGACGCCGCATCGCGGCCTCTGCCTGATCGAGGGGGATCGTCTCGGTTTCGACGAGGGTCAGGCCGTGCCTCCGCACGAGGTCGACGAGGTCGCGCAACTCGCCAAGATTACCGACATAGGAGCCCGTCAGCGTCAGGGCGCGCAACGGCAGGAGCGGCAGCGGCAGCGAGATCTCGCCGCCGAACATGCCGACCGTGATCGAGCGTCCGCCCCGCCGCAAGGTATCGATGGCGAAGCGCGCCGTCTCGGCATTGCCGACGAAATCGATCGCTGCCGCAAGCCCGTTCTCGAGGCCGAGGAGGGCCGTGCGTGCGCCGGGATCGACAGGGTCGAGGACCAGGTCGGCGCCGAGCGACAAGGACCGTGCACGCTTGCCGGGCGCCGTGTCGGCAACCGCGATGCGGGTGTGGCCGAGCGCCCGCGCGAGGCGCAGGGCGCTCTGCCCGAGGCCGCCGGCGCCGATCAGCAGCAACCAGTCCCGCGCGGGATCGACACCGACCTTGCGCAGGGCGGAGAAGGCGGTCAGCCCCGAACAGGCGAGTGTCGCGGCGGAGGAGGGCTCGAGGTCCTCGACGTCGATCAGGTAACGGGGATGGGGGACCACGACCTTCTCGGCGAAGCCGCCCGGCCGGTGCACGCCGAGGCAGCGCCCGGCGGCGCACAGGTTCTCCTCGCCGGAGAGGCAGCGGTGGCAGCTGCCGCAGCCGATCCACGGGAAGACGAGGACCCGCCGGCCGATCCCGACGGTGCCCGCCTCGGGTCCCGCCGCGGCGATGCGGCCGAGGATCTCGTGGCCGAGGGTCACGGGCGGTTTCACCCCGCGCTCGGCGAGGCTCAGGCGCCGCCCGCCGCCAAGGTCGTAATGGCCCTCGCGCAGATGCAGATCGGTGTGGCAGACGCCGCAGCGCTCCAGGTCGAGCATCACCTCGCTGCCCTGCGGGACGGGATCGTCCTCGACCAGTGTACAGAGCGGGCGGCCGAATTCGGTGACGGCAAAGCGCTTCAAGGCTGCGTCTCCTTCGCCGTGCGCACCAGCGGGCAGCCGCCCTCGGCGAGTGGGCGGAACGCCTCGTCGCCGGGGATGCGGCGTACGAGCTTGTAGAGGTCCCACTCGCCCGTCGATTCCGCCGGGGTCTTGGCCTGGAAGAGGTACATGTCGCGGATCACACGCCCGTCGGCGCGCAACGTCCCGCCATGGGTCATGAAGTCCTCGATCGGCGTGCGGCGCATCTGCGCCATCACGGCATCCGGGTCCTTGCTGCCGACCGCCTTCACGGCCTTCAGGTAGTGCAGCGCGCCGCTATAGGCGCCGGCCTGGGTCATGCTCGGCATGCGCTTCATCCGGGCGAAGAACCGGCGCGACCACGCCCGCGTCGCCTCGTCCTGATCCCAGTAGAAGGCTTCCGTCAGCAGCAGGCCCTGCGCCACCTTGAGGCCGAGGGAGTGGACGTCGCTCAGGAAGGCGATCAGCGCGACGAGCTGCATCGAATCGGTGAGGCCGAATTCCCGCGCCTGCTTGATCGCGTTCGTCGTGTCGGTGCCGCCATTGGCGAGACCCAGGATCTTCGCCTTCGAGGCCTGTGCCTGGAGCAGGAAGGAGGAGAAGTCCTGCGTGTTGAGGGGCGCGCGCACCGCGCCGAGGACGCGCCCGCCGCTCGCCTTCACCACCGCGGCGGTATCGCGCTCCAGCGCTTGGCCGAATACGTAGTCGGCGGTGAGGAAGTACCAGTCGGTGCCGCCTTGGCGCACCACGCTCGAGCCGGTGCCCTTGGCCATGGCATAGGTGTCCCAGGTCCAATGCGCCGTATAGGGCGAACAGAACTTGCCGGTGATGTCGGAGGAGCCGGCGCTGGTGACGAGGGCGATCTTCTTCTTCTCGTTGGCGAGGTTCATCACCGCGAGGGCCATCGCGGAGGAGGGCAGGTCGGTAATGACGTCGACGCCTGAGTCGTACCATTGCCGGGCGATGTTGGCGGCGACGTCCGCCTTGTTCTGCCCGCCGGCCGAGACCACCTCGACGGGCCGACCAAGCACGCCGCCGCCGACATCCTCGACCGCCATCCTCACCGCCTCGACGGCGCCCAGGCCCCCGATATCGGCGTAGGTGCCCTCCAGATCGACGAGGACCCCGATCTTGACCGGGCCCTGGTCGGCGGCCCGTGCCGGGAGGGCGAGGCCGGCTGCGAGGCACGCGGCCGTGAGCCCTCGACGCAGGCCCTTCCATCGTATCCCTGTCATCGTGGTGTCTCCTCCCTGAAGGTCGAGGCCCGCGGCGTGTTCGCCGTCGGGCCGTGGCGTGTTCAGCCGGTCCCAGTCTCGAACGCGGCCCCGGTGGCGATCAGCACGTCGGTCTCCGCCTCGCTCAGGCCGAGCCCGTGAAGCACGGCACGGGTGTCGTAGCCCGGCGGCGGCGCCGGTCGGCCGGCGGCGGCCGGCGCGCCGTCATGCAGGATCGTCGGCCGGATGGTGCGCACCGTGCCCTCGGTCGGGTGCGCATCCGTGCCGATCAGTCCGACCGCAGCGAGGTGGGGATCACGCTCCAGCGTTTCGAGCGTGTGGCAGGGCATGGCCGGCACGTCGGCCCGAGAGAAGACCGCGAGCCACTCGGCGGTCGTGCGCGCCGCCAGAGCCTCGGAGCGGATGCGGAACCACAGGTCGACGTTGCGGAACCGGTCGGCGACGGTGGCGAGCCGCGGGTCGTCGATCATGTCGGCCCGCCCGACCGCTCGCAGGAAGGCGTGGACCTGCGCGTCGGAATTGGCCGTCAGGCTGATCCAGCCATCCGCCGTGGGGAGGGGCCGGTTCTCCGGATTGAGCACGCGGGCGTCGCCGGCCCGGCCGAGCGGCGGAACGAAGGTCCGCGGGCCGAGATGCTCGTGGAGCACGAAGGCCGCCATGGTCTCGTGCATCGGCACTTCGAGCGTCGCACCCGCGCCCGTCCGCTCGCGGGCGAAGAGGGCGGCGAGGATCGCCGAGGCGGCGATCTCGCCGGTGACGTGATCGGCCAGAAGCAACGGCGCGTAGAGCGGGCGGCCGTCGCGCCGCTCGGCCAGGCCGGCGATGCCCGACACGCCCTGGACCACGCTGTCATAGGCCGGGCGACCGCGATAGGGCCCGCCGGGGCCGAAGCCGGTGATCGTGCAGTGAACGAGCCGAGGAAACCTGCCACGGAGGCCTTCCGCGTCGAGGCCGAGCCGGGCCAGCGCCTCCGGGCGCATGTTGGCGACGAGGATGTCGCTTCCCGCGATCAGGCGCTCCAGCACCGCGCGGGCGGCCGGCATCTTGAGGTCGAGGCCGAGCGCGCGCTTGCCCCGGTTCAGGTGGAGGTACGAGCCGGCGTGGCGCCCCCCGGGCGAGGGTCCGCCCAGGCAGCGCAGCATGTCGCCGCCGGGAGGCTCGATCTTGATCACCTCGGCACCGAAATCGGCGAGCCGCAGCGTGCAGGCCGGGCCGACCACGACGCTCGTGAGGTCGATGACCCGGATGCCGGCGAGCGGCCGGGCGGCGGGGGAGGGCTCGCTCACCGGAAGGTCGCCTCGAGCGCGACCGCCCCGGCCTCGTCCTCGGCCCAGGCTCGCCATTCGTCTGCTCCACGCCGCGCCTTCAGGTGCATCGCACGCCCGCAATAGAGCGGCCTGAGCGTACGGTAGCCGAAGGCGGCGGGCTCCCGTCCGGCGGTCGCCCGGACGAGTTCCAGGACGAGCAGCGCCGTGAGGGCGCCGTTGACCACGAGGGCCGGGTAGCCCTCGCGGCCCGTGGCGTAGGGCGCGTCGTAATGGATGCGATGAGCATTGAAGGTGAGGGCGCTGAAGCGAAACAGCAACGTCTCGTCGGGTGTCAGGATGCGCGCGACGTCGAACGGCCGCGGGGGACCGTCCTGCGGCGAGGCGGCAGGGTCCGTGCCGGACGGGGCCGCCTCGCGCAGGACGTAATCCTCGTGCTCCGCGACGACCTCGCGCCCGCCGACGCTGAGCACATTGAGAACCGCCACGACGGCGATCCGGCCGCTGCGGCCGGTCTTCTCCGCGACGCTCTCGATTTCGGTCCGCCGCCCGACCCTTGCGCCGAGGGGAATGTCGCCCGTGTAGGCCGCCCGGCGTCCGCCCAGCATGACCCGGGGCAGGCCGAGATCCGGGAGCGGCACCCCCGGCCCTGCATAGCCGTCCGGCCGCAGTTCCGATTGCGCCAGGCCGGTGGGAAAAAGCCCGATGTGCCAGCCACGGGGAAGGACGGTACGCCGCGCGACCTCACGCCCGTCGCGGTCGAGCAGGGCCGCGATCCGGCACAGGAGGCCCGGCGTGGCGATGTCGTCCGTCCACGTCTCCCCATCCGCATCGACCGTCTGGCTCATCGGGCGCTCCTGCGGCGGTCCGGGACGGCGTGACGGACACTCGCTTCTGCCTCGGACCGCGTCGCGATCCGCGGCACCCCCGGCTGGAGCTTCGCGCCGTCCGACCGGTCGGGGGGAGGCGGCGCCACGTCGAGGAGCCCGAACCGATGGAACCGGGTATCGCGCGCGACCGAGCCGAAGCCCTCGCCGACACGTGTGCGCACATCGTCGATGGCGGAAGAGGGGCTGGCCGACGCAGCGCGGAAGATCGCCTCGACGCTTTCAGCCCGCAGGGCGGCCGCGAGCGCCCGCGCGATCGCCACGGGTTGCGTGACGCCCCCACGACCGACCTTCATCGCCCAGCTCCGCTCCTCCGCTCGGTTCATGTCACCCGCTTTCCGCCGTCCCCCACCCGGGATCGCCCCGCACGCTCGTCGCCATTCACACGTGAGAATATCGTTCACTGGGCGAAATGAAAGCGCACAGTCGCCGCTCGTCCGCCGATCGCCCGCGTGGCGGCCTTCCGGAGGCGGTAAGACGGCGCGGGACGCCAGGCAGAGGGTCAGCGTTGCGCCCTGTGAATCAGCGTCGGATCCTCGTCGTCGAACACCTCCCCCGTCCGCGATGAGCGTATCATACGAATTCCCACGGATTGCTTCGCAATGCGGATTTCAGCGTCGCTCAGGCGCCGCGCGGGCTCGTGATACGCGTTCCGGAAGGAATTTTCCGGAACTCGTATCGGAGGTGTCCGAGAAACCGGGAAAGAATCAATGCCCAAGATGCTGTGCAACTTGTCTTACCAAGCCTCTGGCATTGCCGGAAAACGTTTTTTTCAGTCGAGCGTCGCTCCGGATTGCTTCACGACGGCGCCCCACTTGGCGATCTCGTCGGCCATGAAGGCGCCGAACGCCTCGGTCGAGAGCGGGCGGGATGTCGCCCCGAGTGCTTCGAACTTCGCGACGATCCCCGGCTCCTGCAAGGCCCGGACGGTCTCGGCGTGGATGCGCTGGATGGTGTCGGAGGGGGTGCCCTTGGGCGCCACCAGCCCGTTCCACGCAATGGCGACGTAGTCGGGCAAGGCCGTCTCGCGGATCGTCGGGATGTCCTTGGCCCGCGGCAGCCGCTCCGCCGAGGTGATGCCGAGCGCCCGCACCCGTCCGCCCTCCACGTGCGAGAGCACGGACTGGGTGGTGTCGAACATCAGATCGACCCGTCCTGCGATCACGTCGGTGATCGCGGGCGCGCTGCCCCGATAGGGGATGTGGGTGAGCTTGACCCCCGCCATCGACGCGAAGAGCTCGGCTGCGAGATGGGTCGACTGGCCGACGCCCGACGAGGCGTAGTTGAGGGCGCCAGGCTTCTCCTTGGCCGCCGCGACGAGGGCGCGCACGTCGCGCCATGGCGCCGCCTCCGGCACCACCAGGACGAGGGGATTTTCCGTGAGGAGTGCGACGGGGGCGAAGCTCTTGAGCGTGTCGTAGTTGAGCTTGCGGAACAGCGTCATGTTGATGGCGTGCGCCGTCGTGGCGACGCCGAGCGTGTAGCCGTCAGGCACGGCGCGGGCGACGACATCCATGCCGAGGTTGCCGCCCGCTCCCGACCGGTTGTCGATCACGAGGGGCTGGCCGAGGGCCACGGAGAGCCGTTCGCCGACGATCCGGGCGGTGATGTCGGTCGACCCGCCGGGCGGATAGGGTACCACGACGCCGATGGGCCGCGCCGGCCAGGCGGCGGCGCGGGCGGCCCGCGGCGCCAGCGCAAGGGCGCCGGCACCGGCGAGGCAGGCGGCGAGGTCTCGGCGTCGGATCATGGCGTGTCTCCCTCCTCATGTCGGATCATGGCGTGCCTCCCTCCTCGCCGCTCTCGAACACGACCGCGTCGAGTGCCGCGCAGTCGTCCGGGGCACTGCCGACCACGATGGGATTCACGTCGAGGCTCAGGATGCGGGGATCGTCCATCATCAGCCGGCCGACCGCGACCGCGGCGGACAGGTAGCGGTCGAGGGCAAGCGGCGGCTCGCCCCGGATGCCGGCGATCACCGGCGCGATGCGCAGGCGACCGATCGCCCGGCGCACGTCGTCCTCGTCGAAGGGCGGCAGCAGGAGGGCGACGTCGGGCATCGCCTCGACGTACTTGCCGCCGTCACCCACCACCACGACCGGTCCGAAGAAGGCGTCGCGGTGGGCGCCCAGCATCAATTCGCGCCGCCCGCGCCTCATCGCCGCGACGATCACGCCCGCGAAGGCACTCCCGTGCCGCTCGAGACCTGCGCGGCAGGCCTCGAAGGCCGCTGCGACGGAGGCGGCGTCGCTCAAGCCCAGATGGACGAGGCCGAGTTCGCTCTTGTGCGCCACGTCCGGCGAGCAGCCCTTCACGGCGACGAGCCCGCCGAGGGCGGCCGCCGCCGCGACCGCCTCCTCGGACGTGCGGCAGAGCCGGTGCGGCACGACCGGAATCCCGGCCTGTGCGAGGCGCGCGAGGCTCCGCGCCTCGTCGAGGAGGCGGGGCGCATGCGGGGACACGGGCGCGACCGCCGCGATAGGCGGGCGACCGGCCGCCGCCTGCATCCGCTCGTGGTGGACGATGAACTGGTGCAGCGCCCGCACGGCGGCCCCCTCGCCGGTAAAGACCGGCAGGCCGCGCTCGCGGAACGGTTTTGCGACGAGGTCCTGCGGCGCGACGATCACCACCGGCTTGCCGGTCGCGGCCGCGAAGGCGGCGGTGTCGCGGCCGAAGGCGTCGACGTCGTAGGCCCGGCCCGCCACCGGCACGCCGATCAGGAAGGCATCCGCCGAAGGGTCGCGGGCGATCGCCGGCAGGATCTGGCCGAACAGGGCGCTGTTCGTCATGAGCGCCGCCGTGATGTCGACCGGGTTCCGCACCGAGGCGAAGCTCGGCAGGATCGTGCGTAGCTCTCCTTGCGTATCCTCCCTCAGGGGCGCCAGGGTGAGGCCGGCGGCCGAGGCGGCATCCGCCGCCATCACGCAGGTCGCGCCCGAATTGCTGACCGCCACCATGCGGCGGCCCTCCGGCCGCCAGCCCTTGAGGTAGAGTTCCGCCGCCTCGACGAGATCGGCGGTGTCGCGCGCGCGCCAGATCCCGTGCTGCTCGAGGAAGGCGTCCACCACCCGGTCCTCGTTGGCGAGCGCGCCGGTATGGGAGAGCGCGGCGGCCTGGCCCGCTGCGGTGCGGCCGGATTTCAGCGCGACGATCGGCAATCCGTGCGAGCGGGCGACCTCCGCGGCCTGCGCGAGGTGGTGCGGGTCCGGGATGCTCTCCAGGTAGAGGAGGAGCAGCTTCAGCGCCCGGTCCTCGGCCACGGCGGCGGCGAGTTCGCAGACGGTGACGTCGGCGTCGTTGCCGGTGGCGTGGGTGTGGCGCACCCCGATGCCGCGCCCGCGCAGCAGCCCGTAGGGCACGACGCTCATCGCGCCGCTCTGGCTGACGATGCCGACCGGGCCGTCCAGCGGCGGGACCTCCAGGAACATGCTCGAGAAGCTCGCCACCGCCCCGGTGCCGAAATTCGCCAGCCCTTGGGAATTGGGGCCGATCACCCGCATGCCGCGGGCCCGGGCGCGGGCTACCATGGCGCGCTCGGCCGCCTTGGCTTCCGGGGACTCCGTCTCGCCGAAGCCGGACGCCATCATGATGGCGACCGTGACGCCCATGGCGCCGCATTCGTCGAGGGCGGCGACCGCTGCCTCGCCCGGGACCGCCACGATGGCGAGGTCCGGCGCCCGGGGGAGGTCGGAGAGGCGCGGCACCGTGCGCAGGCCCTGGACCTCCTCTCGCCGCGGGTTGACCGGGATGACCTCGCCGCGAAAGCCGAACTGCGAGAGGTAGAGGAGCGGCCGCCCGCCGATCTTGTCCGGGTTCTCCGAGGCCCCGATCACCGCGATGCTGCGCGGGTCGAGGGCCGCTGCGAGATTCGCCATCACTCACGCTCCTGCGGCAGGCAATAGGGGACGCGCCCGGCCCCGAAGGTCCGGAAGGCGGTGTGCACGGGCGCGCCGATCGCCAGCCCCTCGGCCGCGTGGGCCATGAAGCGGAAGCCCTCCTCGGCGTCGATCAGCGCGACGACGTAGGGCGCGTGGGTGGCGAGTTCCGGCGACGGCGCCCGTGCCACGGTGGTCAGCGCGTAGACCCGGCCGCGGCCGGAGGCCTGCGTGACCTGAAGGTCCCGGGCGCCGCAGGCCGGGCAGAACGGGCGCAGGACATACTGGACGTGGCCGCAGGCGCGGCAGCGCGCGAAGGCGAGGCCCTCGCCGCCCCGCGTCCAGTCCGCGGGCGCGGGCGCGGGGCTCGAAGGATCCGGGTTCATCGGACATTCTCCAGCACGAGGCTGACATGGGAGGACAGGACGCCGCCGTCGCCATGCAGCAGCGCCAGGGCCGGCGGCGGGATCTGGCGGGGCCCCGCCTCGCCGCGCATCTGCCGCACCGTCTCGGCGAGGTGCGCCATGGCGCCCCCGACCCCGCAATGGCCGTAGCTCAGGAGGCCGCCATGCGTGTTGAGCGGCATGGCGCCGGCGGGATCGAAATGCCCCTCGGCGGCGAGCCGCCCGGCCCCGCCCCGCGGCGCGAGGCCGATCTCCTCCAGGAGGATCGCCAGGGTGATCGTGAAGCTGTCGTAGATCGCCGCGTAGCCGATATCGGGCAGACCGACGCCCGCCGCGGCGAGCGCGCGGGCCGCGCAGTCTCCTGCTCCGAAGGTGGTGAGCGAGGGGGCGGCGCTGACGTGCTGATGGGTATGGGCCTGGGCCGCACCGCGGATGCGGGGTCCGCGCCGCCCCGCCTCGTCCCGGGCGATCACGAAGGCCGCGCCGCCATCCGAGACCGGGCAGCAATCGAGAAGGCGCAGGGGCGAGGCGATCGGCTTCGAGGCCCGGACCGCCTCGGCGGTGATCGGATCGCGCAGATGGGCGCCCGGCGTACGGGCGGCGTTGGCGCGCATCAAGACCGCGAGCGCCGCGAGATCCTGCTCGCCGTATTCGTGGGCGTAGCGGGCGGCGACGAGGCCGTAATAGGCGGGAATCGTCGGGCCGAGCGGCACCTCGTAGACGGGATGGCCGACCTGCGCGAGGGTCTGGATCGCGGCGTCGCGGGACTGGCCCGTGAGCCGGTTCTCCCCCGCCACCACCAGGATCCGCCGCGCGGCCCCGGCCTCGACCAGGAGGTGGGCGAGCATCACCAGCGCGAAGCCGGTGGCGCCGCCGAGCTGCACCGCGTGCGCGTAAGTCGGGCGCAGTCCGAAATGCTCGGCGAAGACGGTCGAGAGCATCAGGTGCGGGTGGGTGGTCGAGTAGCCGGTGATCAGCCCGTCGACGTCGCCCCGCTCAAGCTCCGCATCCGTCAGCGCATCGGCGGCCGCGCGGCTCATCAGGTCGAGCGTGGAGTGCCCCTCGTGGCGCCCGAACGGCGTCAGCCCGACGCCCGCAACGGTGCTCACCGGGCCGAAACCGGCACGGGCCGGGGCAAACAGGTCCGTGATGCGGAACGAGGCAACGGGCATCCTCCGGGCGGGCCGCGCGGACATTCCGGCGCGATCTCTGTTCGGAAGATGGTTGCCTTCCCGGTTAGACCCTGTCAACACTGTTACGTCCGCTGGAACGACGTCGGTTGTTGCGGGCGAGGGAGGGGCGAGGGCGACCGTAAGAGTTCCGCGTGACGGAACTCGACCCGAAGGGCGGCGCACTCGCGAAACGCACGGAGAGCCACCGTGGACCGTCGGCTGTGCTTGGGCCTGCTCGCGTCGCTGGCCGTCCCCGGGACGGCACTCGCCGCCTATCCGGACCGGATCATCCGGATCGTGGTTCCGTTCCCGCCCGGCGGGACGACCGACATCCTGGCGCGCCTGGTCGCCGACCGGCTCGACAAGCGCTTCGGCCAGCACGCCATCGTGGACAACCGGCCGGGCGCCTCGGGCAACATCGGCACCAAGGCGGTCGCGGGCAGCGCGCCGGACGGCTACACCCTGGTGATGGCGACCATCAACACCCACGGCATCAACGCCGCGGTGTTCCGCAGCCTGCCCTACGACCCGGTGCGCGACTTCGCGCCGATCACCGTGGTCGCCTCCACGCCGAACGTGCTGCTGGCCAACCCCTCGCTCGGGGTCGCCGACCTCGCGGGGCTGATCCGGCTGGCCCGTGCCACGCCCGAGGGCCTGGCCTTCGGCTCGACCTCGACGGGCGGCTCGCCGCACATGTCCGGCGAGCTCCTCAAGGTGATGGCCGGGATTCCGCTCACCCACGTCCCCTACCGGGGCGGCGGTCCGATGCTGAACGATCTCATCGCCGGCCACATCAAGCTCGGGTTCGACAACCTGCCCTCGGCGATCGGGCACGTGCGGGCCGGAACGCTGCGGGCGCTCGCCGTGACGACGGCCGCCCGCTTCCCCGGACTTCCGGACGTGCCGACCATGGCGGAGGCCGGGGTGCCCGGCTACGAGGTCGCGGCCTGGTTCGGGCTGCTCGCGCCCGCCGGGACCCCGCGCCCGATCGTCGACCTGCTGCAATCGCGCATCGCCGCCGTGCTGGCGGAACCGAAGACCACGGCCCGCCTGCTCGAACTCGGCGCGACGCCGGGCGGCACCGCCCCCGACGCCTTCGGGCAGGTAGTGCGCAACGAGGTCGCCCGATGGCCGGAGATCGTGGCCAAGACCGGCGTTGCGGTCGAGTAGAAGGTCCGGCGCAGAACTCCAGTAGAAACATCCCGCGCCGCCGTCGAATGAAGTCATTCCGGCGTCGCCATCGATCACAGGGAGGTACGGGATGGCGGGCTTGCGGATCGGATCGGGCTCGGCCTGGTGGGGCGACCGGCTGGAGCCGGCGCGCCTCAATGCCGAGCGGGGCGACCTCGACTATCTCTGCTTCGAGACCATGGCGGAGGCGACGATCTCCGCCGCGCAGGTGCGCAAGCGGCGCGATCCGGACTTTCCCGGCTACGACACCTATCTCGACGACCGGATGCAGCGGGTGCTGCCCGGCTGCCTGCGGCGGGGCACCCGGATCATCAGCAACCAGGGCTGGATCAACCCGGAAGGGGCGGCCGAGCGGATCGTCCATTGGCTGCGCGAATGCGGGGCGCCGAAGGGCACGAAGGTCGCGGCGGTCTCGGGCAGCCTGATCACCGACCGCGTCCTCGGCCTCACCGACACGCTGATGGAGGACGGGCGGCCGAGCGCCTCGCTCGCCGGCTCGATCGTCTCGGCGGAGGCCTATATGGGCGCCGAGCCCATCGTCGCGGCCCTGCGGGAGGGAGCCCAGATCGTCGTCACCGGACGCGTCGCCGACCCGTCGATCTTCATGGCGCCGATGATGCACGAATTCGGCTGGGATCCCCTCGACCACGATCGCCTGGGGCCCGGCAACGGCATCGGCCACGTGCTCGAATGCGGCGCGCAGGCCACCGGCGGCTACTTCTGCGATCCCGGTTTCAAGGACGTGCCGGACCCCTGGGATCTCGCCTTCCCGATCGCCGAGGTCGAGAGCGACGGCTCGGCGGTGATCACCAAGGTCGCCGGGACCGGCGGGGCGGTCACCCTCCGCACCCTGAAGGAACAGCTGTTCTACGAGGTGCACGACCCGGCGAACTACCTCACCCCGGACGTGGTGGTGGACTTCACCACGACCGAGCTCGAGGAGGTCGGCCACGACCGCGTGCGGGTGTCGCGCATCTCCGGCAAGCCGCGCACGCCCACCCTCAAGGTGTCGATCGCCTGCCAGGAGGGCTTCGTCGGCGAGGACATGTTCTTCTACGCCGGGCCGGGCGCCCTGCGCCGGGCGGAACTCGCCAAGCGCATCCTGGAGGAGCGGTTCCGGATCGTCGGCCTTCAGGCCGAGGAGATCCGCATCGACTTCGTCGGCCTCAACGCCATCCACGGCGGCAGCGCGGCGCGCACCGGCCCGGAGCCCTACGAGATCGCCGTGCGGGTCGCCGCCCGCACCCGGACCCGCGAGGAGGCGCTCAAGGTCGGCCGCGAGGTCGACGGCATGGCCGTGTCGGGCGTCGGCATGACCGGCAAGCGCGTGCCGCACCAGGACCGCACCCGCGAGGTGATCGGCGTCTGGTCGTCGCTCGTTCCCCGCGAGGCGCTGTCCCCCGTCATCACGTTCTACGAGAGCTGAGAGACCATGCGCCTGCCCCTGCAGCACGTGGCCCATGTCCGCTCCGGCGACAAGGGCAACACCTCGAACATCACGGTCATCGCCTACGAGCCGGACCTCTACCCCTACCTGAAGGAGCAGCTCACCGCCGAGCGCTTCAAGGCGTTCTACGCCGGCATGGTGACGGGCCAGGTCACCCGCTACGCGGTCGACCGGCTGGGCGTGCTCAACTTCGTCGCCGAGGGCGCGCTCGGCGGCGGCGTGTCCCGCTCGCTCTGCCTCGACAATTACGGAAAGGCCCTTTCCGCGGCGATCCTCGGCTTCGAGATGGAGGTGCCGGAGAGCGCCGCGAACCTCCTGCGCAACTACCACCCGGAGGTGGCGTGATGGCCGCGATCCCGCCGCTGTCCGAACTCGCCCGGGGCCTGCCCCTCCACCACGCGAACCCGCGGGGCTGAGCATGCACGCCTCGGCGTCCATCGTCCGCCGCTATGCGGCGGGCGGCCTGATCCTCCTCCTCGGTCTCGCGGTCGTGCTGGAGGCCCGCACCTTCGGCCTCGGCACCCTGGCGCGGGTCGGCCCCGGCCTCTTCCCGATGCTGGTCGGCGGTGCGCTAGGCGTGATCGGGCTCCTGATCGCGGTGACGCCGGAGGCGGCGGAGCACGAGGGGGAGGGGGGTCGGCCGGACTGGCGCGGCTGGTTCTGCATCGTGCTCGGGATCGTGCTGTTCATGGTGCTCGGCGAGCATCTCGGCCTCGGACCCGCGACCTTCGCCTGCGTCTTCGTCTCGGCGCTCGGCGACCGGAGCGGCAGCGTGCGCGCCGCCCTGGTGCTGGCGCTCGCGATGACCGTGGTGGCGGGGCTGGTCTTCACCCTGGCGCTGAAGTTCCAGATGCCGTTCTGGCGGGGATAGGGTCATGGACAGCACCGTCGCCAACCTGATCCACGGCTTCTCGATCGCGCTGCAGCCGCACAACTTCCTGTTCAGCCTGGTCGGCGTGCTGATCGGCAACCTCATCGGCGTGCTGCCCGGGATGGGCATCATGGCGACGATCTCGATCCTGCTGCCGCTCACCTTCGGGATGCCGCCGGTCGCCGCGATCCTGATGCTCGCGGGGATCTATTACGGGGCGCAGTACGGCGGGGCGATCTGCTCGATCCTGCTCAACCTGCCCTGCCACCCCTCGCACGCCGTGACCTGCCTCGACGGCTATCCGATGACGCGCCAGGGCCGCGGCGGCGTGGCCCTGGGCATCACGATGCTGGCCTCGTTCTTCGGCGCCGCCTTCGGCATCGTGCAGATGATCCTGTTCGCGCCGCTCCTCGTGCGCATCGCCTTCCAGTTCGGCCCGGCCGAGATCAGCACCCTGATGCTGCTCGGGCTCCTCGCCGGGGCGACGCTGGCCCGGGGCTCGGCGCTCAAGGGCGTGGCGATGACGCTCGTCGGGCTGATCCTCGGCTGCGTCGGCAGCGACCTCGACACCGGGACGAGCCGGTTCACCTTCGGGGCGATGTCGCTCTACAACGGGATCGACCTCGTGGCGGTGGCGCTCGGGTTCTTCGGCATCGCCGAGTTCCTGAAGAGCATCAACCGGCTCACCGTCGGCGATCTGTCGGGCGTGCGGGTTCGGATGCGCGACATGCGCCCGAGCCGGGCCGACCTGCGGGAGGCCGCGCTGCCGATCCTGCGCGGCACCCTGGTCGGCAGCCTGTGCTCGCTGATTCCCGGCACGGGTCCGACCATTGCCTCCTTCATCGCCTACGCGGCCGAGAAGCGGGTGAGCCGCCATCCGGAGCGTTTCGGCCGCGGCGCGATCGGCGGCGTCGCGAGCCCGGAGGCCTCGACGCATTCCTCCGTCCAGGGCGATTTCGTGCCGACCATGAGCCTCGGCATCCCGGGCGACGCCGTGATGGCGCTGATCCTCGGCGCGCTGATCATCCAGGGCATCACCCCGGGCCCGCAGCTCATGACCGAGCATCCGGACGTGTTCTGGGGCCTTATCGCGAGCTTCTGGATCGGCAACATCCTGCTCGTCCTCCTCAACGTGCCGCTGATCGGGATCTGGGTGCGGTTGCTGCAGATCCCGTTCCGGTTCCTGTATCCCTGCGCCCTGTTCTTCATCTGCGTCGGCGTCTACAGCACGAACAACGAGATGTTCGGCGTGCTGCAGACGCTGGTCATCGGGATCGTCGGGTACGGGCTGATGCGGCTCGGCTTCCACCCGGCCCCGGTGCTGCTCGGCTTCGTGCTCGGCCCGCGGCTGGAGGAGAACTTCCGCCGCGCCCTGCTGCTCTCGCGGGGCGATCCGTGGACCTTCGTCGGCAGCCCGATCAGCGCGACCTTCGTGGCGCTCGCGGTCCTGCTCGTGGGCATGCAGGTGGTCCTCGCCTGGCGCGGCCGGCGGCGCTCCCGCATGGACGCCGTGCTGGCCGGGAACGAGCGGGGCCGCCGGATGGCGCCGGTCGAGGCGCCCGCGGTGACCGGGTCGCTCGAGGTGTGAGAGGACGGGGAAACCAGCGCCGATCCTTGTCCCGGACAGCGCTGCGGCCCCCGGAGAGAGAACGCAATGCAGCCGCCGCCTCCGGAAGTGGAGCGTCGTGTCGCGGCCAATCGTCGAGACAACGGGCCGGCCCGATCCGGCAGGGGAGGTGTGGGATGCGATCATCAGCGTGGATATGCGGGCTTGTCGCGTGCCTCGGCGTGCTCTCGTCGGGACCCGGCCGGGCGGCGGAGCCGATCCGCATCGGCTGGCTCTCCTCGCTCACCGGTCCGCTCTCCTCGGCGGCCATCGCCGAGAACCAGGGCGTGCAATTCGCCATCAAGGAGATCAACGCGGCCGGCGGCATCGACGGCCGCCCCCTCGAACTCCTCACCCGCGACACCGCGGGCGAACCCACCAAGGCGGTGAACCTCGCCCAGCAGCTCCTGTTCAGCGACAAGGTGCAGTTCGTCATCGGCCCGGTGAATTCAGGCGAATCCCTCGCCACGGTGCCGATCGTGGCCAGGGCCGGCATCCCCAACATCGTCATCGGGACGATCGACGAACTGACCGATCCGAAGAAGTACCCGCTGGCGTTCCGGGCCATCAACACCAACCGGCAGTGGATCGAGGGCGGCAACGCCTACGCCCTCGACGTGCTCAAGCGCCGGAAGGTGGCGGTGATCGGCGACACGTCCGGCTACGGCACGTCCAGCGCCAAGACGGCGGCCGCGCTCCTGGAGCAGGCCGGGGTGAAGCCGGTCTACTCGGTGCTGGTCGACCCCAACAAGACCGACCTCACCGACGAGATGACCAAGGCGAGGGCGGCGGGCGCCGACGTGGTGATGCCCTGGACCGCCGCCACCGGCCTGATGGCCCGGATCCTCAACACCCGCGGCGACATGGGCTGGGACGTGCCGGTGGTGGGCCACCCTGCGATCATGGCGCTCCCGATCAAGGCCCTGCTCAACAAGCCGGATTACTGGCAGAACGCTTTTGCGGCCGGCTACCAGAGCACGACCTACGTCGACGGCAAGCTGCCGCCGCGGACCCGGGCCCTGATCGACAAGATCAAGCCGGCGCTCGGCGGCAGCATCGACTTCACCTTCTGGTGGGTCGCCCTCGGCTACGACACCGTGAGGATCATCGAGCACGCCGTGAGGCAGGCCGGATCGACCGATCCGCAGAAGATCAAGGCGGTGCTCGAATCGACCCGGGATCTGCCCGGCGTCTATGCCAGCTACAGCTGGAGCCCGCAGGACCACAACGGCTTCCCGGACAAGAACATCGTCGCCGACATCGCCGCCTCGTTCCGGGACGGCTGCTACGAGGCGGCCCCCCGGTGATCGCGAGACAGAGGAGCCACCCATGCTGGCCGTGATCGTCTCGGGCCTCGCCATCGGCGCCGTCTACGCGGCGACGGCGCTCGCCTACAACGTGATGTACTCGACCTCGCGCGTGCTGAGCGTCACGACCGGGCACCTCTGCATGCTGGGCGGGGTGGTCGGCGCCTGGTTCATCGCCGGCCTCGGGCTGCCCACGGCTCTCGGTCTCGCGGGTGCCGTGCTGGCCGGGGCGGCGGCCGGCGCCGTCACCGAGATCGTCGGCGTGCGCCGGGTTCTCGCCCGCTCCGACGAGCACCTCTGGCTCCTCTCGACCCTGGCGCTCGCCACCATGCTGCAGCAGGCGATCGGGCTCTGGTGGGGCACCGAGCCGCGTCCCTTCCCGCGGGTGATCCCGCAGGACTTCTCCGCCGGGCTCCTCGACCAGAAATACTGGCTGCCGGTGGTCGCGGTCCTCGCCATGACGGCCGGGCTCGAAGCCTTCACGCGCCTGACCCTGTGGGGCAAGCTGTTCCAGGCCACCTCCGAGGACGCGTTCGCGGCCCGCGCCCGCGGCATCCCGACCGACCGGGTGCGCCTGACCTCCTACCTGCTGGCCGGCGGGCTCGGCGGGCTCGCGGGCTTCGCGGCCGGCCAGCTCACCTTCGCGTATTTCGCGCTCGGCCTCTCGCTGACCCTCAACGGCTTCATCGCGCTCGCGGTGGGCGGGCTCGGCAGCAACCTCGGGGCGCTGATCGGCGGGGCCGGCCTCGGGCTGCTCTCGGCCTTCGCGACCTACTGGTTCGGCGGCGAGTACCAGCAGACCATCGCGGTCGGGCTGCTGATGCTGGTCCTGCTGCTGCGGCCCGAGGGGCTTCTCGGCAACAAGCGGGTGAGGCCGGTCTGATGTCCCACCCCAGCCTCCGCGTCGGCCTGACGCTCCTTGCCGTCCTCGCGCTCGCCTCCCTGCCGGCCTGGTCGGGCGACCTCTACCAGGTGCACCTCGCCTCCCTGATCGGCGCCTACTGGGTCCTGGTCGCGGGCCTCAACCTCGTGGTGGGCTTTGCCGGCCAGCTCTCGATCGGGCATGTCGGGCTCCTCGCCGTCGGCGCCTACGGCTTCGCGATCCTCGCCGGCACGGTCGGCCTCGATCCCTTCCTGGCCCTGCCGCTCTGCGGCGCGCTCGGGGGCCTCGGCGGCCTTCTCCTCGGGCTGCCGTCCCTGCGGTTGCCGGGCTTCTACTTCGCCATGGTGACGATGGCCTTCGCGCTGATCGTCGGCGAGTTGTCCCTCGCCTGGGGCGGCCTCACGGGAGGGGGCACCGGCCTGTCGGTGCCGGGCTTCCCGGCGCCCTTCGACAGCCCGCGGGGCCAGTATGCCCTCATCCTCGCTCTCGGTGCCGCCGTCACCGCCATGACCTGGAGCGTGGCGCGGTCGATGTGGGGGCGCGGGCTGATCGCGGTGCGCAACAGCGAGGTCGCGGCGGCCTCGGTCGGCGTCAACCTGTTCCGGGCCAAGCTCACGGTGTTCGTGTTCTCCGGGGTCACCGCCGGGGTCGCGGGCGCGCTGTTTGCCGCGCTCCAGACCTACATCACGCCGGACACGTTCGTGTTCGACATCGGCCTGTTCTTCTTCGTCTGCATCATCATCGGCGGGCGCGGCAGCATCCTGGGCCCGCTGATCGGCACCGCCATGTTGACCGCCCTGCCCGAGATGGTGGCGCCGCTGGCCCGGCTCGGCAACTTCTTCTACGGCCTCGCCCTCCTGGTCGTGGTGCTGCTGGTGCCGGACGGCATCGGCCGCCTCGTCGCCACCCTCGCGAGCCGCCTGCGGCCCGAGCCCCATGGCAGCCACGAGGTCCGGCCCGATCTCGCCCGCCTGCGCCGGGCGCTCGGCGCGTCGCCCCGCGAGCCGGACGCGACCGCGCCGGCGCCGCTGGCCCGGGAGGCCCTGCCATGAGCGCGCACGCCACCGACGCCCTTGGCGCGCGGGCGATCACCAAGCGCTTCGGCGGCGTCACCGCTCTCGATGGCGTCACCCTCGACCTCCGCCCGGGGGAGATTCACGGGCTGATCGGCCCCAACGGCTCGGGCAAGACCACGCTCCTCAACCTGCTGTCCGGCTATTACCGCCCGGATGGCGGGGACGTGCAGCTCGACGGCACCTCGCTCGCCCGGCGCTCGGTCCAGAGCCGGCCGCGGCTCGGCATCGCCCGCACCTTCCAGAAGCCGCGGCTGCTTCCCTCCCTCAGCGTGCTCGACAACGCGATGCTCGGCGCCTGGCGCGAGGTGCGCGCGGGCTTCCTCGCGGCGGCCCTCGCCTGGTCGGCGGCGCGGCGCGAGGAGCGCGCGATCCGCGCCCACGCCGCGGACCTCGTCCACGGCATCGGGCTCGGCCACGCGATCGGCCGGCGCGCGAGCCTTCTGGAGCACGCCGAGCAGCGCTTCCTGGAGATCGCCCGGGCGCTGGCGCTGCGCCCGCGCTTCCTCCTCCTCGACGAGCCGGCCGGCGGCCTCACCGGCGCCGAGATCGGCCATCTCGCCGCCATCCTCGGGGCGATCCGGGAGAGCGGCGTCGGCATCCTCCTCGTCGAGCATCACACCGACTTCGTGTTCCGCGTCTGCGACCGCGTCACCGCCCTGGACCGCGGCCGCCTGATCAAGCACGGTCGCCCCGACGAGGTCCGCCGCGACGCCGAGGTGGTCCGCGTCTACCTGGGAGCCTGACGATGTCCCGTGCCGGTGCGGTCCTCCTGGATGTCGAGGATCTCCACGTCGCCTACGGCAAGGCGCATGTCGTGCACGGGGTGAGCCTCGCCGTGCACGAGGGCGAGTTCGTGGTCGTGCTCGGGCGCAACGGCGCGGGCAAGAGCACGATCCTGCACGCCCTCTCGGGCCTGATCCCCAAGCAGCGCGGCCGTGTGCGCTTCGCGGGCGTCGACATCACCCGGGCGAGCCCGGGCGACATCGTGCGGGCCGGCCTGGTCCAGGTGCTCGAAGGCCACCGGGTCTTCACGACGCTCAGCGTCGAGGACAACCTGCGCGTCGGGACCTATGCGGGGCGGGAGGGCGCCTCGCGGGAAACCCTGGAGCGCATCTACGCCGACTTTCCCGAACTGGCCGAGCGCCGCCACCAGCAGGCGTCGCGCCTGAGCGGCGGCCAGCAGCAGATCCTGGCGGTCGCGCAGGGCCTGATCGCCGGTCCGCGCCTCCTGATCCTCGACGAGCCCTCCGGGGGGCTCGCCCCGATCGTGGTCGACCGCATCCTCGAGGTGGCGGCCCGCCTCGCCCGCGCCGGGACGGCCATCCTCCTCGTGGAGCAGCTCGTCGAGAAGGCCCTGCGCCATGCCGGCCACGGCTATCTCCTCGATGCCGGGGCCATCGCCGGGGAGGGGAGTGCCGGCGATCTGCAGGACAGCGCCCTCCTGCGCCGGATCTACCTCGGCGGGACCGAGGCGGCATGAGCGGTCGCATGCCCGACGAGCCCCCGTGCAAACCCTCCGCGCCCGGCGAGCCCAATGCCGTGCAGAAGGTCTGCGCGGTGATGCGCGCGCTCGCCGCCGCGACGCCGCGGCGGCTCAGCGAGATTACCGCCGAGACCGGGCTCAACAAGGTCACGGCCCTGCGAATCCTCGACACGCTCGCTCAGGAGGGCTTTGCCGCCCGGGCGTCCGACGGGCGGCGCTGGCGCCCCGGTCCCGAACTGACCGCGCTCGCGGCGAGCAGCGGGCGGTCCGACGACCTGCGGACCCTCGCCCGGCCGAGCCTGATGCGCCTGGCCGAAATGTCGGGCGACACCGTCCTGCTCTCGGTGCGCAGCGGCGTCGAGGCGGTGTGCATCGACCGCGAGGTCGGCTCCTACCCGATCCGGGCCAACTACCTCGATATCGGCAGCCGCCGCCCCCTCGGGGTGGGGGCAGGATCGATGGCGCTCCTCGCTTGGCTGCCCGACCGCGAGATCGAGGCGATCCTCGGCATCGTCGCCGAGCGCCTCGGGCCTTATCCGCGTCTCGGGGTTCCGGAGATCAGGGACGCCGTCCAGGCCTCGCGGGCACGCGGTTACGTCATGCTCCTGGACCGTGTGATCGAGACGATGGGTGCCATCGGCGTGCAGGTGAGGGACGCCTCCGGCCGGCCGGTGGCGGCGCTCAGCATCGCGGCGCTGTCCACCCGCGTGCAAGCGCGGGAGACGGAACTGGCCGAAGCGCTGCGGCGCGAGGCGGACCTCATGGAGCGCGAGCGCGTCGACGGTTCCGGCGTCGGCCGGTAGGGGCGTCGGCCGCGTCGCGCCGTCCACCGACCACTCTACGCCCGGTGCGTTGCGCGGCTGCCGCTCTTCAAAGATGTCGTCGCCGATCTCGCCTCGGCGGACGATGATGCCCGTGACGCGCGCTCGATCGGTGCGGCCGAGGTTGAGGGGAGGGGTGAGGCGAAGCTCTACCCCGACCGGGATCGTCGCCTACGCCGTACCTGCCCCGCCGGCCAGCACCTGACCAAGGGGGCGGCCCGGTCCGACCGCCGGGCCGAGGATGACGCCATGAACCACGACCGGCGCCCGGCCGCCTGCGCGGGTTGTGCGCTCGAACCTCGCCGCACGCCTACGAGGACGAGACGGGTCGAGCGCTGGATGTACGAGGGCGTGCTCGATGCGATGCAGGAGCGGCTCGACCGGATTCGGGACGCGATGATGATCCGTCGCCGGATCGTGGAGCCTCCGTTCGGCACGTTGAAGGCCCGGATGGGGCGAGACACTTCCCGGCACGAACTCTGGCAAAGGTCAGAACCGACATGAGCTTGCAGACTCTAGCCTACACCATGAATTGGATGATCCAGATCGTCGGGGTTGGAGCGCTGATCTCGGCGATCCGCGGATAATCCCCCGTGCATGCGAGTGCGCTGCGAGGGCTTATTCCGCTTTCCAGCCACTGATACGCTTTCCGATTGATCGCTTCGCGATGCGGAAAGCGGCTTCGCTCAGGCGCCGCGCGGGCTGATGATACGAAATCCGGAAGTGATCTTCCGGATTTCGTATGATACCAATGGCCCAAGATTCTGACGCATCGGGCCATTGATCCACCTCGAATCTTCGATTTCAAGCCAGAGGCTTGGCGAAAATTCGAGAACGGAATCAGCAGCGACATCATCGTGGTGTTGACCGTCGGCAGCACCAAGGCGGCTCTAGTGCCGCGCGCCGGGCAGGCCGCCCGAACAGATACGTCCACTTGCCGCGTTGGTCGCGTGGCGCCCGCGGGCGCGTCCCCTTGCACGCCCAGACCCGCGTCAGAGTGCCCTGCTGGCCGACGCGCGCCTCGTCCTGGAACCAGATCTCGAGCGGGCGGGCTCGGGCAAGATCTCCGCCACGCGCGCGGCGAAGCTATTTTTGGAAGCCTCCCGGGTCTCGTCGCTGGCCTTGGGATGATGCGGGCGCACCGAGAGCCGCACGAAGCCGAGTTCGGCCAGGTGCTTGCCGACCGTGCGCTCGTGCATCTCGACCCCGAACAGCTCCTCGCTGCGCGCCTGCAGGTCGACCCGGCGCCAGCGCACCACGCCATCCTTGTCGACGTCCGGTCCCGCCTCGACCAGGGCGACCAGAGCTTGCCTCCGCTCAAGGGTCAGCTTGGCGAGCGCGGCCCGGCGCCGTGCGGTCGCTCAGCCCTGCCAGCCCCTCGGCGTTGTGGCGGTGGGCGCCGGACCGGGAAACCGTGAGAGCGCCGGATGCCCCTGCCGTAGCAGCTTGCGGCCACACATCAGGTACAAGAAACCGCGTCATCGGCCGCGGGATCGGCGACAGCTCTGGTGGGCACCACGAGCCTCGAACACGGGCGTCCGGGCCGCCGCGCGATCGCGAGACGGCCCGGGCGCTTTCGGTCCTCAGCCGAAGATGAAGTTCGCCGCGCTGAGGCTGGAGGCCTGCACGTTCTGCAGCGTGAGCACGTCGCCCGCCCCGTACCTGAGCACCGTGTCGGAGCCCACTTGGGTCAATGCCCCCTGCAGCGCCTCGAATGACCCCACGACGCCGCCGTTGAACGCGATCACGTCCGCCTCCGGACCTGCAACCACGAAGTCCCGGATCAGGTCGGAACCGTCCCAGCGGCCAAACCCGAACACGTCCGAGCCGAGCCCGCCCTCCAGCGTATCGCTGCCGATATTGCCGAACAGAAGGTCGGCCCCATCGCCACCGAACAGCACGTCGTCGCCCTCGCCACCGCTCAGGCCATCCCCTCCTGCACCGCCCAGCAGCGTGTCGTTGCCTTGCTCGCCCGCGACCCGGTCGTTGCCCGCCTCGCCCAGTACCAGGTCGTTGCCGGTCCCGCCGAACACCGCGTCGTCGCCCTCACCGCCCAGCACCACGTCGTCGTCATCGTCGCCGTAGACCAGGTCGTTGCCCGACCCACCCTCCACCACGTCACGACCGTAGCCGCCCGACACGAAGTCGTCGCCCGCCTCGCCCCGCACCAGGTCGTCGCCGTCCTGGCCGAACACCACGTCCCGGCCCTCGCCGCCCAGCACGACGTCGTTGCCGGTCCCGCCGTAAGCCCAGTCGTCGCCGGCCCCGCCATAGACCCCATCGCGGCCTTCGTCGCCGAACAGCACGTCGTTGCCGTCCTCGCCGTGTACCTCGTCGTTGCCGGAGCCGCCCGATGCGAAGTCGTTACCCGCACCGGCCCCGATGAAGTCGTCGTCGTCCTCGCCGAACACCACGTCGTTGCCGGTCTCGCCGAACAGCGTGTCGCGGCCGGTCCCGCCCTGCATGAAGTCGTCGCCCGTGCCGCCATAGGCCAGGTCGTCGCCGGCCCCGCCATAGACCCCATCGCGGCCTTCGTCGCCGAACAGCACGTCGTTGCCGTCCTCGCCGTGCACCTCGTCGTTGCCGGAGCCGCCCGACGCGAAGTCGTTACCCGCACCGGCCCCGATGAAGTCGTCGTCGTCCTCGCCGAACAGCACGTCGTTCCCGGTCTCGCCGAACAACGTGTCGCGGCCGGTCCCGCCGCGCAGCCAGTCGTCGCCCTCGCCGCCGGCCACGAGATCCTCGCCCTCGTCGCCGTAGAGCGTGTCGTTGCCCGCGGCGCTGGCCACGGTGTCGTTGCCGCCGCCGCCATGCAGGATGTCGTCGTCGGCGCCGAGATACAGGTATTGCTGGTTGGTGTCGCCGTAGACGACCTGCCGGCCGTCGCCGCCCACCATGGTGGCGTTGCCGACCACCGCGGCGAACTCCACGTTGTCGAGGCGGATGGTGACCGGGCCGGCCACCGCCGTGGTGTCGAAGACCAGTGCGGTCGGGGTCGTGCTGGCGGTGCCGGTGCCGCCCAGGGTGTTGCCGTTGACCCGCATCTGCACCGGCTGGCCGGGGGTGACGCCCGGTGCCGTGATGTCGATGGTGCGGACGAGGAGCTGTGCCTGGTTGGGCAGCCCGCCGAGGAAGCCGGAGCCGCCGCCGGTCAGGTCGGTCTGCGAGGTGCTGCCCGGTTCGGTGCGGGCCTTGATGGCGGCGATCAGGCCGGTCAGGCCGGTCAGCGCCTGGTCGGGGGTCAGTCGACTGGTATTGCCGGTGGCCGCGACGCCGACGCCGGTGGGGACGCTGACGGTCAGGCTGGTGAGACTGGTGGGCTGTCCGGTCTGCGGGTCGACGAGGGTCTCGCGCACCACCGGCACGTCGGCCAGATCGGGATTGGCGGTGGTGCCGTCCTCGACGCGGCCGGCATCGGTCGCCGCGATGGTGACCGTTTCGATGCGGCTGCCGTCGGATGCGACGGTGACGCCGGTGTCAACGGTGGCGCCGTCGATGGTCTGCTTCGGCGGGGTGACCGGGTCGGTCGCGGTCGCCTTCCGGGCCGCCGCGGTGACGGGCCCGGCGGCGTTGCCGGCCGGGTCCGTGAGGCCGAGGGTGAGCGTGAGGGCGCCGTCGGCGAGGCCGGACAGGTCGAGGCCGCCGACGCGGGTGGTGCCGGTGGTGGTGGTGCCACTCCCGGAGATCTGGCCGCCGCCCGCCGAGGTGATGGTCCAGGTGAAGCTGTCGCCGGCATCGAGGCTGGTGAGGAGGAAGGCGGCGTCGGTCTGCTCGCCGGCGCCGATGTCGGCATCCTCGAACCGGACGGTGGCGGAGGGGGCTGTGGTGTCGATGACCAGCGACTGCGTCCCGACCGTGGAGACGTTACCCGCCGCATCCTTGGCGGTCACCGCGATCGCGTTGCGGCCGTTGAGGTCGAGAGCGAGCGTGCCGGTCGCCGGCGTGGCGGTGGCGAGGTCGAGCGACCAGGCTCCGCCCGTCGCGGTCGTGGCGTAGGTCGCCCCGCCCACCGTGACGGTCACCGTCGAGCCGGCCTCCGCCGTGCCGGTGAGGGTCGGGGTCGCGCTGTTGGTGAGCGCCGACGATGTGACGGCGGGCGCACCTGGAGCGGCGGTATCGATGACCAGGGATTGCGTTGCGGCCGCGGAGACGTTGCCCGCCGCATCCTTGGCGGTCACCGCGATCGCGTTGCGGCCGTTGAGGTCGAGAGCGAGCGTGCCGGTGACCGGCGTGGCGGTGGCGAGGTCGAGCGACCAGACTCCGCCCGTCGCGGTCGTGGCGTAGGTTGCACCACCCACCGTGACGGTCACCGTCGATCCGGCCTCCGCCGTGCCGGTGAGGGTCGGGGTCGCGCTGTTGGTGAGCGCCGACGATGTGACGGCGGGCGCACCTGGAGCGGCGGTATCGATGACCAGGGATTGCGTTGCGGCCGCGGAGACGTTGCCCGCCGCATCCTTGGCGGTCACCGCGATCGCGTTGCGGCCGTTGAGGTCGAGAGCGAGCGTGCCGGTGACCGGCGTGGCGGTGGCGAGGTCGAGCGACCAGACTCCGCCCGTCGCGGTCGTGGCGTAGGTTGCACCACCCACCGTGACGGTCACCGTCGATCCGGCCTCCGCCGTGCCGGTGAGGGTCGGGGTCGCGCTGTTGGTGAGCGCCGACGATGTGACGGCGGGCGCACCTGGAGCGGCGGTATCGATGACCAGGGATTGCGTTGCGGCCGCGGAGACGTTGCCCGCCGCATCCTTGGCGGTCACCGCGATCGCGTTGCGGCCGTTGAGGTCGAGAGCGAGCGTGCCGGTGACCGGCGTGGCGGTGGCGAGGTCGAGCGACCAGACTCCGCCCGTCGCGGTCGTGGCGTAGGTTGCACCACCCACCGTGACGGTCACCGTCGATCCGGCCTCCGCCGTGCCGGTGAGGGTCGGGGTCGCGCTGTTGGTGAGCGCCGACGATGTGACGGCGGGCGCACCTGGAGCGGCGGTATCGATGACCAGGGACTGCGTTGCGGCCGCGGAGACGTTGCCCGCCGCATCCTTGGCGGTCACCGAGATCGCGTTGCGACCGTTCGTGTCGAGCCTGAGCGTGCCGGTGACCGGCGTGGCGGTGGCGAGGTCGAGCGACCAGGCTCCGCCCGTCGCGGTCGTGGCGTAGGTTGCTCCACCCACCGTGACGGTCACCGTCGAGCCGGCCTCCGCCGTGCCGGTCACGGCCGGGGCAGCGCTCTTGGTGAGCGCCGCACTGGTGATGACCGGGGCATCCGGGTTGGCCGTGTCGACCGTCACCGTCAGGGCGGTCGAGGCCGAGGACGGGTTGCCGGCGAGGTCCACCGATCGCGCAGTCAGCGTGTGGGTCCCATCCGCAAGCGAACCCGTGGCGAGCGTCCAGGCGCCGAACGTGTCTGCCACGACCGTGCCGACGAGTGACGCATCCTCGAGGAGCAGCACGGTACTGCCCGGCTCGGCCAATCCGCTCAGGATCGGCGTCGTGGCCCGGGTGACGCCATCGCTCGACGAGGCGCCCGTATCCGAGATTGCCGCCAGGACGGGGGTGGAGGGAATGCCCGGTGCCGTGGCGTCGATCGTGACGGTGAGGCTGCCGGAGGAAGCCGCGCTGTTGCCGGCCGCGTCGAACACCCGGGTCGAAAGGATGTGGGTGCCCTCCGCCAGACCCTGGCTGATCCGCCAGATCCCCGTGGGATCGGCCGTCGTCGCGCCGATGAGGGCATTGCCCTCGTAGAGCCAGACCTGCGCGCCCGCTTCCACGGTTCCGGTCAGGGTCGGTGCGAGAAGGCGGGTGACGTGGTCGGTCGCGCTCGCGCCGGTATCGGAGCCGGCGTCCAGCGCAGGGGCGAGCGGCGCGGCGATCGTACGATCCACTGTCACGGTGAGCGCCGCCGATGCCGCGGAGGTGTTGCCGGCCGGGTCGATCGCCGTCGCCGTGAAGGTGTGCCCGCCCTCGACCGCCCCCAGGAGGGTCAGGCTCCAGGCCCCGGTGCCGTCGGCCTCCACCGTGCCGACCGGGTTTGCGGTGCCTCCGTCATAGAGGGTAACGTTGCTGGCCGCCTCCGCCGATCCGGTGAGGATGAGCGCCGAGGCGCGGGTCACGCGATCGCTCGCCGATAGACCGGTATCGCTCGCCGCCGAGAGGGCGAGGCCGGAGGGAATATCCGATACGAGGTCGATCGTGAGGGCGAGCGCCGCCGACGATGCCCCGGTATTGCCCGCCGCGTCGGCCGCCCGCGCCGTCAGGGTGTGAAGACCTGCCGCGAGGGTGACGTTCGCGATGCTCCAGGCGCCGCTCGTCGCGTCCGCGGTCACGCCCGCGAGCGCAGTCCCGTTGTCGTAGAGGGTGACGAGGCTGCCGGCCTCCGCCGTACCGGTGATGGTCTGGATCCGCTCGCGCGTCACGCCGTCGCCCGGCGTGCCGGTATCGGCCGAGAAGGCCGGGGTGCCGGGGGCACCGGGCGCCGTGCTGTCGATCGAGAGGACGAAGCCCGCCGAGGCGACGCTGGTATTGCCGGCACGGTCCACGACCTGCGCGGTCAGGGTGTGCGTGCCGTCGCCGAGCGCCGCGGCACCGACCGTCCAGGCGCCGGAGGCGGGATCGGCATTTCCCGTGCCGACGAGCCGGCCGTCGGCGTAGAGGGCGACGCTGCCGCCGGCCTCGGCCGTGCCGGTCACCGTGGGGGCGACCTGGCGCGTGAGATGGCTGCCGCCGGTCCCGAGGTCGTCGGCGAGGGCCAGGATCGCGGGCGCCGCCGCGGCCGTGTCGATGGTGAGGACGAACCCTGCGCCGACGCTCCCGGTATTGCCGGCGACGTCGACGGCCTGAGCCGCCAGCGTGTGCACGCCTGCACCGAGGGTCGTGGTGGCGGACCACGCGCCGCTCGCCGCGCTGGTCGCCCGGCCGACCACGGTGGTACGGTCGCTGTCGTAGAGGGTGATGAGGCTGCCGGCCTCCGCGGTCCCGGTGACGACCGGGTTCGTGATTCGTGTGAGGCGGTCGGTCGACGAGGCGCCCGTATCCGAGGCCGCCTCCAGCGCGAGCCCGCCTGCCTCGGGTGCCGTGGTGTCGATGGTGATCGTCAGCGGCGTCGAGAGGCCGAGCGCCGCGGTGCCGTCCTGGCCCATGGCGCGCAGAACGTGGGTGCCGTCGCCGAGCGCGGTCGCGGTGATCGCCCATGCGCCGGCGGTGCCGGCCGTCGTGGTGCCGACCGCATTCGTCGTGCCGTTGTCGTAGAGCGTGACCACGACGCCGGCACCGGCCGTCCCGGTGACGGTCGGTGCGGCGACCCGGGTGATGCGGTCGTTCGGGTCGGCGCTGTCGCTGCCGGATGCCAGGGCGAGCCCGCCCGGCGTGCCCTGACGTCCCGCCAGGGTCAGCGTGAGCTGTGCGGTGCCGACATTGCCGGCGGCGTCCGTCGCCTGGGCCGCCAGGGTGTAGGTGGCCGGTGCGAGGTCGGGTGTCTTGATGCTCCAGGCACCGGCCGAGCCCGCGGTCGCCGTGCCGAGCACGGCTCCGTTCGAGGGGCTGTCGTAGAGGGTGACGACGCTCCCGGCCTCCGCGGTCCCGGAGACGGTCGGCGCCACGCCGTCGGCATCGGCGATGGGCGTGCCGATGGCCGGGGCGGTGGTGTCGATCGTGACCGTGAATCCGGCCGAGGCTGCGCCGGTATTGCCGGCTCGGTCGCCGGCGATCGCCGTCAGGGTGTGCGGGCCCTCGATCAGCGCGCTGGCCGCCTGCACCGACCAGATTCCGCTGACCGCGTCGGCCGTACCGGTGCCGATCAGGGCATTGCCGTCGTAGAGCACGATCGAGCTGCCGACCTCGGCGCTGCCGGTGATGACCGGCGCGGTCCTGTTGGTCACGCCGTCACCGGCCGTGCCGCTGTCGGAGCCGCCGGCGAGGGCGAGGCCGGAGGGGGCGGTCGGGGCGACGAGGTCGAGGGTGATGGCGAGCGGCGCGGAGGCCGCGCTCGTGTTGCCGGCCGCGTCGACGGCGACCGCCGTCAGGCTGTGGCTGCCATCGACGAGGGCGGAACTGGTCACCGTCCAGGCACCCTGTCCGTCGGTCGTGCCGGTGCCCAGGAGAGTCTGTCCCTCGTAGAGCCGGATCAGCCCGTCCGCCTTGGCAATGCCGCTTATGGCGGGGGCCGTCAGGCGGGTGAGTCCGTCCCCTGCATCGCCGGTATCCGACCCGGCCGTGAGGGCGAGCCCCGTGGGTGCGGCGACGCTCCGGTCGATCGTGACGACGAACCCGGCCGAGGCCGAGCCGGCATTGCCCGCCGCGTCCTCGGCCTGCGCCGTCAGGGTGTGGCGGCCCTCGCCGAGGCTGCCCGCCGCGATCTCCCAGACCCCCTGTCCGTTGGCGATGGTCGTAGCGAGGGCGGCGGCGCCCTCGTAGAGCCGGACGGTGCTGCCCGCCTCGGCGCTGCCCGTGAGGGTCGGCGCCGAGGCATTCGTCACCGCGTCGCCCTGAATTCCGCTGTCGGTGGCCGCCGTCAGGCCGATGCCCGTGGGTGCCAGCGGGCCGGTCACGTCGATGGTCACCGTGACGTCGCCGCCGTCGCGGGTGTTGCCGGCCGCATCGCGGGCCCGTGCCAGGACGGTTTGCGCGCCCTCGCCGAGCGTGCTCGACGTGATCGTCCACAGGCCCGCCCCACTGGCGGTGCCGGTCCCCACCGTGGAGCCGCCGACCAGGAGGTCGATCACGCTGCCGGCCTCTGCGCTGCCCGTGAAGGTCGGCGCAGCGATGCGGGTGAGCCGGTCGCCGTTCGACAGGCCGGTATCGGAGGTCGGAGCCAGCGCCGGCGCGGAGGGGGCGGCCGGCGGCGTCGTGTCGATGGTGACGGTGAGCGATCCCGACGGGGTGCTGGTGTTGCCCGCGCGGTCGACGGCGCTGGCGGACAGGGTGTGCGGTCCCTCCGACAGGGTGCCCAGGGTGAGCTGCCATTGGCCCGAGACGTCCGCGGTCGCGCTGCCGAGCGACGCGCCGTTCTCGATCAGGCCGACGACCGCGAAGGCTTCCGCGCTGCCGATCACGACCGGCGTGGTGACGGCGGTCAGGTCGTCGCCCACGATCCCCGTGTCGGAGGTGGGGCCGAGCGCCAGGGTCGGAGCCGCCACCGTCGTGTCGACCGTGACCGTGAGCGGTCCCGAGGCCGAGCCGGTATTGCCGGCCACGTCGACCGCGGACGCCGTCAAGGTATGGGCGCCGGTCGCCAGGGTCGACGCAACGATCGACCAGAGGCCCGAACCGTCGGCGGTCGCCATGCCGATCGCGAGGGCGCCGTCGTAGAGCGTGACGGTGCTGCTGGCCTCCGCCGAGCCCGTCAGGGTCGGCTGCACGCGGTTCGTGAGGTTATCGGTCGTCGATGCGCCGGTATCGGACCCCGGCGCGAGCCGCAGGCTCGGGCCGGCCGGCGCGGTGGTGTCGATGGTGACGGTGAGCGATCCCGACGGGGTGCTGGTGTTGCCCGCGCGGTCGACGGCGCTGGCGGACAGGATGTGCGGTCCCTCCGACAGGGTGCCCAGGGTGAGCTGCCACTGGCCCGCGGCGTCCGCGGTCGCGCTGCCGAGCGACGCGCCGTTCTCGATCAGGCTGACGACCGCGAAGGCTTCCGCGCTGCCGATCACGACCGGCGTGGTGAGCGCGGTCAGGCCGTCGCCGACGATCCCGGTGTCGGAGGCGGGGCCGAGCGCGAGGGTCGGAGCCGCCACCGTCGTGTCGACCGTGACCGTGAGCGGTCCCGAGGCCGAGCCGGTATTGCCGGCTACGTCGACCGCGGACGCCGTCAGGGTATGGGGGCCGGTCGCCAGGGTCGACGCAACGATCGACCAGATGCCCGAGCCGTCGGCGGTCGCCATGCCGATCGCGAGGGCGCCGTCGTAGAGCGTGACGGTACTGCTGGCCTCCGCCGAGCCCGTCAGGGTCGGCTGCACGCTGTTCGTGAGGTTATCGGTCGTCGATGCGCCGGAATCGGACCCCGGCGCGAGCCGCAGGCTCGGGCCGGCCGGCGCGGTGGTGTCGATGGTGACGGTGAGCGATCCCGATGGGGTGCTGGTGTTGCCCGCGCGATCGACGGCGCTGGCGGACAAGGTGTGCGGTCCCTCCGACAGCGTGCCCAGGGTGAACTGCCACTGGCCCGAGACGTCCGCGGTCGCGCTGCCGAGCGACGCGCCGTTCTCGATCAGGCTGACGACCGCGAAGGCTTCCGCACTGCCGGTCATCACCGGCGTGGTGACGGCGGTCAGGTCGTCGCCCACGATC
This sequence comes from Methylobacterium sp. SyP6R, assembly GCF_019216885.1. NCBI lineage: Bacteria > Pseudomonadati > Pseudomonadota > Alphaproteobacteria > Hyphomicrobiales > Methylobacteriaceae > Methylobacterium > Methylobacterium synurae. Next base: position 243,840 of record NZ_JAAQRC020000002.1, on the reverse strand, counting down.
CCCGTGTCGGAGGCGGGGCCGAGCGCCAGGGTCGGAGCTTCCACCGTCGTGTCGACCGTGACCGTGAGCGGTCCCGAGGCCGAGCCGGTATTGCCGGCCGCGTCGACCGCGGACGCCGTCAGGGTATGGGATCCGGTCGCCAGGGTCGACGCAACGATCGACCAGAGGCCCGAGCCGTCGGCGGTCGCCATGCCGATCGCGAGGGCGCCGTCATAGAGCGTGACGGTGCTGCTCGCCTCCGCCGAGCCCGTCAGGGTCGGCTGCACGCGGTTCGTGAGGTTATCGGTCGTCGATGCGCCGGTATCGGACCCCGGCGCGAGCCCCAGGGTCGGGGCGGCCGGCGCCGTGGTGTCGATGGTCAGGAACAGGGCGGCGGAGGCGTTGCTCTCCGTGCCGGACGCGATGGTCTTCGCGATCAGGGTCCAGGCGCCGTCGGTCAGGACCGTGCCCGTGGCGATCGACCATTGGCCGGCGGAGTCGGCCGTTCCGGTCCCGAGGGCCAGGACCGTGGCTGCGTTGGGCGGCGTGCCGTAGAGGTTGATCACGCTCCCGGCCGCCGCGGTGCCGGTCAGGGTCGGGGCGGCGATGCCGGTCACGAGGTCGCCCTGCAGGCCGGTATCCGACGCGCTGGCGAGCGCCGGCGCGGACGGCGCGGCGGGACCGGTCGCCGAGAACGGGAAGACGACTTCGCCGGTTCGGCCGGTGACGTCCAGGGTCTGGCCGGACTGGGCGAGATAGAGGGTCTCGATGTCGCTGACGAAGATCGTCCCGGCGGACTCGGACAGGACGACGACGTCGACGCCCGTGCCGCCGATGACGGTCTCGACCGCGGAGACCTGCATGGTCATGCCGCCGGCCGAGACGCTGGCGACGACGTCGACGCCCGTGCCGCCGATGACGGTCTCGATCGACGAGACCTGCAGGGTCATGCCGTAGCTCGCGCTCGCGGAGATGGCATCGATGCCGGCGCCGCCGACAAGGGTCTCCACCCGTTCGACCGCGACCGTATTGCCGCCCCCGTCGAGGAGGATGACGTCGGTGCCGCTGGAACCGACGAGCGTTTCGATCGCCGAGACCGACAGGGTGCCGCCGCCGGGAAAGGAGGCGAGGATCACGTCCTGGCCGGACGTGCCGATGATGGTCTCGATCAGCGAGACCCTCATCGTGTTGCCGGAGGTATTCCACGCGATCGAATCCGTGCCCGGGACCAGCGTCGTCGTCGAATCCAGGTTGGTCAGTTGCAGGACGTCGTTGCCGCCGCCGCCGATCAGGGTGTTGAGGCTCGCCACCGTGACGGTGGTGCCGTGGTCCAGCAGGATGGCGGTGGTCTTGGAACCGGTCCCGCCGACGAGCATCTCGACGCTCGAGACGGCGATCGTGCCTCCACCCGTCGTGAGATTGATGGTTCCAGTCTTGAAGCCGGTCGTCACGACGTCCCGGGCGCTGGAGCCGATCACCGTCTCGACGAAGCCGACGCCGATCGTGCCCCCGCCATCGAGAACGATGACGTCGTTCCCGGCGGCGCTGCCGTTGCCGAGGAAGACCTCGATGCCGCTCACGCCGACGGTGTTGTTGCTGCCCGCGATGGTCGCGATCAGGTCCAAGCCGGCGGTGCCGATCAGCGTCTCCATCAGGGAGACCGCCGTGGTGGTCCCGCTCCCGCCGGCCGCGCCGAAGGTGATGACGTCCTTGCCGGAATTGCCGATGATCGACTTGAGATAGCTGACCGACATCGTATTGCCGGCGGTGCTGGTCAGGCTGATCAGAGCCGTGCCGGTCGTGGCGCCGAGGATCGTCTCGATGTCCTCCACCGCCATCGTGGTTCCGGTGCTGGCGATCTGGACGACGTCCTGGCCGCTGCTGCCGAACAGTGTTTCGAGGGCTCTGACCGAAATCGTGCTCCCGCCGTTGGACGGCAGCAGCGTGACGACATCCTTCCTGCTGAGGCTGTTCCCGCCGGTGAGATGATCGAGCTGGGTGACGGTGAGCGTCTGGCCTTGCGTGTTGAGGGTGGCGCCGCGGGTCCCGTTCCCGACGATGCTGCTCCAGACTTCGGTGCTGCTGAAGACGTAGTCGGTGACGCCCGTCGAGAGCGTGAGCGTTCCACCTGCCGCCATCTGTCGGACCCCACCCACCCTGCGCGGGACGATCGCGGCCTGCCGGCCCATCGTCCCCCTTCGTCGCACACGCCCGGCTCATCCGGCGCGCAAGCCAAGGCTCACGCGCCCAACCAGCGGTCATGCGTGCCAAAATTCGATTAAAAACTGGTTAACCGACGCGGTTCGACATCGCATTCGGCCGATATGCCGCCATCCGGTCGATGGCCGCCGACGCCCATCGACCAGCCCAAGACGAAGGATCGTCGTCGAGCTGCCCGAATAGCGTGCCGGGGCATTTCGCCGATCCGAGCGTATACCGGGAGTGGACTTTCGCCGAAGCCGTGCCGATACCTGAGCCCCGATGCAGTTGTATCTGATTCTTTCTGTCTGATTCTGTACACCGTCGGCGACGGGATTGGGAAGCGGGCGTTTCACGCCCGAGGGTTGCGCCCGGAGGTGTGTGATTTTGGCGACACGGACGCCTGTGGATGCGATCGGCGGCACCGTCGGGCGCCTGGTCTCGGAGGGGATCGACCATCTCGGAGCCGGGCGCGGCGACGCGGGGATCGCGAACCTGCGGGCGGCGCTGGCCGTGGCCCCGGGACACCCGGACGCCCTGCTCGTGCTCGGCCTCGCCGCGGCGGGCGCGGGCCGGACCGGGGAGGCGGTCGAAGCCCTGACGGCCGTGCTGGCGCGCGACCCGGAGCAGCCGGATGCCCTCTACCACCTTGCCGCCGCGCTCGCCCGCATTCCCCGGGCGCCGGAGGCGGTCGCCCTGCTGCGCCGGCTGCTGCGCCTGCGCACCGACTATCCGGGCGCCGCCTTCCGTCTCGGCACGCTGCTGGCCGCCGGCGACGAGCCCGTGGCGGCCGAGGCCGCCCTCCGCCTCGCCCTGATCGACGCGCCCGGCATGGCCGGAGCGGCCAACAATCTCGGGGCGGCCCTCATGGCGCGCCGCCGCCTCGGAGCGGCGGAGACCTGGTACCGGCGCGCCGTCGCGGCCGATCCCGCCGACCCCCACCATCGCAAGAACCTCGGCATCTGCCTGCTGACCGCGGGGCGGCTCGAGGAGGGCCTCCGGCACTACGAGGCGCGGCTGCTCCAGCCGGTCTGGCGCTGGCGCCCGGATCTCGGGTCGGCGCCGCCCTGGCGCGGCGAGCCGCTCGTGGGACGGACCATCCTGGTGCATTACGAGCAGGGGCTCGGCGACAGCGTGCAGTTCGTCCGCTACCTGCCGCTCCTGAAGGCGATGGGCGCCCGCACGGTCTTCCTGTGCCAGGCGCCCCTCCGGGGCCTGCTCGCGAGCGCGCCCGGCATCGACCGGCTCGTCGCCGAGGGCGAGGACCTGCCGCCCTTCGACTGCCACCAGAGCCTGATGAGCCTGCCCCATCTCTGCGGCACGCGCCGGGAGGCGGTCCCGGCCGTCATGCCTTATCTCGCGCCGGAACCGGCGCGCGTCGCGGCCTGGGCGCGGCGCTTGCCGAGCCGGGGCCTGCGAATCGGCATCCACTGGCGCGCGAGCGGCGCCCTGCGGGCGATTCCGCTCGCCGCCTTCGCGCCGCTGGCCGCCCTGCCGGGCGTCTCCCTGCACAGCCTCCAGCGCGTCGAGGGACTGGACGAGCTGGCCGAGCACGGGGCCCGGCTCGGGATCGCCCGGGCCGAGGCGGATCCGGACGACGCGGTGGACGGCTTCGCCGACGTGGCCGCGCTCGCGGCCAATCTCGACCTCATAGTCTGCTGCGATTCCTCCGTAGCCCACGTCGCCGGGGCGCTCGGCCGGCCCGTCTTCCTGGTCCTGCCCTGGATGGGCGACTGGCGCTGGATGGACGAGCCTGAGCGAACGCCCTGGTATCCGGGCCACCGCCTGTTCCGCTGCTCGCGTCCCGGCGACTGGGCGGGCGCGATGGCCCGGGTCGCGGAGGCGGTCGCCGCCCTGGTCCGGGATGGGGCGGGCGAGGGCGGCCCGCGCGGCGCCACGACGGGCCCGCCGCCCGTCCGGGACATGTCCCGCCCCATCGTGCCCCGCCCCATCGTGCCCCGCCCCATCGTGCCCCGCCCCATCGTGCCCCGCCCCATCGTGCCCCGCCCCATCGTGCCCCGCCTCCTGGAGACGGCATTCGAGGCCTACCTGGACGGCCGGCTCGACCGGGCCGGGGCCCTGGCCCGCGACGCTCTCGCGGCGGCGCCCGAGCATGCGGAGATCCGGTTGCTCCTCGGCCTTGTCGCCGCCGCCGCCGGACGGCCGGAACCCGCCGCGGCGTGGTTCCGGGACGCCCTCTGCCTCGACCCGCGCATCGCGGATGCCTGGATCAATCTCGGTCAGCTGTCGTGCGAGCGGGGCGACGAGGGGCAAGGCCTGCGCCGTCTCGACCGGGCGGTGACGCTCGATCCGGAGCATGGCGAGGCCTGGCTGGTCCGGGGGAGCGCCCGCCTGACGGTCGGCGAGAAGGCCGCTGCCGACCTCGACCGGGCCGTCACCCTGCAGCCTGCGGACGTGCGGGCCCGCATCCTGCACGGTGCGGCCTTGCGGGCGGAAGGCCGCGCCGCCGCGGCCGGCCGCGTCCACGAGGCGGCCGTGGCGTGGGAGCCGGACTCGGTCGAGGCCTGGCACGAGCTCGGCCATACGCGGCGCGGGGCGGGGGATGGGGCGGGCGCCGCCCGGGCCTACCGGCGTGCCGCCCGCCTCGATCCGGACCGGGGCGATATCCTCAGCGCGGGGTTGTTCACAGGCCGCGGGGCCGGCGACTGGGACGCAGCCGCGGACGCGGCGATCACGGCGCGCCTGAGGGCGGTCGCGGCGGCGGACGGCATCGTCCTGCCGCTGGCCAACCTCTTGATCGACGACGATCCGGCCCGTCAGCTGCGCTCGGCCAGGACTTTCCGGCGCAAGACGCTCGGCCCCGTCGCCCCCTGGGCGCCGCCCGACCGGCCGGAGGACCCGGAGCGGCCCCTCACGGTCGGCTACGTCTCGGCCGATTTTCACGAGCACGCCACCGCCTATCTGGCGGCCGAGGTGTTCGAACTCCACGACCGGGCGGGCTTCCGCACGATCGGCTATGCGACCCGACCGGACGATGGTGGCCCGATGCGCCGGCGGCTCCGGGCGGCCTTCGATCGCTTCCACGAGGTCGCCGACCTCCCGGATGCCGCGCTCGCCGAGCGCATCCGCGCCGACGGAATCGACATCCTGGTCGATCTCAAGGGTCCCACCGAGCAGGGCCGGCACCGGCTCTGGCGGCGGCGCCTCGCGCCGCTGCAGGTGCACTGGCTCGGCTATCCCGGTACCCTCGGCGGCGCGGCGATCGATTACCTGATCGGCGATCCCGTGGTCACGCCGCCCGAGCACCAGGCCTTCTTCGACGAGCACCTCGTGCTTCTGCCCGAGACCTACCAGCCCAACGACCGCCGGCGGCCCCGCGCCGCTGCGCCTGCGGAACGCAGGGCGCTCGGGCTCGAGGAGGATGCCTTCGTGTTCGCCGCGATGAACGCCCCCCACAAGGTCGCTCCGACGCTCTTTTCCCGCTGGATGCGCCTGCTCGACCGGCGGCCCGGGGCGCAGCTCTGGATCTACGCGCCGGACGCCGCCTGCTTCGCGCGGATGCGCTCGCGGGCCGCCGGGTCCGGCATCGCGCCGGAGCGCCTGATCTGGGCCGCGCCCCTGCCGCAGGCCGGGCATCTGGCCCGGATCGGCGCGGCGGATCTGTGCCTCGACAGCTTTCCTTATACCGGCCACACCACGACATCGGATGCCCTCTGGGCCGGGGTCCCGGTCGTGACCTGCCTCGGCGAAGGGTTCGCGGCGCGCGTCGCCGGGAGCCTGCTGCGGGCGGCCGGTTTGCCGGAACTCGTCACGGCCTCCCCCGACGCCTACGAGGACCTCGCCGTCCGCCTCGCCGCGGAGCCGGAGCGGCTCGCCGGCCTTCGGCGGCGGCTGGCGGAAGGGCGCGAGACCTGCCCGCTCTTCGACACGCCGCGCTTCGTCCGTCACCTGGAGAGTGCCTGGCGCCGGATGTGGCGGCGCCAGGCCGCGGGGTTGCCGCCGGCACCGTTCCGCGTGGAGCCGGCGGCGTGATACGGCCTTGCGGCACGAGGGGGCCGTCGCGGCACCGCGCCCGGCGGCATCCGCGCCGCCCGACCCGCACTTCGAGGAGGATCCGCTTGGCTCCGCCGACGCTCGCCCTGACGTGGCAACTCTCCGAGCTGCACGGCTGGGGCCTGGTGGGCACGCATACCTGCCTGCATCTCCTCGATGAAGGCCGCCCCCCGCTGCTCCTCTGCGAGCCGGCGCTCGCTTCCTTGCGCCCGCGCAACCGTGCCCGGATCGCGCCGTTGGTGGAGGATGGCCGGCGGATCGGCGCGATCTCCGCCGCCCGGGGCGGGCGGCCCCTGCGACTCGGCGGCACCGTGGTGCTGCATGCCCTGAGCAACGGCATGGTCTGGGACGAGCCGAGCCGGCTCTACCGGGGCGAGCGCAACATCGGGGTGATCGCCTTCGAGGATACTGGCCTCGACGCGGCTGCGATCGAGCGGGCGCGCGGATTCGACCGGATCGTGGTGCACTCGACCTACAACCGCCACCTGTTGCGCGAGCGCGGCCTCACGGACGTAGCCTGCATCTTCCAGGGCGTGGATCCGGACGAGCTGGAACCGGTCGCGCCGCGCCGCGCCTTCGGCGACCGCTTCGTGATCTTCTCCGGCGGGAAGCTGGAATTCCGCAAGGGGCAGGACATCGTGCTCGCGGCCTTCACCCGCTTCCACCGCCGCCACCCCGAGGCGCTTCTGGTCACCGCCTGGCTCAATCCCTGGCCGCACACGGCCCGCGGCATGGCCGAATCGCGCCACGCCCCCGTCCCGGTCGGCGTGGCGGAGGGCCGGCTCGACCTGGAAGGATGGGCGACGGCGAACGGCGCTTCGCCCGGCAGCGTCGTCGATCTCGGATTCCTGAGCCGCGACCGGCTCGCGGCCCTGTTCGCGGAGTGTCACGCCGCGGTCTTTCCCAACCGCTGCGAAGGCGCGACCAACCTCGTGGCCATGGAGGCGATGGCCTGCGGCGTGCCGACGGTCCTCTCGGCCAATACCGGCCATCTCGACCTGATCCGCGAGGGCACCTGCCTGCCGCTCCTGCGCCAGGACCCGGTGCCCGACCCGGAGGGCCGTCGCCTCGGCTGGGGCGAATCCAGCGTCGAGGAGGCGGTCGCCCATCTGGAGGCCCTCTACCGGGACCGCGCCGCCGCCCGCGACCTCGGGGCGAGCGGCCGCGCCTTCGTGCGCGCCGAGCGGCTTTGGTCGGATTTCGCCCGCGCCTTCACGGAGGCGGCGGATTGACCCGCCGGCCCTGGGCGAGGGCAAGTGTTACGGTCCGAACTCAACCAGCTTGACCGCATGACGGGCCGCCCCGGGCGAAGGACCGCTCGGGATCGAAAGCGGCCCCGCGCACGGTCAAGCTGGTGGGGTTTCGACCATGGGGGAGGGCACGAGGGACGTGGCGGCCCCGCGTTGCGCGGGCGGGAGAAGCCGTCCAGAAACCGCGATGGCGGGGCCGGCGGCGGTTACCGGATCGGGCATGGGTGGAGAGCCGTGAGCGAAGGTGTGGCGATGGCAGCGACCGCCCGAATCACGGAGGAGCGGGGCGGGGGCGACGGCCTCGGCCTCTCCGTTTCCGTCACGGATCCGGCGCCGCTGCTCGCCCGGGCCACCGCACTGCATAGAGCCGGCCGGACGGGGGTAGATGCGCTCTACCGGCGCGTGCTCGCCCTCGACCCGGCCCATGCGGACGCGCTCCACCTGCACGGCATCGTCGCGCTCCAGGCCGGCGACGCACGGCGCGCCCGGGCCTGGATCGTCCGTGCCATGGCGGTCGACCGGGGCCAGGCGATCTACCGCAACAGCCTCGGCGAGGCCCTGCGCTCCCTCGGGCGGCCGGAGGCGGCGCTCACCCGTTACCGGCAGGCCCTGATTCTGAGACCCGATTATCCGGATGCGCTCGCCAACCTCCTGAAGCAACCGGCGGACCCGGACGGAGCGGCGCACTGGCTTCGCCGGTTCTGCCGCCTCCGGCCGGCCGCCCCCGCCCTGGTCGCGGTGGCGACCGCCCACCTGCTGGCCGGCCGCGACGGCGAGGCGGCGCGGGCCGCCCGCGCGGCGATCACCCTCGAACCGTCGGCACCGGAGGCCTACGTCAAGCTCGGCATCGCGGCCTCGCTGCGGAAGGATCCGGCGCTGGCGGCGCGGGCCTATGCCCGCGCCCTGCGCCTCGCACCGGACCAGCCCGAGGCGTGGAACAATCTCGCCAGTGCCCGCTGGAGCCTCAACGACGGTGCGGCGGCCCTGCGCTGTTGCCGCAACGCCATCGCCCTGAGGCCCGACCACCCCGACCCCTACGCCAATCTAGGCCATATCCTGCGCTCGCACGCGCAGGGCAGGGCGGATTTTCGCGAAGCCGAGACCCTGTGCCGGCGTGCCCTGCAGCTGCAGCCCGCGCATCGGCCGGCCCGCAACAACCTCGGCATCGTCCATCTCGACCTCGGCGACCTGCCGCAGGCCGAGGCGCTCTTTCGCGGCGTGCTGGAGGCCGAGCCGCACCATCCCGATGCCCGCTTCAACCTGTCGCTCGCTCTCCTGAAGGGCGGTCGCCTGCGCGAGGCCTGGGACCTCTACGAGGCGCGCTGGGAGACCGGGCAGCTGCCCTCGGTGCGGGCGGATCTCCGGCCCTGGCGTGGCGAGCCCCTCGCGGGCCGGACGATCGCGCTGCATGCCGAGCAGGGCCAGGGCGACACCCTGCACTTCGTGCGCTATGCCCCCCTGGTGGCCGAGCGTGGCGCGCGGGTGTTCCTGCTCGTGCAGCCGTCCCTGAAGCGGCTGGTCGCCGGGATGCCGGGGGTCGCCGCGGTCTACGGGACGAACGAGGCCTTCCCGCGGCCCGACTTCCACTGCCCGCTCATGAGCCTGCCGCGCCTGTTCGGCACCGCGCTGGAGAGCGTGCCGGCCCGGATGCCGTACCTGTTCCCACCGGCCGAGGCGGTGGCGCGCTGGCTCGCCGTGCCGCTGCCGGGCGAGGGCCTGCGCGTCGGTCTCGTGTGGTCGGGCGATCCCCGTCCGGGCCTGATCAGCGCGCATCTCACCGACCGGCGCCGCAGCATGACGCTCGCGGATTTCGCGCCCCTCGCCCGGGTACCGAACCTCAGATTCGTCAACCTCCAGATGGGGGCACCCGCCGGGCAGCTCGCCGACCCGCCGCCGGGCCTCGTGCTTCACGACCCGATGGGGGCGGTGCGCGACTTCGCCGACAGTGCCGCCCTGATTCTGCGCCTCGATCTCGTGATCACGGTCGACACCTCCGTGGCCCATCTTGCGGGGGCGCTCGGCAAGCCGGTCTGGGTGCTCTCCCGCTACGACGGCTGCTGGCGCTGGCTCCAGGACCGCGACGACACGCCCTGGTATCCGACGATGCGGCTGTTCCGGCAGTCCGAGCCGGGCGCCTGGGCCGGCGTGGTCGAGCGGGTCGCGGCGGCGCTTGCGGAGATCGCCGCACCGGCTCCGCCTCAGGCCGGATCGGCGGATGCGAGCCAGTCCTGCCACAGCGTGCGATAGGCCGCCTCCACGCTCCGGGCGAAGCGGGCCGCGTCGCCGAGCGGTGCGGCCCGCATCCGCTCGCGGAGTTCCGTACGGAGCGTCGCTCGCCGGGCCGTATCGGCGGCGAGCGCCCTGGCGATCTCCAGATAGGCGTCCTGATTCTCCGCCACGAGGTCGGGCAGGCCACAGGCGGTGAGCAGGCTGACGCCGACCCGGGCGACGTGATGGGTTCCCGCGAGGCTCACCACCGGCACCCCCATCCAGAGCGCCTCGCAGGTCGTGGTGGTCCCGTTATAGGGAAAGGGGTCGAGGGCGACGTCGATCCGGTGATAGGCGCGCAGGTGCTCGTCGAGGCCCGCGACCTGGCCCGCGAGGAACAGGCGCTCCGCCTCCACGCCCGCGCGAGCGAACAGGGTGCGGTACCGCTCCCGGGTCGAGGCCTCGGCGAGGGCGCGGCTCTTCAGGACGAGTCGCGAGCCCGGCACCGCCCGGAGGATGCGGGCCCACAGGGCGACGACCTGGGGCGTCACCTTGGCGAGCTTGTTGAAGGAGCCGAAGGTCACCGGCTCGTCCGCGCCCCGCACCGGCCCCGGTTCGGCCTCGGCCAGCGGCGCGAAGCTCAGGAAGCCGCCGGGCAGCCGCACCAGCCGCTCGCTGTGCCAGCCGTCGCTCGGGCCCGGCGGATCGGCCCAGGCGTCGGTGAGCCGGTGGCCGATCGCCGTCATGCCGGTGGTGTCGGGATAGCCGAGCCAGGCGACCTGCACCGGCGCCGGGGCGCGGGCGAAGATCAGGGGCCGCGCACCCGCCGTATGGCCCGCCAGATCGACGAGGATGTCGATGCGGTCGGTCCGGATCGACGCGGCGGCCTGCGCGTCGTCGTGGCCGGAGAGCGGCCGCCAGAGGTCGGCCCGGCGCTCCAGGCGTTCCGTCACGGCATCCCGCCGCCCGGAGAGGTCGTAGGCCACCACCTCCACCGCCTGCCGGTCATGCGCGCCGAACAGCGGCAGGATGAAGGAGGCGCAGGCATGGGTGCAGAGATCGGGCGAGACGTAGCCGACCCGCAGCCGCCGCCCCGGATCGCGCGCATTGGCATGGACGACCCGCGCGGGTAGGAGGCCCGCGGCGTGGCGGCGGTTCCAGTGGGCATGCGCACGGGCCAGGACCGCGGGCGGAACCGAGGGCAGGTAGTGGAGGGTCAAGAGCAGGTTCGCGTGCAGCAGCGGCAGGTCCGGGTGGAGCGCCAGCCCGTCCTGGAGCAGGAGGGCGGCCTCCTGCGCCAGCCCCTGCGCGTTGAGCGCCTCCCCGAGATTGACCCGGGGCTGGGGCAGATCGGGCCTGTGGGCCAGCGCGGTGCGGTAGCAGGCGACCGCCTCCTCCAGGGCTCCGGCCTCGGCCCGCACGTCGCCGAGATTGCTCCAGGCCCCGGCGAGATCGGGCCTGGTCCGCGTCGCCCGGCGATAGGCGCCCTCGGCGCCCGCCCGCTCGCCGCGGGCGCGCAGCGCGTTGCCGAGATGGAACCAGGCTTCCGCAAGGTCCGGCCGGAGGGCGAGCGCGCCCTCGGCGAGCGTGCGGGCACGGTCCGGCCCCGCGGATTCGCCGACGAGAGCCGCGAGGCTCGCGCGCAAAGCCGCCTCCTCCGGCGCCGCGCGCAGCGCGCGGGTCAGCACGGCGATTGCGTCGGCCGGACGCCCCGACGCGTGCAGGAGCGCCGCGAGGTTGCCCGCCGCGCCCGGATGGCCCGGCCAGGCGGCGAGGACAGCGCCGTAGCCGGCCTCGGCGGCGTCGGCGCGGCCGGCCCCGTGGTCGCGGCAGGCCTCCGCGAACCGCGCCTCGACGGCGCTCGCCTCCCTCTCCGATCGCACCCCGACGGCGCTCATGCCCCCCCCGGCTGCGGGGCGAGGCCGAGACCGCCCAGGATCGTCAGCAGGGTCGCGGCCGACTGGTCCCAGGTGAAGTGCCGCCGCAGGTGGTCCGCGGCGGAAGGGAGCGCCGCGCCGTTCCGGATCACGGCCCGAAGGGCCGCGACGGCCGCCTCCTCGTCCGGCTGCCACCAGTCCAGGCCGTGGAAGGGCGCCCAGGGCTCGTCCGCGTAGGGGCGCCTCGCCGGTGCGGTGCGGGCCGGAATCAGGTGGGCGATGCCGTCATGGAGATAATCGACATAGGCGGTGTGGCGCGGCGCGATCAGCCCGAGGCCGAGCGCTCCCGCGGTCGCCATCGGCAGGTCCCAGCCTTCCCCGTGCGAGAGGCTCCAGTAATGGGTCGCCGCCCGGTAGAGGCCGTTCATCCGGACCTCGTCCAGGACCGCGTCGACCAGCAGGATCGGCGCGGCCTCCGCGACGCGGCGGCCCGTCGCCGCCTCGCCGCGGCGCACGAGGTCGGCGAGCTCGGCCCGGCCGTCGGGCCGGCCGCCGATGGCGAGCTTGAGGATCAGGCAGGCCGGGTCCCGGCGGTCGGTGGCCCGCAGCCAGACCCGCAGCAGCCCGTCGACGTTCTTGCGCGGGACGAAATCCGAGACGTTGAGGAAGCGGTACGGGATCTCCGCGACGGGACGCCCGTCCGGCAGCGCGAGGTGCAGGGGGGCGCCGTCCCCGGCTTCCGGGTCGATGCCGAGCGGGCAGAGGCGCAGTCGCGCCTCAGGGAAGCCGCCCGCGATCCAGGCCCGGCGGGAGGCGCGGGTCGGCACGACGACGATGTCGCTGTTGCGGCTGTGCACCTGCCAGCTCGGCGGGATGGGATGGCCCTCGAACATCGTGAAGGTGACCGCCGGCAGGCCCGGCACCCGCTCCACCGCCATCGGGATCAGGACGTTGAGGAGGGCCCGCGCCCGGACCGGGCGGTCGAGGGGCTCGAACGGCCAGCGCTCGTCGCCGAGGAGGCCGAGGATCTCCAGGGGGATGCGCTGCCGTCTCAGGGCCTCGATCAGGCGCCGCGTCATGTGGCTGTAGCCGCTCGCCGTCGCGAAGGCACCGCGCAGGGCGAGGCCGTCCGGGCCCGTGCCCGAGCGGGCGGCCCGCGCGGTCGCCCGGTAGCGTGCGACGCGCACGAGGCCCTGGCGTGCCTCCGCCGCGGCCGGATCGAGGCGCAGCGCGCGCGAGAAGGGCGCCTGCGCCCCGTCGAGGTCCCCGGCCCGCAGGGAGCAGGCTCCGAGCAGCCCGTAGGCGAAGGCGCCCTCGGGCTGCAGAGCGATGGCCTGCCTGAGGGCTGCGATCGCCCGATCCGGCGGCGCGGCCTGGCAGAGGATCGCCGCGAGGTTGAAGCGCTCGTCGATCCCGTCCGGCACGAGCCCGACCGCCCGGCGCAAGGTTCTCTCCGCCCCCTCGAGATCGCCCATCTCCGAGAGCGTCGCGCCGAGCTGGTTCAGGCCCTCGCGGAGGGCGGGATGCTGCGCGAGGAGGCGGCGCAGGCAGGACGCCGCGACGCCGTGGCGTCCGCCATCCCGCGAGACCGCCGCGAGGTTCAGGAGGGCGTCCGCGTGGTCCGGGCATCCGGCCAGGGCGGCGCGCAGGGCCGTCTCGGCCGCCGCCGGTTCTCCGGCCATCCGCAGGCAGACGCCCAGCAGGTTCAGGATGGCCGGCTCGCCGGGATGCTGCCCGGCCAGTTCGCGCAACAACGGCAGCGCGTCCCGGCCCCGTCCCGCACGGTAGAGCCCGAGCGCGGTCTCGAACGCATTCTCCATCCTGCCGGCGATCGTGTTCGTGTCCGTGCTGCGCGCGCTCGCCTGGACGGCGAGGCGGTATCTGAATAAAGCGCGGAGCCGGGGAAGGCTATGGGCAAGGCGGGCGGGCTTCCGGCTCCGATGGATGCGATCATCGCCGATCTGGGCATCGGCCGCCTCGCCGAGGCCGGACGGGGCTGCCGCGACGCCCTCGCCGCGGCGCCGGAGCGGGCGGAGGCCCTCCACCTCCAGGGGATCTGCCTGCTGCAGGCGGGGAGGCCGGCGGAGGCGGCCGCCTGGATCGCCCGCGCGGTCCGCGTCGCGCCACGACATCCCGCCTTCCGCCTCGCCCATGCGGCGGCCTTGCGCGCGGCGGGCCGCCTCGCCGAGGCCGAGGGGGAGGCCGTCGCGGCCCTGCGCGTCGCGCCCCGCACGGCGCAGGCCTGGGCCATCCTGGCGAACATCCTCGGCGACGGTGGCCGCCACGCGGAGGCGGCGACCGCGCTGGCGCGGGGGATCGACCTCGATCCGCTCGGCATCGAAGCGCGGCTCGGGCTGGCGCGCCATCTCATCCTGGCGGAGCGGGCGGAGGAGGCCGTCGAGGTCCTCATGACGCTCCTCGGGATGAACCCGGTGCTGGCCGCCGCGTACGGGAATCTCGGCGTTGCCCTCCGGCGCCTCGGCCGCGACGCCGAGGCGGAGGCCGCCTACCGCAACGGTCTCGGCATCGATCCGGACGAGCCCGGCCTCCTCAACAATCTCGGGATCGCCCTGCAGGATCGCGGCGATCACGACGGGGCCGGCCGCTGCCAGCGCCGGATGCTGGCGCTGCGGCCGGCGGATGCGGCGGCCTGGCTGAACCTCGCCCTCGGAGCCCAGCACGGGATGCGCCCGCGTGCGGCCGCCGCCGCCGCCCGCCGGGCGATCCGGATCGATCCCGGGCTGGCCGAGGCCCACACCACCCTGGGCTTCAACCTGCTGATCGAGGGCTGCGACGCGGAGGGCTATGCCGCCTACGAGTGGCGCAGCCGCATGGCCGATTCCCGCGCCGCGCCGGCCTTCGGCTCGCCGCGCTGGACCGGCGGCGACCCGGCGGGGTTGACGCTTCTCGTCCATGAGGAGCAGGGCGCGGGCGACACGCTGCAATTTGCCCGCTACGCCAGCCTGCTCGCCGCCCGGGGCGCCCGGGTCGTCCTGGCCTGCAACGCCTACCTCGCCCGGGTCCTCGCCGGGCTGCCGGGTGTCGCGGCGGTGATCCGCTACGGCGATCCGGTCCCGCCGCACGACGCCCACGCCGCGCTGCTGAGCCTTCCCCACCTGATGGGTGTCGCAGGGGAGGACCCGCCGGGTCCGCATCCCTATCTCGCGGCGGAGCCCGGGCCGCGGGCGGCGTGGGCCGGCCGCCTGGCGCGCCAGGCGGGCCTGCGGGTCGGGCTCGTCTGGGCCGGCAACCCGACCTTCAAGGGCGACCGGGCGCGCTCGCCGGGCCTTCCGGCCTTCCTGCCCCTCCTCGACGTGCCGGGCGTGAGCTTCCTTTCCCTGCAGAAGGGGCCTGGCCACGCCCAGCTCGCCGCCTGCCCGGAGGCCGCCGGGCGCCTCGTCGATCTCGGGCCGGATCTCGCGGATTTCGCCGACACCGCCGCGGCGATGAGCGGGCTCGACCTCGTGATCAGCTCCTGCACCGGCCCCGCCCATCTCGCGGGCGCGCTCGGCTGCCCGACCTGGACGATCCTGCCCTTCGCCTGCGACTGGCGCTGGCGGACCCGCGGCGACCTGACGCCCTGGTACCCGAGCATGCGCCTGTTCCGCCAGGAGCGGCGCGGCGACTGGAGCGGCGTGGTCGAACGCGTGCGCGCGGCCCTGGCCGGCCTGCTCGCGGCCCGCGCCCTGGCCTCTCCTGATCGCGTCGGTCCCGGCCGCGTCACGTCCACGGCCGGAACGGCCGGATCCGCCGCGCCTTGAGATCGGGTTCGACGGCGAGGCGCAGGCCGGGATTGAGACGGGCGGCGAGGGCGCTGAAGCCGCTGGCCGCGCTGACGCCGACGATGTCTGCCCGGGACAGGACGTGGAAGTCCTGCAGGTAGTCGAGACCCGGCCAGGGCTCGGCCACGTCCGTCAGCGACAGGGGATCGAACTCGGCGAAATCGGCCCGGACGGCCGCAAGGTCGTCGCTCGCGAGGTAGAGCACCGGCCGGTCGAGTGTCGGCCAGAGCTCGCGCAGCCATGACACGTACCAGCCCGCATCGGTGATCGGGTAGCCGCAGGCGACGAAGTCGCCGCGCCGCAGGTGCAGCGCCACCAGGGTGCGGCCGAGAAGCCGCAGCCGCGCCACGACGGGGTCGAGCCGGGACGCGAAGGCGGGCCTGGGCCGCAACCAGGACTGGACCCGCTCCCGCACCGCCTCCGGATAGGCGAACAGGAAGAGCGGGGAGAGCGCATCGCAGCCCGCGAGCGGCGGAAGGTGGGCCTCGCCCAGCACGCCCTCGTTCAGGAGGTGGCGCCCGAAGAGCAGGGGGGCCAGCGGACCGGCCGGGGCGGGATCGTCGAGCGCGAAGAACAGCCCGCCGACCCAGTCCGGCGTCTCCAGCACCAATCCGTGCCGCTCGGCGTAGAGGCGCAGGAGGATGTATTCGAGGACGTTGTGGGCGAAACGGCCGCGCGTGCCCAGCGTGCTCGAGGCGAGGCGGGGCCGGCCGGGATCGGCCGGGGGGCGCAGGAGCGTCTCCCCGCGCTCGTCCAGGGCGAGGCGTAGGGCCGCGACCGAGCGGAGGGTGAAGGTCCAGCCGGCCTCGCCGGCGACGGGCGCGAGGCGGGCATAGGCCGCGGCGGGGCGCCCCTGGGCGAGGTCGGCGGCGGCCAGCGCCGTGCGGCCCTCGCCGGCATGGAGCCGACCGGCGAGCGGCTCGGTCTCGAAGGGCGCGAACAGCGCCCGCAACTCCGGAATCCGATTCTGCGCCAGGAGCAGGCCGGTGAGCTGCTCGACCGCATCCGGCACGGCGGTGCCGGGCAGCGGCAGCGCGGCACGCAGTTCGGCCTCGGCCTCCGACGCGCGGCCGAGATCGGCTAGCGCCGCGGCGATCCGGGTGCGGGCGAGGCCGAGCCCGAGGCGGACGGCCCGCCGGTTGCAGAGCAGGGCGGCTTCGGTCTCGCCGCGGGCGTGGCGGGCGAGCCCGAGATTGTACCAGCATTCCGGGCTGCCGGGAGCGAGGCACACGGCGCGCAGCAGGTGGGCGAGGGAAGCGGCGCGTTCGCCCCGGGCGAGGAGGGCGTTGCCGAGGCTCATCTCCGCCTCCGCATCCGGCCGGAGCGCGCGGGCGCGGCGCAGGGCGCCGAGCGCCGCATCGAGCTCGTCGGCCTCCCGCAGGGCGAGGCCGAGCCCGCGCCACGCCTCGGGAGAATCGGGCATCAGGCGCGCCGCGCGCGAGAAGGCGGCGACGGCGGCCGTGCCTTGCCCGGGGCCGCCCTGCGCCAGGAGGGTGCCGAGACGCAGCCAGGTCGGGCCGTGGTCGGGGGCCTGATGCAGTAGGCCCCGCGCATCCGCGGTCGCCTCGTCCCGGCGGCCGGCGGCGGAGAGCAGGACGATCCGGCTCTGCCGCGCCTCGACGAGGCCGGGCGCGAGCCGCAGCGCCCGGCCGATCCAGTCGAGGCCCGGGTCGAGCCGTCCCGCCTGCGCCGTCGCCACCCCGAGCATGTGCCAGGCCTCGGGCAGGCCGGGCTCGGCGGCGAGGGCATGGCGGTAGCGGGTGGCGGCTTCCGTCGGGGCGCCGACCCGGTGTCGGGCGAGCCCCGCGTCGAACAGGGCCCGGCCGGTCACGGGCGCGCCCTCAGGGCAGGGGCTCGGCGGAGAGATCGACCGGCCCGTGCCGGAACGGGATCCAATCCTTGTGGTCGGCCCGGAATTGCAGGCCGTAGGGCGAGTTCAGGAAGATGCGGCCCTTGGCGACGCCCTCCTCGCCGAGGGTGCGGGCCTGGTCGACCAGGGGAGAGGGGGCGAGGATCTTCTCCCACAGCTCCGGGAACGGGACCTCGCGGCCGGCCTTGCTCACGTAGTCGCGGATCGCGTCGCTCAGCTCCCAGCTGTCCTCGACCATCCTGAAGTAGTCCACGGCCACCCTCCTCCGGACGTGCCTGTCGCATTTCCCGACGCGGCGGAGACCGGTCCGTCTCGGAAAATGCGGAAAAATCAATTACCTAGCGCCGCGCACGATTGCAACGCGATCGGCGCCGCTCCCGCGCGGGAGGTTCGATCCCCGTCGCGGCCCGGGGCCCGGGACGTATCAGGGCAGACGGTCGGAGGCCAGCCGGCGCAGGGCGTCGGCGGCCCGGGCGAAGACCGGCTCCCAGGCCCGGTCGCGCCCCTGCCGGAACAGGCGCATCGTCGGGTACCAGGGCGTCGCGTCGCCGGAATGGCCGTAGATCCAGTAGGGCACGTGCTGCACGAGGTTCCAGACCGGACGCCCGAGGGCGCCCGCCAGATGGGCGACGGCGCTGTCGGTCATCACCACGAGGTCGAGGCGCGCGACCACGGCGGCGGTGTCGGCGAAATCGTCGAGATGAGGGCCGAGGGGCGTGACGAGGCGTGCGAGGGCGCCGTCCAGCTCGGCCGCTGGCCCGCCCTTCTGCAGGCTGTAGAGGCGCACGCCCGGAATCTCGGAAAAGCGCAGGAAGGGGGCGAGCCGGGTCGCCCGCAGGTGGTTCTCGCCGAAGCTCTCCCGCCCCGACCAGACGATCCCGACCCGGAAGGTGCCGTCGGCAGGCCCGAGCAGGGAATGGGCCTTGCGCTGCGCCGCCTCCGGCAGGGTCGGGCGGACGGGAGGCGGCACCGTCCCGGCCCGCGTTCCGAACAGCCCGGCGAGGCTCATCTGCGAGATCTGGACGTCGAAGGCCGGATGCCGGGCGCCGGGATCGACGAGCGCCGCCACCGGCAGGCCGGCGAGGATCCGGCACAGCTCGGGATGGCATTCGAGGATCACGCGCCCGCCGCGCTCGGCCACCAGCGGCACGTAGCGCGCCGCCAGGAGGGCATCGCCGAATCCCTGTTCCACCGTGATCAGGAGGGTGCGGCCGGCCAGGTCGCCGCCGTCCCAGCGGGGGCCGTGCAGGATGCGGTTGCGATAGGTCGGAATGCCGAAGCGCGCCTCGTAGTCGCGCAGGCCTCCCTCGTAGTCGCCGATCTGGAGCCGTGCGAGCGCGCGCTCCCAGATCAGGTCCGCCGTCGCGGGCGCGAGGGCGGCCGCGCGCTCCAGCAGCGCCAGCGCGTCCGTGAAGGCGCCGGACTGGCGCAGGGTGATGGCGGCGTTGAAGATCAGGGTCGGGTCCACCGGGGCGAGGCGGAGCGCCTGCTTGTGCGCCGCCGCCGCCTCGTCGAGCCGCCCGCCATCGCGCAGGGCGTTGCCGAGGTTGGACCAGATCGCGGCGCGCTCCGGCGCCCGCTCCAGGGCACGCCGATGGAAGGCGATGGCGGCCTCGTGGCGCCCGGCCCGGCGCTGCAGCACGCCGAGGACGCTCAGGGCACCGGGATCGGCCGGGTCGGACGCCAGGGCCGCTTCTGCCTGCGCCAGAAGTTGGTCGTCGGAGCATCGGTCATCGGCGCGCTGATCGTTCGGGCGCAGCTCCTCCGCGACGCGCCCGTCCCGTGTTTCGTGCCTCTCCGCCTCGGAGCCGGGCTCCGGCCGCAGGTCCCGCAGCGGCGGCGCACCGGGTGTCGCCGCGGCCGCGAGGGCGGCCCGGACCTCCGCCGCGACGGGTGCCCAGGCGCCGGGCCGCGGTTGACGGAACAGGCGCATGGTCGGGTACCAGGGCGTCGTCTCGCCCTGCCTGCCCCAGCGCCAGTCGGGTGCGAAGGCGACGAGGTTCCAGACCGGGCAGCCGAGTGCGCCCGCGAGGTGGGCGGGCGCGGTGCAGCAGGTGATCACGAGGTCGAGCGCCGCCATCGCGGCCGCGGTGTCGGCGAGATCGGCGAGGTCGGGCCCGAGATCGAGGCAATCCGGCGGCAGCGGCACCTGCCCGAGATCGGTGCGGCCCGGCCCGGCCTGCAGCACCACCGTCTGCACGCCCGGCACGTCGAGCAGGTCCGCCAGCGCCGCGAGGCCGGGCGAGCGGCGCGCGTCGTCCGGATGCCCGGGGCTCCCCGCCCAGACGAGGCCGACCCGGAAGGGCCGGCCGGGCACGGACCCGGTGGCGAGCCGGGCGCGCCAGCGGGCCGCGAGGGCCGGCTCGACGCCCAGATAGGGCACGATGCCGGGGGTCGTGCCGGCCTCCGGCCCGAGGAGATGGGGCAGGCTGAGCAGGGGCGCCTGCGCGTCGTGGGGCGGTGCCGCGCCGTCGAGGCCGGTCACGGCCTCGAGATCCGGCATCGTCGAGAACAGGCGCCGCAGGGCCGGTCCGCAGGCGGCGATCACCCGCGCGCCGCGCCGCCGCAGGGCCCGAGCGTAGCGGACGAACTGGATCGCGTCGCCGAGGCCCTGCTCCTCGCGGATCAGGATCGTGCGGCCTGCCGGATCGTCGCCGGTCCAGTCCGGCGCCTCCGATGCCCGGCCGGCCTCCCACCCCGGCAGGCGCCGGCGCCACTCGTAGGTCCGGAAGCCCGCCTCCAGCGCCCCGCGGGCGAGCTGGACGAAGGCCAGGACGAGATGGGCCGGGGCATGGTCCGGATCCCGGGAGAGGACCGCCCGGCAGAGCGCCTCGGCCTCGCCATCGCGCCCCTGTCCGGCGAGGAAGCCGGCCACATCGACGAGGCCCCGGGGCGCGTCGCCACCGAGCGCCGCCGCCCGGCGCAGCCACAGCTCGGCCTCCGCTTCCCGGCCCGGCATCCGGGCGAGGACGGAGCCCGCATTGCCGAGGAGCGCCGGATCGGACGGCATGAGCACGAGGGCCCGGCGAAGGGCGGCCTCGGCCGCGGCGTGGCGTCCGAGGGTCTTGCGCAGGATGCCCAGGTTGCTCGGGCTGCGCCAATCCTCCGGGTAGCGCCGGACGAAGGCGGCGAGTTCCGGCTCGGCCTCGGCGGGGCGTCCCGCCCGCATCAGCGCCTCGACGAGGTCGAGGCGGGCTTTCCCGTCATCCGGCGACAGGGCGAGACGGCGGCGCAGCACGATCACGGCGTCGGTCTCGTCCCCGCGGTCCGGAGCGGGCGAGGCGCGGTCGCTCGGCGCCGGGGGCTCGGCCGTCACCGCTTCCGGCGAGGGGAGGGCCGTCGATCGGTCCCGCGACCGCGCCTGCCGGGCGAGGGCCGCGTCCAGGTTCCCGAGCAGGCCGGTCGCCTCGGCGCAATGCGGATCGGCCGCGAGGACGGCTTGGCAGGCGGTGCGGGCCGCGTCGAGGCGGCCGGCCGACGCATGCGCGCGGGCGGCGTCGAGGACGGCGTCGCGGGCGCGCCGGGCGGCCTGCGTCACGACCCTGCCTCCCGCGGGCACAGCCAGCCGCGCCGCCGGTACCGGTCGAGATCCGCCCGCACGCTCGCCGGGAAGCCGGCATCCACCGGCACCCGGGCGAGGTCGCGCCACATGCCCGGGACGAGCCCGGCCGAGGGCCGTCCGTCGGCGTAGAACCGGGCGAGGCGGGCGCGGTTGGCGGCCGTGTCGCGATCGAACCCGACGGCCATCTCCCGATGGGCATAGGCCCGCATCTTCGCCTCGAAGCGCTCGATCCCGCCGATCCAGGTGAAGTGCCAGCCGGCCTCCGCCACCGGCCGGCCGAGCCCCTGCTTGACGAGGTAGCGGGCATGGTTCGGCCCGATCCGGCGGATCAGCGACCAGGGCGCCGCCGCGACCGAGAGCCACGGCTCGGCGGCGGCGAGGTCGAGGAAGTACAGGCGCATGGCGAGGCGCGGGGCGAACAGGTCCCCGGGAGCCGTGCGCAGGGCCGCCACCACCTCGGGCCGCAGGATCTCGTCCACGTCGCTGACGAGGACGAGGTCGTCGGGATCCGCCCCGGCGAGGCCCCGGGCGATGGCGTCGCGCTGATGCGCCTCGCGCCGCCATGCGAAGCCGCCCGGATCGTCCTCCACCACCACGTGCACGATGCGGTCGGCATGGGCGGCGAAGCGGGCCCGGTTCTCGGCGAAGTGCAGGGGCTTTTGCAGGCCGGCATGGGTGTGGCGCGCCTCGACGAGGACGAAGCGGTCGACGGCCGGCCCCATCTCGGCGAGACGCAGTTCCAGCATGTCGAGTTCGTCGTTGAACGAGAAGCAATCGTAGACCCGGCGCCCGGCCGGGGGCGCCGGGCGCGCCACGTGCGGTTCCGCCGTGAAGCCGAGCCAGGCCGAGAAGCCCCGCAGGGTTCCCCAGACCCGGCTGCGGATATCCTCGCCGATGGGGTCGAGGTCGAGCATCCCGTCGACCGTCGCGATCAGCCGGGCGGCCTCGGCGCGCCAGCCCGGCCCCGCCTGGCCCCGCTGGCCCGCCTGCAGCAGGGTCTCCAGCGCGTCGAGCATCTGGAACTGCGCCTGGGCCAGACCCGCGGCGACCCGCGCCTCGGCCACCGCGGCACCGCCGGCCGCGCCTGCGCGCCGCAGGAGCGGCAGCGCCGCATCGGGCTCGCCGAGACGCAGGCGCCGCCGGCCGAGGCCGCCGGCCAGGAGGGAGGCGGCCGTTCCCGGATCGGCCGCCTCCGCGACGGCCTCGGCGGTCTCCGCGAGCAGGCCCGGATCGTCGCCGAGCGCGCCGACGAGGCCGGCGAGGCGGCGGAGCCGGTCGACGATCGCGGCCCGGCCCGGAGCCCCGGAGACGGCCTCGTCACCGAGCCCCGTGCGGGCGAGGTCCGCCTCGGCGGCCGCGATGCAGCCCGCCGCGAGAGCGCGGGTCCCGGGCTCGGCGACGAGGTCCGCGGGTCCGAGCGCGAGGGCGCGGTCGAGTTGCGCCAGGGCCTCGTCGTGCCGGCCGAGGGCGCTCTGCGCCCAGGCGACCGCGAGGTGCGGGCCGGCCTCGCCGGGCCGGTGCCGGATCAGGATCCTCCCTGCGCGCAGGACGGTGGCATGGTCACCGGGGCGGGCGGCCTCCCGCATCAGGGCGCGGGCGAGGTCCGCCGCGCCCCCGAGGCCGGCGATCCCGTCGATCTGCTCGAGGGCGTCCGCGCGCTCGGGCAGCGGCGTGCCGTCGATCCCCTCGGCGATCGCCCGGCCGAGCGGCGCGAGGTCCCGGTCGATCCGCGCGCCGAGGGCCGCGGCGCGCCGCAGGCGCCGCGCGCCCGCCGCCCAGCGCGCCGCCGCCAGGTCGGCGCGGGCGAGCGCCAGCACCGCCCCCGCCTCGGCCGGGTCGTCGGCGACCCGGCGGGCCGCCAGACGGCCGGCATGGTCCGGGTCGCCGTGCTCGGGCGCATCCCCCTTTTCGCCGGCGAGTTCGCGGAACCAGGCCGCCCAGGCGGCGGCGCGCACCGGCCAGGTCGCCGTCGCCAGGATCTGCTCCGCCTGCTCGCGCTGCCGGCGCGCGGTGCCGGCCGGGTCGTCCCTCCGCCGCGACAGGACCGCCACCATGCGCTCCGCGTAGAGCGCGGCATGGGCGGCCGGGTCGTCGGGGACCGGCGTCAGATGGGCAAACCCCATGCCGGTCTCGGGCAGCGCGCCGAGCCGGCTCGTCACCGTGAGGCAGCCCGCCGCGAGCGCCTCCATCACGGCGATGCAGGAGGTCTCGGGGAAGCGATTCAGGTAGGCGAGGGCGGTGACGTCGCGCAGCTCCTCCGCAAGATCTCCCTGCGGGACCGCGCCGCGGTAATCGACGCCCTCGGCGGTCCGGCAGCGCGCATACAGGGTCTGGTAGGGATCGGCCTCGCCGGTGATCTGATAGGTGGCGAGGCTCGCATAGATGCGCAGGACCGTGCCCGGCAGGGCGGCGCGGATGCGCGGCAGGCTGTCGAGGAGCACGTCGAGGCCGCGATAGGGGGTGCTGGTATAGGCGAGGATCGGGGGCCACGGCCGCGCCGCGAGATCCCGCTCGCTCTCCGGCCTCGCGGCGAAGGCCGGGGCCACGGCGTTGCGCAGGGTGCGGCAGCGCTCCGGCGGCAGGCCGAAACGGGTGAGATAGGCCTGCCGCTGCCAGTCGCTGACGAACGCGAAGGCGTTCCAGCCCGTGCGCTGGGCCGGGTCGTGCAGCCCGCGCATCGCCGGCTCGTCGGCCGCGTGCTGCGTCCACAGGATCAGCCGCACGGCGGTGCCGAGCCGGGCGCGCAAGGTCGCGAGCAGGGATGCGTCGGTGCCGTTGAGCACGACCACGACCGAAACGCCGGAGAGATCCGCGGGGGACAGGGCCCGGGTCGAGAGCACCCGCACGCCGTGCACATGTCCGGGCCGGTCGGTCGCCGTCGCCACGGTCACGTCGAGCCCGTCGCGCGCGAGCTGCACGGCGAGATGGCAGAGGGCGGATTGCGAGCCGCCGAGGGGCGCGGCTTCGGGCGTCGCAGGCGTATAGGCCATCGCGCCCGGATCGACGAAGGCGACCCGCATCACCGGCCGCCCGTCGTCCCGCGCGCCCGAAACATGCTAGAGCCGCGCCCGCAGGACCCGTCCGGACGGCCGGGTGCCGCAGGCGGGGCGAAGCGAAGGGGGGACCGCACGGTGGCGGCCCCGAAGGCGATTGGCGACATGGACCTCGATCCGGCGGCAAAGGCGCGCGACCTGCTTCTCGATCCGGCCGACGCGACCGCCCTGCAATACCTCGGTCTCGCCGCCCGCGAGAAGGGGGATGGCCTGCGCGCCCTCCGCCTGTTCGCGCGGGCGCACCGCCTGCACGGCAACCGGGAGATCGTCCGCCGGCAGAGCGACGGTGCGCTCCACCTCGCCCTGAACGCGGCCGTCGACCTGATCAACAAAGGTGCGATCGACCAGGCGCTCGACCAGCTCGCCCGGACCGCCGAGATCGTGCCGGTCGAGGGCGACCTCGCCCGCCTGCTCGCCACCGTCCGGTTCATCCGCGGCGAGGATGCGGAGGCGGCCCGCCTGCGGGCATTGCTGCCGCCGGACGCGGGCGGGCTCGACGTCGCCGTCGACGGGCTCGCCGCGCGGGCCCGCGAGGAGGCCTGTCTCGGCACCGTGGTCATCCCGGCGTTCCGGGCCGAGGCCACGATCGGGCGCGCCCTCGACAGCGTGGCGGGCGCGGTCGCGCGGCTGCGCGCCGCGCCCGGCCGGGCGGAGGCCGGAATCCATGTCTGCGTCGTGGACGACGCGTCGCCCGACGACACGGCCGGCGCGGTGCTCCGCTGGGCCCGGGCCAACCCGGACCAGAGCCTCGCCCTCACCGTGCTGAGCCGGAACGGGGGCGCCGGCGCGGCGCGCAACCTCGGCGCGGCCGGGGGGAGGGGGGAGGTGCTGTGGTTTCTCGATGCCGACGACACGTTCCTCGCCGACCATCTCCTCGTCACCCTGACGGTCCTGGAGAACCGGCCGGATGCGGGCTTCGTCCGCACCGGCATCGTCTTCGACGCCATCGATGCCGAGATCACGCCGGTCTGGCGCGAGGCCTCGGAGCGGACCTATCCCTGCAACATCGCCGTCCGCCGGGCCTGCCACCGCGCGACCGGCGGCTTTCCCGACGAGCCCCCGTTCCGGCCGGCGGTCGCGGAAGACGTCGGCTACAGCCGCGTCCTGCACGCCCTGTTCACGGGCGTGCAGGTCTCGACCCGCACGGTCCGCTACACGTTGCGGCCCGGCAACGCCTTCGACCGGCAGCGCGCAGCGATGACGAGCGGGCGCCCGCCCGGCGCCGGCGCGCGGCCGGATCCGCGCTTCCAGGCGATCGGCCTGCTGACCGAGCGGCGTCTCTACGCTCTCGGACGCGACAGGCGGCGCGGGGCCACCGCCTCCGGGACGGCCGATGCCCTCCTGCGCCGGCTGCTCGACGCGCCGGCGGGTGCGCCCGCGGGCGTCGAGGACCTGGCGGATCTCTGGCTCGGTCGCGGCGAGGCGGCGCGGGCCGAAGCGCTTCTGCGGGCGGCCGCGCCCCTGGGGCCGGATGACGGGCGGCTCGATCGGGCCCTTGCCCGAACCCTCGCGGCTTCGGGCCGGCCGGCCGCCGCCGCCTTGCGGCGTGCCCTCGTCCGCGAGCCCGCCGACGCGGCGACGTGGTTCGCCCGCGGCCTCGATGCCTACCGGTCGCAGGAGACGGAGCAGGCCCTGCGCGCCTTCCGGCGCACCGCATCGCTCGCGCCGGCCACCGCGGCCGCGGTCTCGAATATCGGCAGCCTGCTGATGGAGAGCGGCGAGGCCGCCGGCGCCCGGCGCGCCACCCGGCGCGCCCTGCTGCTCCAGCCCGACCTCGCCGCGAGCCTGCTGCATCTCGGCCGGGCCGAGGCGCGTCTCGGCGCGCCGGAGCGGGCGGCGTCCTGGCTCGCGCGGGCGGACCGGCTCGCGCCCGGCCGCACCGACATCGCCCTCGCGCAGGCCGAGATCAGCCTCTCCTGCGGCGACGCCGCGGCGGCGGCCTCCCGCGTCCGGCGCGTCCTGCTCCTCGATCCGGCCAGCTACGAGGCGCACGCTCTCCGGGCGCGCGCCCAAGAGGCGACGGCACGGCCGGAGGCGGCCCTCGTCGCCTGGGATCGGGCCGCCCGGTGCAACCCGGCCTATGGCGAGGCCTTCACCCGCCGGGCGATGCTCCGGCTCGCCGCGCGCTGGGGCGCGCCCCCGGCGCCGGCCCGGCCCGGCCCGCAGGGCCGGCGCCTCGCCGTGGGGCGGCTCGGGCTCGACGGACGGTTCGGCAACCAGATCCTCCAGTACGGCTTCCCGCGCCTCTATGCGCAGCGGCACGGCCTCGTGCTCGAGACGCCGCCCTGGCTCGGGCAGCACCTGTTCGACCGGGACGACCCACCCCTCGGGCCGATCCTGCCGCACCGGGCCGGGGATGCCGCGGCCCTCGCGGCGGACCGGGACGGCGCCTATGCCGAACAGGACGTCGCCGGCTATTTCTGCGGCGATCCCGGCGGCTGGGCCGGGGATCGGGATCGGTTCCGGGCCCTCTTCGCACCCGGCCGGAACCTGCGCGCCCTGGCCGAGGCGATCGGCCGGCGCCTCTCGGGCGGGACGCTGGTGGCGATCCACCTGCGACGCGGCGATTACGGCTGGGGCCGTTTCTGGATCGCACCGGAGGTCTGGTACCTGCACTGGCTCGACGCACTCTGGCCTTCTCTCGACCGTCCGGTCCTCTATCTCGCCACCGACGCGCCCGGCCTCGCCCAGGCCTTCGCCGTCTACCGGCCCCTCACCGCAAGCGATCTGCCGGCGGGACCGGACGGCGCCGAGTTCTTTCCCGATTTCCATGCGCTCTGCCTGGCCGACCGGCTGGCGACCTCGAACAGCACCTTCTCGGGCACGGCGGCCCTTCTGAACCCCCGTGCCACGTGCTGGCGTCCGGACCGGAGCCGTGGCGGCCTCGTCGCCTACGATCCCTGGCACAGCCCGATCCTGCTGTGAGGGAGCCTTGCGTGAGGGAGCCTTGCGTGAGGGAGCCTTGGGGTCAGGTCCTGATCCGCTCCATCGTGGCGGTCGAGGAATGCCCCGCGTGGAAGACGGTGGTGACGACGCGCCCGCCCCGCGCCCGCACGATATCGGCGCCGACGATGTCGCTGCCGGCGTAGTCGCCGCCTTTCACCAGGACGTCCGGCGCGATCCGGGCGACGAGGGCGCGCGGCGTGTCCTCCTCGAAGCCCACGACGCAGTCGACCGCGGCGAGGGCGGCCAGCACCTCGGCGCGGTCGGCCAGGGTGTTGACCGGGCGCTCGGGACCTTTCAACCGCGCGACGGAGGCGTCGCTGTTCACTCCCACGACCAGGAGGTCGCCCTCGGCGCGGGCTGCCCGCAGCATGCGCACGTGGCCGGGATGCAGGATGTCGAAGCACCCGTTGGTGAAGACGACCCGCCCCCCGGCCGCGCGGCAGCGCCGGACCCGGTCCAGGGTCGCCTCGAGCGTCATCGGTACCGGGATACCGGGCAGCCCGCTGCCGCTCAGGTCGCTCCCGCCCAGCCGCCCGGCGATGTCGCGGGCGGTGACGACGTAGGTGCCCGCATGCGAGACGGCGATGCCCGCCGCGATATTGGCGAGATCCACCGCGCGGTCGAGCTCCTCGCCCGCGCAGAACGCGACGGCGAGCGCCGCGAGCACGGTGTCGCCCGCCCCCGACACGTCGTAGACCTCCAGTGCCCGGGTCGGATGGCGGCGCACCCGTCCGTCCGCCGAGACCGTGATCATGCCGGCCGGACCGTTCGTGAGCACGAGGTGGTCGATTCCATGCGTCCGGATCGCCGCCAGCGCGTGGGCCGGCAGATCCGCGTCCGAGCAGGCACCGAACAGGAGCCGGTACTCGGCGCCGTTCGGCTTGAGCACGTGGGTGCCGCGGTAGCGCTCGGCTCCGGCCGTCTTCGGATCCACCAGCACCCGCACGCCCCTTGCCCGCGCGAGGGCGATGAGCCGGGCGATCGGCTCCAGGACGCCCTTGCCGTAATCGGACAGCACCACCATCCCGACCCGGTCGAGCGCCAGGGCGAAGCGACGCTCCAGTTCGGCGAGGGTCTCGGGGTCGACCCCGCCCTCCCGGTCGACCCGGGCGATCTGGTGCTGCCGCCCGGAGACGATACGCGTCTTCTCGGTGGTCACGCCGGTCCGGCCGACCACGAGGTCGGTCGTCAGTCCGGGGACGGCGAGGAGGTCGGCCAGCTCCCGGTGACGATCGTCGTCCCCGACCACAGCGAGGAGCTCGCACGTCCCGCCCATGGCCGCGATGTTGGCCGCCACGTTCGCGGCTCCGCCCGCCCGCACCGTGGAATCGCGGGTCAGGAGGACCGGCACCGGTGCCTCGGGCGAGATGCGGGTGACCTCACCGTAGACGTAGCGGTCGATCATCGCATCGCCGACCACGAGGATCTGCCGCGACGCAGCGGTCGCGTTCGGGAAAGTCGTCACCGCTGCCCGCTCCGTTCCATCATCCTCCGAGTCATGTCGCGCTTGATAGCGGCCGGAGATCCGGGATGAAAGGGCGCTGCCACTCGCCCGGAAGCGAGGCTGAACCCCGTTCCGGCTTCCCGCCGCAGGCAACGGCGCCATGCTCGGATCAAGGCTACTCGGCAAGGATCACGTCGATGCATCGCAAGAGTCGCAAAAAGATCATGGTTGCCGGTGGCGCCGGATTCCTGGGATCCCACCTCTGCGAGCGGCTGACGGCCCAAGGACATGACGTTCTGTGTGTCGACAATTTCATCACCGGCGCGCGCGACAACCTGGATACCCTGCTGTCGGAACCAGGCTTCACGCTCATGCATCACGATGTGACGGAGCCGCTTTCGGTCGATGTCGACGAGATCTACAATCTGGCATGCCCCGCCTCGCCGATCCATTACCAGCGTGATCCCGTACGGACCACGAAGACCAGCATTCTCGGGGCGATCAACATGCTGGACCTGGCCAGGCGAAACGACGCGAGGGTGCTCCAGGCCTCGACCTCGGAGGTCTACGGAGACCCCGAGGTGCATCCTCAGCCGGAGGAATACCGGGGGCGCGTGAACCCGATCGGCTTGCGCTCGTGCTACGACGAGGGCAAGCGCTGCGCCGAGACCCTGTTCTTCGACTACCATCGCCAGCATGGACTGGCGATCAAGGTCGTGCGCATCTTCAACACCTACGGTCCGCGCATGCACCCGAATGACGGGCGCGTGGTGTCGAACCTGATCGTGCAGGCCCTGCGCGGCGAGAGCATCACGCTCTACGGCGACGGCCAGCAGACGCGCTCGTTCTGCTACGTCGACGATCTGATCGAGGCGATGATGCGGATGATGCGGACCGGCCCGGAGATCACCGGCCCGATCAACATCGGCAATCCGAGCGAGTGCACGATCCGGCAAATGGCGCAGATCGTGCTCGACGTCACCGGGTCGTCCTCGACGCTGGTCCACCTCCCGCTGCCGCCGGACGACCCCAAGCAGCGCTGCCCCGACATCACCAGGGCCAGGGAGATCCTCGAATGGGAGCCGACCGTGGCCCTGCGCCAAGGCATCGAGAAGACGGTCGCGTATTTCGATCGGATTCTCGCCGATCGCGGGTCGGCGCGGTCATAGCGGGCGACCGTCATGCATGTCCGAACCGTGCAAACGGTTCCTTGAGGATCCAGGCCTGATCCAGATCGTACCCGTGCGGACGGTCTCGCGCTCCGCTTCATGTCACCCTGCGCCGGGACGGGCCGGATCCGGCCACGAAGACGGAGCCTGCGCTTCGCCCGACAGGCGCCGCAGGTCCGCCTCGACCATCTCGTGGATCGTCGCCTCGAGCGTGACCTCGGGCTTCCAGCCGAGCCGGGTCCGGGCCTTGGATGCGTCGCCCTGCAGGGCGTCGACCTCGGCGGGCCGGAACAGAACCGGGTCGATCACGAGGTGGCGCTCCATGTCGAGGCCGGCACAGTCGAAAGCGATCCTGCACATCTCCCGCACGGTGAAGATCCGCCCCGTGGCAATCACGTAGTCGTCGGGGACGTCCTGCTGCAGCATCAGCCACATGGCCCTCACGTAATCGCGCGCGTGCCCCCAGTCGCGCGCGGCATCGATGTTGCCGAGCCGCAGCTCGGTCGCCAGGCCGAGCTTGATCCGTGCCACCGCGTCCGTGACCTTCCGGGTGACGAACTGGATTCCGCGCAGCGGGCTCTCGTGATTGAACAGAATCCCGCTCGATGCATGCAGGCCGAAGCTCTCGCGGTAGTTCACGGTCATCCAGTGCGCGTAGACCTTGGCCGCCGCGTAAGGCGAGCGTGGATAGAACGGCGTCGTCTCGGTCTGCGGCGACTCGCGAACGCGGCCGAACATCTCCGAGGAGGAGGGTTGGCAGATCCGCGCCTCCGGCCGCTCGGTCCGCACCGCCTCCAGCACGCCGACGCAGCCGAGGGCGGTCACGCCGCCGGTGAGCAGGGGCTGCTGCCACGAGGTCATCACGAAGGATTGCGCCGCGAGGTTGTAGACTTCGTCCGGCCGCACCGTCCGGACCGCGCGGAGGAGGCTCGACAGGTCGGTCACGTCGCCGTCGACGAGCTGCACCGCGTCGGCGATGCCGAGCCAGCGGAGGCGGGCATCGTTGATGTCCATGCTGCTGGAGCGGCGCACGAGGCCGTGAACGGCGTAGCCCTTCTCGAGGAGGAGCTGGGCCAGATAGGCGCCGTCCTGGCCGGTGACGCCGGTGATCAGAGCTGTCTTCATGCGGTGCGCGTCGGCGGCTGGAAACGTGGCGAAAGTCCGGGTGCAGCGTCCGTATCGCGCGCCGGTTCCGGCGAAACGGGATGCCGGGCCCTACCATGCCGCCGCACCGGGAAGAAGCAGTCGGCCTCCCATCGGCGTCAGCGGTAGCGGAGCGGACGCAGATACGACGCCACGTAATCGCTCACGCTGTCCTCCAGCGTTGGCGCCTGCCCGCTCCAGCCCGCGGCGCGCAGCCGCCCGGTCGAGGCTTCGGTCACGTACTGGTAGACGTCCCGCAGGGCCTCGGGCATCGGCCGATAGGCGATCGCCTCACGCTTGCCCTCCGCCGCGAAGACGGCCCGGGCGAGATCGGCGAAGCTGCGGGCGCGACCGGTCCCGACGTTGAACAAGCCCTGCCGGACCGGACCCTCCATCAGCCACAGCAGGACGTCGACCGCATAGGCGACCGGAACGAAGTCGCGCCGCTGGCCACCATCCGGGATGGTCGGCCGATGGCTGGCAAAGAGCGAGATCGTCTCGCCCGCGCGCACCTGGGGATGGACCTGGGTCACGAGGCTCGCCATGGCGCCCTTGTGGTACTCGTTCGGGCCGAACACGTTGAAGAACTTCAACCCGATACAGCGCGGCGGCAGCGGGGCTCCCGTCTCGCGCCGCCGGGCCATGGCGAGGTCGAGTTGATGCTTGCTCCAGGCATAGAGATTGAGCGGGCGCAGGCGCCGCAGGGCGGCGAGCGCGGGATCGTCGTCGAAGCCCTGCGCGCCGTCGCCGTAGGTCGCGGCCGAGGAGGCGTAGACGATCGGCACCGCAGCCTCGGTGCACCAATCGATCAGCCGCAGGCTGAAGTGGTAGTTCTCCGCCATGACCCGATCCGCATCCGTCTCCAGCGTCGAGGCGACCGCGCCCAGATGGATGACCTGCTCGATGTCGCGGCGCCCGCGCAGCCGCTCGAACAGTTCCTCGGGGGCGACGAAGGCGGCGACCGCCCGGTCGCGCAGGTTGCGCCAGCGGCCATCCGAGCCGAGGCGGTCGCAGACGAGAACATCCTCGATGCCCCGCTCGTTGAGCGATGCGACCACGTTCGATCCGATGAAGCCGGCGGCTCCCGTAACAACGATCATCCTGCACCCTCCGCACCCCGGCAGGCCGGGCCACGGTACGGACTGGCCGAGCCGGTCGCCCGAATCAACTGAACCGCGCAGGGTTTCATGGGCTGTTTGTCTTGGGTCAGGCAGCCGAGGCTTGGCCGCAGAGATGGGTATGATCGTGCGTGATCCTTCCTCCGGTTCGCGGGCACCTCTAAATTGAAACAGGCTCTACAGGCTTGAGTTCGCACGCAAATCCGAGGCGCTCGATCTGCCGGACGAGCGCCTTGGCGCGGATCGTCGGGGCAGCTTTATGGCCGTGGTTGTGTCCGGGATCGACGTAAGCCGTGCCGGTCTTGCACATGTGGTAGATCGCCGTCAGCAGAGAGGCAGCGACCGCGCAGATCGCCTTCTTGGGACCGCGCCGGCCGCGCAGACGCTGGAACTGCGCCCTGACGTCGCTCGCCTTCTTGCGCATCCCGGCCCAGGCCGCCTGGACCAGCGCGGTCTTGAGCCAGGGCGCGCCCTTGCGCAGCCGCGTCGAGCGCCGCTTGCCCGCACCCTCGTCGTTCCTCGGGCACAGCCCGGCCCAGGAGATCAGATGGCCGGCGGTCGGGAAGCGGCTCATGTCGGGGCCGATCTCGGAGAGGATCACCTGCGCGGTGAGGTCACTGATGCCCGGGATCGTCACCGGCAGCTTCACCGCTTCCCGGAAAGGGCCGAGGTCGCGCTCCACCTGCGCGTCGATCTTCCGTCCCGGAGACGACGACCGGAAGACCGGGTTCACGGGCATCCTCGCCAGAAGTGCCGAACATCAGGTTTTCGCCGTTGCTCCTCGGTAGCGGATCGATGCCGGATTCTCCCTTCGCTGACACCCCGTTTTGAGTAGGCGCTTGCCTCATCATTCGCATAAGTTATGTTATGGAACGTTAGAGGATGCCAGATCGCGCTTCGGCGTCCGCAAAGGCCCGACGAAACGGGAGTGGGATTGCCCCGTTTCTCATGATGCTGGCCAATGCCCTGGTGCGCGACGACGAGATGATCGAAGCCAGCAAGCTGCAGAAGGGTCAGAAGCAAATCAGACAGGGTGAAGCATCCGTCTCCAATGTGGAGGTGGAATCCTGACGAGCAGAACAGCGAAGCCGTCGTCGCTCCTCTGCCGAGCGTTGTGTTCACCGGTGAGAGCGGATCGAGGCCTGCCTTGACGCGCTCACGCCGGTGAAAGGCCTACTCCCCACACCGCCCGATCGAGCGCGGCAGTGCGGATTGGGACCTGACCGGCAATATCGTCGCCGACTGATCGCTTCGCGACGCGGAAATCGAGTTCGCCCAAGTGCCGCGCTGGCTTGTGACACGAATTCCGGAAGTGCCGTGCTGGAATTTGTATCGGGCACTGTCCCGGCCCTTGCCGCTCATCCAAAGCTTAAGCTTGCCCACCCGTTCTGCAACAGGGCCTCAGTCCGGCCAGTATCGGCCGACAATGTCGATGCCGTAGCCGGATAATCCGACATAGGCCTTGTCCTTTGCGGCGATCAGATTGATCGAGCTGATGCCGAGATCCCTGAGGATCTGAGCGCCGACGCCGATGTCGAGCCAACGCTTCTTGCGCGCCTGTGCACTCTCGTGATGCTCTCCCGCGCCGTCCAGCCGCTCCTGCCCGCTCGACGAGGCGAGAACGCTAGGCCGTCGCAACAGAACGAACAGGCCTCGTCCCTGTGCCCTGAACTGACGGAGCGCGATGTCCCATCCTTCGCGACCGCTGCCCAGCATGCTGGCGATCACGTCCTCCTGCTGGATCCGGCAGGGTACGTTGCGTCCATCGCCGATCGCCCCGAAGGTGACGGCTACATGTTGCGATGGCTCATCGCCGTCCACGCCGTAGACGTGAAGCGTCGCCTCCATTCCATCGATGATCCGCTGTTCTTGATGCAGGCGGTGGATGAGCTTCTTGTTCTTGAGCCGGTCGGCAATCAGGTCCTCGATCGAGATGATGCGCAGGCCGTGTTCCCGCGCGAAGCGCATGAGATCCGCCAAGCGCTTGACCGTGCCGTCGTCGTTGACCACCTCGGCGAGCACGGCCACGTCCGGTAGGCCGGCCATCTCCGCAAGGTCGATGGCAGCCTCCGTGTGACCGGAGCGCGTGAGCACGCCTCCCGCCCGGGCGATGAGGGGAAACACGTGGCCGGGCCGCAGGAAATCGCGCGGCTGCGCCTCGGCCAGCGCCAGAGCCCTGACCGTGTTGGCCCGCTCCTCGGCCGAGATGCCGGTGGTCAGCCCGACCCGGTAATCGACGCTGACCGTGAAGGCAGTGCGGAGCGGATCGAGGTTGTTGGCCACCATGGGCGGAAGATGCAGCCGTTCGGCCCGCTCGCTGCCCATCGGCGCGCAAATAATTCCGCTCGTATGGCGGATCATGAAGGCCATGCGCTCGGCCGTGGCCGGCGCGGCGGCCATGATAAGATCGCCCTCGTTCTCCCGATCCGTATCGTCGACCACGACGACCAGCTCGCCCGCCCGAATGGCCGCGACGGCGTCGGCGATGCTGTCCAGTCGATCGGCGTCCTGACGCGCGCTCATGGCTCCTGTCCCTGCCTTCTCTCCGGCTCCCGGCCGGCTGCCCCCTCTAAACGCTTCCGGTCCGAGCGGCCAGGGGCCGAACCCTGGGTGAGCACAGGCCCCCTTCCCCCGCTTCCGCGGGGGCGGCCTTGCGTCAGGTACCGCTTGACACGCGATCGGGATCTCGTTTGAATAGCCAATCGAAATTGAATAAATATTCAAACCGGGAGGACAGACGGTGACCAGCCCCATTCTCGGCGGCGCGGAGGTCGCGCTTAGGCCGTGTCGGCCAACCTACGAGCGCACCTCCGACGCGGCACAGCTCGCTGAGATCGCCATTGCCGTCCGATTGAAGATCATCCGCACGATCCATGCGGCACAGCTCGGTCATGTCGGCGGCGATCTCTCGGTCACCGACATCCTGACGGCGCTCTACTTCCACGTCCTGGACATCGATCCGGCGAACCCGACGAGTCCGAAGCGCGACCGTTTCGTGCTTTCGAAGGGCCATTGCGCGGCGGCTTTCTACAGCGTGCTGTCGCTGCGCGGATTCTTTGAACCTGAGGCTGTCGACAGCTTCATGAAGCCGCTCTCGCCGCTCAACGGGCATCCGAACCGGCGCAAGATCCCGGGTGTCGAGGCCAATACCGGCCCGCTCGGCCACGGCCTGCCGATCGCGGTCGGGATGGCCACGGGCGCACGGATCGCCGGCGAGACTTGGCGGACCTTCGTGGTCCTCGGCGACGGCGAGTTGCAGGAAGGCTCGAACTGGGAGGCCGCCATGGCGGCAGCCCATCGCGGCCTCGGCAACCTCACGGCTATCGTTGACCGCAACCGCTTCCAGCAGGGCGCGGGTACCGAGGCGACCAACCAACTCGAGCCGCTGGCCGACAAGTTCCGGGCCTTCGGCTGGGACGTCCACGATGTCGACGGCCACGACGTGTCCGCGCTGGCGGACCTCCTCGGACGGACCGGATCGGACAGGCCGCGGGCCGTCATCGCGCGGACCTTCAAGGGACGTGGCGTGTCCTTCATGGAAGACAAGGTCGATTGGCACCACAAGGTCCCGAGCGCCGAGCAGGTCGAGATTGCCCTGAAGGAACTGGCCCGATGAGCGCTCCCGAAGCCGCCCCCAAGCCGGGCGCAGCCCCGACCTTCGATTGCCGCGTGGCCTTCGCCGAGGAACTCATCTCGCTGGCCCGGGCCGATGCCCGCATCGTCGCGGTGTGCAACGACTCGATCGGCTCCAGCAATCTCGGAGCGTTCCAGAAGGAATTCCCCGACCGCCTGGTCAATGTCGGCATCGCCGAGCAGAACATGGTCGGGGTGGGCGCCGGCCTCGCCAATGCCGGGATGATCCCCTTCGTCTGCGCCGCCGGGCCGTTCCTGTCGGGCCGTGCGACCGAGCAGATCAAGGCCGATTGCGCCTATTCGCAATATCCGGTGGTGCTCTGCGCCATGTCTCCGGGCCTGGCCTATGGCGAGCTCGGGCCGACGCACCATTCGATCGAGGACTTCGCCTGGATGCGCGCCATCCCGGACCTCACCGTGATGGCGCCCGCCGATCCGGACGAGACCCGGGGCGCGGTGCGCTGGGCGGCGGGAGCTGGCCGGCCGATCTACATGCGCATCCCGCGCTTCAAGATCCCGGCCGTGACGACCGGCGGTTTCACGCCCGGCCGGATCGCCACCTTGACCGAGGGCAGCGACGTCACCATCGCGGCGATCGGCACGATGGTGTCGCGCGCCCTCGAAGCCGCCAAGCGCCTGGGTGAGGCCGGCATCTCGGCCCGCGTCCTGAACGTCTCGACCCTCAAGCCCCTCGACGAGGAGACGATCCTTAAGGCGGCGCGGGAGACGGGTGCGATCGTGACGGCGGAGGAAGCCGTGTCCGGCGGCGGCCTCGGCGGCGCGGTGGCGGAGCTCGTGGCCCAGCATCACCCGGTGCCGATGCGCATCCTCGGCGTGCCCGCCTTCGCGCCGACCGGCGACACTCAGTTCCTGCTCGACCACTTCGGCCTGAATGCGGCAGGCATCGAGGCGGCGGCGCGCGCGCTGCTCAAGATCCGGGGCGACGCGTGACGGCCGCCTTCGTTCTCGGCATCGACCAGGGAACGAGCTCGACCAAGTGCCTGCTGGTCGACGGGTCCGGCTCGGTCGTCGCGCGGGGCCAGGCCGCCGTCACCGAGCGGCATCCGCAAGCAGGATGGGTCGAGCAGGACGCCGACGAGATCTGGCGCAGCGTCCAGGCGGCGGTCGGCGCCTGCCTGACGCCCGAGACCGGCCGCGCCGTCGTCGCGGTCGGCTTGAGCACCCAGCGGGAATCGTGCCTGCTGTGGGATGCGCGCACGGGTGCGCCCCTCTCGCCGGTTCTGTCGTGGCAGGACCAGCGGACGTCCGGCCTCGCCCGGCGCATCGGCGTGGGTGACGCGCCCGGGCGGGTCCGGGCGATCAGCGGCCTGCCGCTCGATCCGATGTTCTCGGCGCTCAAGGCACGCTGGCTCCTCGACCAGGTCGACCCGACCGGGACCCGGGCCGCGACCGGCGAGATCCGCATCGGCACCATCGACAGCTGGATCATGAGCCGCTTCGGGTCGGAGCACGTCATCGAGGCGGGCAATGCGTCGCGCACGCAACTGCTCGACATCGAGCGGTGCCGCTGGAGCGCTGAGCTCCTCGAGCTTTTTCGCATCCCGGCCGCGGCTCTTCCGGCCGTGCTCCCCTCGACGGGGCCGTTCCCGTCCGTCAGAGGCCTGTCCCCGTTGCCGGACGGCGTGCCGCTCCTGGCGGTGATGGCCGATTCCCACGCCGCCCTGTTCGGCCACGGCGCCCAGAAGCCCGGCCAGGTCAAGGCGACGCACGGCACCGGCTCGTCGGTCATGGGCCTCGTCGAGACGGGCGCGGATCTCGATCCCGGCCTGTGCCGGACGATCGCCTGGCAGATCGGCGACGCCGTCGCCTACGCGGCCGAGGGCAACATCCGGGCAGCCGGCTCGACCCTGCGCTGGCTCGCGACGCTTCTGGGCGTGAGCCTGGACGAACTCGCCGAGCTCGCCCGCTCGTCGGTCGACGAGGGAGTCTGCCTCGTCCCGGGCTTCACCGGCCTCGGCGCACCGTGGTGGGACGACGGCGCCGTCGGCCTCGTCGCCAACCTCTCGCTCGGCACCTCGCGGGGCAGCCTCGCCCGCGCGGCGTTCGACTCGATCGCGCACCAGATCGCGGATGTCGTCGAGGCCATCGAGCGCGGTCCGACCCGCATCGACGCGCTCTTCGTGGATGGCGGGCCGACGCGCAACGACGGATTGATGCAGAGCGAGGCCGACATTCTCGGCCGGCCGATCCTGCGCAGCGACACGGCCGAGCTCTCCGCCCTCGGCGTCGTTCATCTTGCCGGGCTGGGGGCGGGGCTCTGGACGGAAGGCGATCTCACGACGCGGCGGGCCCTGCACGACCGGTTCGCGCCGGCCTTGGATGCCGGAGCGCGGCGGCGGGCGCGGGACCGATGGAGCGAGGCGATCGGCCGCGCGAGATCGCGGCGAACGGAAGCGGACCACTGATCGCGGCACAGACCGCGAGGACGAGGGCGGACACATGACGGCGCGGGTCGAACGGTTTAGCGAAGGCGAGAAGCGGGTCCGGCTCGACCTGACGAGCGGTGTGTGGGGCCCACTCGTCGGGCTCGTGGCGCTGTCGATCTTCTTCTCGTTCAAGGCCGATCACTTCTTCACGGTCCAGAACGCGATCATCATCTTCGACCAGGTGACCGTCTACGGTATCCTGGCGATCGGGATGACGTTCGTGATCATCACGGGCGGGATCGATCTCTCGGTCGGCTCGGTGCTCGCTTTCTCGGCGATGACCACCGGGTGGTTGTTCTCGGCGCTCGGGATGCCCTTCGTCCCGGCGCTGCTGTGCGGCCTCCTGGCCGGATCGGTCTGCGGCCTCGCCTCCGGGCTCCTGATCACCTTCGCGCGACTGCCGCCCTTCATCGCGACGCTCGCGCTGATGACGGTCGCCCGGGGACTGGCCAACAAGTACACCGACGGCAACGTCGTCTCGGGCTGGCCCGACGCCTTCAACACCCTGAACACGACCCGGCATTTCGGCCTCATCACGACCACGACGGCGTTCTTCCTGCTCCTCGTCGTGGCGGGATGGGCCTTCCTCCGGTTCCGGCCGGAGGGACGCAACCTCTACGCCATCGGCGGCAACCCGGAGGTCGCGCGGCTCGCGGGCATCCCGGTGCGCCTCTACATCGTCGGCGTCTACGTCCTGGCGGGCGCCCTCGCGGCGATCGCCGGCATGGCCAATGCCGCTCGCCTCCAGACCTCGCAGCCCTATGACGGCCTCGGCTACGAACTGACCGCCATCGCCGCGGTGGTGATCGGAGGCGCCAGCCTGTCGGGCGGCGTCGGCTCGATGGGCGGCACGCTCATCGGCGTCCTGATCATCGGCGTCCTGAACAGCGGGCTGAGCCAGATCGGCGCCCAGACCTACGACAAGGACATCATCGTCGGCCTGATGATCGCCGCCGCGGTGGCCTTCGACACCCTCATCCGGCGCCGCCGGTGACCCCGTCGGCCGGCTCTCCCTTAAGCCGGCCGACCCAACGACAAGAACCACGAGAGAGGAAACATGACCACGCTACGCTCACTGATGGCCGGTGCCGCCCTGCTCGCGCTGGTTCCGTTCGGCGCCCACGCCGCCGAGCCGGTCAAGATCGGCCTGGCCGTCGCCAACCTGCAGGCCGACTTCTTCAACCAGATCAAGCAATCGGTCGAGCGCAACGCCAAGGAGATGGGCGCGACCGTCGTCACGGTCGATGCCAAGGGCGATGGAGCGACACAGGTCAGCCAGATCCAGGACCTGGTCAACCAGAAGATCCAGGCCCTGATCTACATCCCGGCGGGCGCCGCCGCCGCCGCCGTCCCGGTGAAGACCGCGAAGGCGGCCGGCATTCCCGTCGTGGCGGTGGACCGCAACCCGACCGACGCCCCGGGCGACACCTTCATCGCCACGAACTCGGTGGTCGCCGCCAAGACGCTCGGCGATTACGCCTGCAAGGTCTCCGGCGGGAAGGGCGAGCTCGGCATCATCCAGGGCCAGATCGGCACGACGCCCGAGCAGGACCGCGACAAGGGCTTCAAGGAAGCCATGGCGACCTGCCCCGGCATCAAGGAGGTCGGCCGCGAGGCCTCGAAGATGTGGATGAAGGACGAGGGCTTCAACATCGCGCAGAACATGCTCCAGCGGCATCCCGGCATCACGATGTTCTTCGGCCGGGCCGACGCGCTGGCGCTCGGCGCCGCCCAGGCGGTCAAGGCAGCCAATCTCGGGCGCAAGATCTGGGTCTTCGGCTTCGACGGCGATCTGGCCGGCCTCAAGGCCGTGAAGGACGGCACCCTCGACGCGACCATGACCCAGCGCACGCAAGCCATGGGCAAGCTGGCGCTGCAATCCGCCCTCGATCTCGTCGCCGGCAAGAAGGTCCCGGCCGAGCAGCTCCAGGACGCGGCGCTGACCACCAAGGACAACGCCGAGCAGTACATCGCGAACCATCCCTGACGGGGTGACCGCCGTCCGGCCCTCCGCGCCGGACGGCGGTCGGGGCCGGCGAAGGCCGCAGCCCCAGGTGCTCGATGACGACGAACCGGTCTCCGCTCCGTCGCCCCCCGCTCAGCAGGATGCCGCCCATGACCGACGTAGCGAGTCCCGACGCGACGACACCCGGCACACCGATCCTCCGCGAGGGCCTGTCGATCCGCGGCATCGCCAAGCAATACGGCCCTGTCCCGGTCCTGCGCGGCGTCGACCTCGACGTCCGCCCGGGCGAGGTGGTGGCGCTGCTCGGCGAGAACGGAGCGGGCAAATCGACCGTCTCCTCGATCATCGCCGGCCTGGTGCAGCCCTCCGCCGGCACCATGACCTGGAACGGCCGGCCCTACGCGCCGACGAGCCCGGCCGATGCCCTGAGCCAGGGCATCGGGCTCATCCACCAGGAGATGCGGCTCCTGCCGGAACTCTCCATCGCCGAGAACGTGTTCGTCGGCCACCTGCCCACGCGGCACGGCCGGGTCGACCGCGCGGGCATGGCGCGGCGCGCCACCGAGCAGCTACGCCGCCTCGGGCTCGACGTGTCCGCCGACACCCTCGTGCGCGACCTGCGCGTCGCGGCCCAGCAGCAGGTCGAGATCGCCAAGGCGCTGACGCTCGACGCCAGGCTCCTGATCCTCGACGAGCCCACCGCGGCGCTCGGCGGCGAGGAGACCGACCGGCTCTTCGCGCAGATCGCACGCTTCAAGCAGGCGGGCCTGGGCTTCATCTACATCAGCCACCGCCTGGACGAGATCGCCCGCATCGCCGACCGCATCCTCGTCCTGCGGGACGGTCAGCTCGTGGGTGCCTTCGAGAGCGCCCAAACTCCGGTGAAGACCCTCGTCGAGACCATGGTCGGCCGCCCGCTCGACCGCATGTTCCCGCCGATCGTGCCGAGCCAGGGC
Source organism: Methylobacterium sp. SyP6R (assembly GCF_019216885.1). NCBI lineage: Bacteria > Pseudomonadati > Pseudomonadota > Alphaproteobacteria > Hyphomicrobiales > Methylobacteriaceae > Methylobacterium > Methylobacterium synurae. The sequence continues at coordinate 203,224 of NZ_JAAQRC020000002.1, read as the reverse complement.
CCGGAGGCCCTGCGCGTCGAGGGCCTGACGTCGCCGAGCGGCGCCTTCACCGACGTGTCGTTCTCGGTCAGGGCCGGGGAGGTCTTCGGCATCGCCGGCATCGTCGGGGCGGGGCGGACAGAGCTGGTGCGGGCCATTGCCGGCGCCGATCCGATCCAGTCCGGCCACATCGTGGCCGAGGGGCGGCAGTTCGTCCCGAGGAGCCCGGCCGACGGCCTGAAGGCCGGCATCGTGCTCGTGCCCGAGGACCGTAAGCTCCAGGGGCTCGTGCTGGAGCACTCGATCGGCGACAACATCGCGCTCGGCAATTACGCGCGCGTCGCGCCGGGCAGCTTCGTCCGGCCCGGCGCCGTGCGCCGCTTCGCCCAGGACGGCATCCGCCGGTTCGGCATCAAGGGTCGTGCCGGCCAGCCGTGCAAGCACCTGTCCGGCGGCAACCAGCAGAAGGTCGTGCTGGCCAAGAGCATCGCGCGGCAGCCCCGGATCGTGATCCTGGACGAGCCGACCCGCGGCATCGACGTGGGCGCCCGGGCCCAGATCTACGACGTGATCACCGATCTCGCGCGCAACGGTCTCGCGGTGATCGTGGTGAGCTCGGACCTCGACGAGGTCCTGGGCCTCTCCCACCGCGTCATGGTGCTGAGCCGCGGCCGCAACCGCGGCATCCTCGACCACACCGAAGCCAGTCGCGTCGCCGTGATGGAACGGGCGACCCACTGACGATCTCAAGAGCGAGAGCGATGGACATCTTCAGCCTCACCAACAAGGTCGCCTTCGTCACCGGCGCGGGCAGCGGAATCGGCCAGCGCCTGGCCATCGGCATCGCCGAGGCGGGCGCCGACGTGGCGGCCTTCGACATGCCGTCCTCGACGGGCCTCGCGGAGACGGCCGCAGCGATCGAGGCGCTGGGGCGCCGCTGCGTCACCCTCCAGGGTGACGTGACCAGGGGCGACACGGTCGCCGCGGCGATCGCCACGGCCGAGCGCGACCTCGGCCCGATCGAGCTCGCGGTGAACTGCGCGGGCATCGCCAATGCGGCGCCGGCCGAGGAGATGCCGCTGGAACAGTGGCAGCGCATGATGGACGTCAACCTGACCGGGGTATTCCTCTGTGCACAGGCGGAAAGCCGGGTCATGCTGCCGCGCAAGCGTGGGGCGATCGTCAACATCGCCTCGATGTCGGGCTCGATCGTCAACCGCGGCATCCTCCAGGCGCACTACAACACGTCGAAGGCCGGCGTCGTCCATCTGACGAAGTCGCTTGCCATGGAATGGGTCGGGCAGGGCATCCGGGTGAATTCGGTCAGCCCGGGCTACACCTCGACCCCGATGAACCTGCGGCCGGAGGTGGCGGAGCAGGTCAAGCGCTTCGAGAGCGAGACCCCGATGGCCCGGATGGCGGAGGTCGACGAGATGGTGGGTCCGGTCGTGTTCCTCCTCAGCCCGGCCGCCTCGTTCGTGACCGGCATCGATCTCCTGGTCGATGGCGGGTTCGAGTGCTGGTGAGGCGCCGGCGCCGAAGGCCCCTGGCTGCAGAATGGTGTTACTGTCCCGGCGATCGTCCGACCGGCCTCCCGGCGCACAGCGCCGGGGCCGCGGAGGGGACGTGAGGGGCAAGCACCCCTCCACCGGCAACGCGAGCGGAACACACATGTCCAGGGCCGACGACCTGCGCCTGATCACCCGCATCGCCCAGATGTACTACATCGAGTCCAGGAAGCAGTCGGACATCTCCGAGATCCTGCACATCCCGCAGGCGCGTGTGTCGCGCCTGCTCAAGCGGGCGCTCGACGAGAACATCGTTCGGATCACGATCTCGTCGCCGCCCGGCGTCTTCGCGGACCTCGAGGCGCGGATCCGCGACCGGTACGGCCTCGACGACGTCATCATCACCGAGAGCGCGAGCCAGAGCGAGGATTCGATCCTGGCGGCGATCGGCGGGGCGGCGGCGCACTTCCTCGAGACGACGATCGCCGACGACGAGGTGATCGGTATGTCGTCCTGGAGTTCGTCCCTGCTCCGGATGGTGGACGCGATCACCCCGATCAAGCGGGCGAAGGCGAAGCAGGTGGTGCAGATCATGGGCGGGATCGGCAGCCCCGCGGTCCAGTCGCACGCGCAGCATCTCGTGACCCGCATGGCGCAGCTCACGGGAGCGAAGGCGCAGTTCCTTCCGGCGCCCGGCGTCGCCGGATCGGCGGAGAGTCGGGCGGTGCTGCTGCGGGATCCGTTCGTGGCCGAGACCGTGGCCTGCTTCTCCTCCCTGACGCTGGCCTTCGTCGGAATCGGCTCGATGACGCCGTCGCTGATGCTGGCAAATTCGGGCAACGCCTTCACCCGGCAGGAATTGGACGAACTCGCGGCGCAGGGCGCCGTCGGCGATATGGGCCTGCGGTTCTTCGACGGCAGCGGCGCACCGGTGATCACGCCCCTCAACGACCGGGTGATCAGCATCCCGCTCGATCAGATCAAGGCTTCGAAGCGCGTCGTGGGGGTCGCGGGCGGGTTGCGGAAAATCCCGGCCATCACCGCCGCCCTCAACGGCGGCTATCTCGACGTTCTGATCACGGACCACGCCACCGCGGAGCATCTGGCCGGGGACGTCGCCGGGCCGTTCGAGGGGATACTTCAGGGAGACTGAGATTCATGAGCAAGACAGAAGGCCGCTTCTCGGGAAAGACGGTCGTCGTTACCGGCGCCAGCCGCGGCATCGGCGCCGCGATCGCACGGCGCTTCGCGCGGGAGGGCGCTGCAATCCTGGTGAGCGCCAACGAGGCGCGCGTCGAGGAGGTCGCCGCCGCGATCGTGCATGAGGGCGGCCGGGCCGCGTCCTTCCTGTGCGACGTGACCGACAAGGCCGCCGTGACGGCGCTGTATGATGCCGCCGAAGCGCAGTTCGGCGGCGTGGACGTCTCGGTCCAAAACGCCGGCGTGATCACGATCGCCAAGATCGAGGACATGACCGAGGCCGACTGGGACACGACCATGGACGTCAACACCAAGGGCGTCTTCCTGTGCTGCCAGGAGGCGATTCGGCGCATCCGCAGTCACGGCCGGGGCGGGCGGCTGATCAATACGGCGTCGGGGCAGGCGCGGCAGGGCTTCATCTACACGCCGCACTACGCCGCCTCGAAATTCGGCGTGGTTGGCCTCACGCAGAGCCTCGCGAAGGAGGTCGCCCGGGAGGGGATCACCGTCAATGCGTTCTGCCCGGGTATCATAGACACCGACATGTGGGCCTACAACGATGCCGCCTGGGGCAAGCTCCTCGGCAGCTACGAGCCCGGCGAGCTGATGGCCGAGTGGGTGCGCGGCATCCCGATGGCCCGGGCCGGATCCGGCGAGGACGTCGCCGGTCTCGTCACGTTCCTGGCAAGCGAAGACGCCGCCTACATCACGGGCCAGACCATCAACGTCGATGGCGGCCTCATCATGAGCTGAGAGCCTGTGCGAGCGGTTGCGCCGATCAATCCGGCACACATGCTGCCGTCTCTCCGCATCATGTATGGACGGCCCCCGTTTCGCAAAAGTCTGTGAGCATCGGCTTTGGGCCAGTCGGTTCGAGAGCCGTCATGCATCCGCCTGAACCGGTCCGGGTTTTTCGGAGGCTTGTTGCCTTGGCTCAGGCGGCCATGGCCTCGTCTCCAACGTGGGTTTGATGGCGCTTCTGGGCCTGGGCGGGGATGGACGTTGCCGGTCGGTGCGAGCCAGGCGGCGACAGCTACGGGGGCCGCCGGCCGACTTGTATGGCTGTTGTCAGGCCTCCTCACCGGACAGCCCCAGCATGGGGTCGAAGGGATCGGATGGCGCGTCGCCCGACATGATGGGGTCGAGCAATCCGGCTTCCTCCAGCGCCTCGATGTCGGGCAGATCGCGCAGCGAGGTGAGGCCGAACCGGGCGAGGAACGTCGAGGTGGTGACATACGTCAGCGGCGCGCCGGGCTCCGGCGAGCGCGGCCCGGCTCCAACGAGATCGAGCCGCTTCAGCCGCCCGATCACGTCCCGGCTCACCTCACGGCCGAGCACCCGGGAAAGGGCCATACGGGTCACTGGCTGCAGGTAGGCGATGGTGGCGAGACCAACTGCTCGCCCGCCGTCAGCGTCCCTCCCCTCGCCTCCTCCGGGACGGTGCCGGCGGCCCGGATGGCGGGGGCGAACTCCGCCCGCGTGCGCAGCTGCCAGCCGCCGGCGACCGCGACGAGCTCGTAGGGCCGGGCGCGCAACTCGTCGCGGATGTCGGCGATCAGTGCGTCGAGCCGGCATTCCGGGCCGACGACCCGGGCCAGGGTCTCGCGCGGAACCGGCGTGGGCGAGGCGAACAGCACGGCCTCGACGTGCCCCATCCAGGCGCGCCAGCGCGCCTCGGGCGGCAGGCCGGCGAGCGCGAGATCGAACGCGCGGGATCGCGCGCGGGCCACGTCAGAGGCCGTACAGGCGGAACGTTGTGCGCCCGGTCTGCTCGCGCACGACCCCGAGCGTGGCCAGGCGGTCGAGGAAGCGCCGGGCGGCTCGTTCAGAGCCGAGGCCGGCAATGTGGCTCGCCGCGACGACGTCGTCGGCGAGCAGGGCGAGGTCGACTGCGCGAGCGTAGGTCTCGGCAAGCGCGGCCGCGTAGCCGGCCTGACAGACGGCGATCCAGTCCGGAGCGCTCACGGACGCGCGGCTGTGATCAAGCCGGGCGCGGAGCGCGGGCTGCGCCAGGGCGGTGGCGAGCAGCGGGACCGGATTGGCCCAGCCGAGGCGGGCGGCGAGAACGAGGTCGGCGACCATCAGGCCGAGGAGCACACCGTCCGGGCCCGGCAGCGCGATCCGCAGGCGCGCGGCGGTTGGTCGCGGCGGCGACGACCGGATCACCGGCGTCGTGGTCGCCGACCGTCAAGAGGAGTGCTCGGGAGCGACGGCGGGGGCCATCAGGCTGCCGAGGCGAGCGAGACTGCCTGAATCGATCCGCGTGGGCTGCGAGGCCAGGCCACGCCAGGCGCGGTGGAGGTGCCCGGCCGGGCCGGGATCGTCGGTGGGCCGGGTGAGGTGATGGGCGTCGCGGAACGCGGCGAGGTCCTCGCGCAGGCGGAGCAGGCGCCCGGTCGCGGCGGCGGCGACAAGGGCTTGGCGCAGGCGCAGGGTGCCGAGCCATGGCGGCGCGACGCGCAGGATCTGATCGAGGCCGAGGAACCACCCGCTATCGCTCGGCCGGAACGCCGCTCGCGCGCGACGACCGCCACATCACCGATGTCATACGCTTTCCGATTGATCGCTTCGCGATCCGGAAAGCGGCCTCGCTCAGGCGCCGCGCGGGCTGATGATAGGAAATCCGGAAGTCATCTTCCGGATTTCCTATCATGGCCGGCATCCGCCGCAGCCACGCCCGCCCGCCACGCCAGAGGGAGGCAGTGCTCGGCGAGGACCTGCTCGCCATGGCGGCGACGCTCGAGGCCGACCTGCGCGGCTTGCGCGACAAGGCGATCCTGCTCGTCGGCTTCACCGGGGGCCTGCGCCGCTCCGAGATCGTCGGGCTCGATTGCGGCCCGGGCCAGACGGCGGACGGCGCGGGCTGGATCGAGATCCTGGCCGAGGGGGCGCTGCTAACGGTCCGTGGCAAGACAGGCTGGCGGACGGTCGAGGTCGGGCGCCGCTCGTCGGAGCGCAGTTGCCCGGTCGTGACGCTGGAGACGTGGCTGCGGCTGGGGCGGATCGCCCACGGACCAGTATTCCGGTCGATCACCGGAGCGAAGGGCGAGGTCTCGGCGGCCCGCTTGTCCGACAAGCACGTGGTGCGGCTGGTCAAGCGCACGGCGATGGCCGCGGGCCTGCGCGGCGACCTGCCAGAGAGCGAGCGGGCGCTGGCCTTCGCGGGTCACTCGCTGCGGGCGGGCTTGGCGAGTTCTGCGGAGGTCGAGGAGGCGCTGGTGCAGCGTCAACTCGGTCACGCCTCGGCCGAGATGACAAGGCGATACCGGCGGCGGCGCGAACGCTTCCGGGTCAACCTGACCCGGGCGTCAGGGCTATAGCGCGCTGCGTATCGATTTCGACAGCTCGAGGATGCCGTTGGGATCGGGGTGCTCTCTCTCGACCCTGCGCGGTCTGTGTCCCGGTTTCAGGGGCATCTCGGCAAGGGCGCCTCGGGCGCCGCGGTGCAGAACCTGCGCTGATGCTCGATCTGGACTGAGGGGCGGGTCGTCCGAGAGGAGGTGACGGGCGCCTTATGGGGCTCCTTTCGACTGACGAGAGAAGAGCAGCGGAGGTGAGGCGGCGCTGCCCGCCTCACCTGCTTGGATGGGTCAATTCAAAAATTTCAGACGAAACTAAAATCGGCAGCTTTCAAGTTGCCGACGTCCACGTTCTGGAGCGTGACTGTGTTGTCGTTATCGAGGGTGATGACCGTGTCAGCTCCGACCTGCGCGGCATGGGCTTGGACGGCCGCGAAGCTCGAGAACGCCGAGGTCGAGAACTCGATGAAGTCGCCGCTGACGAAATCGGTAACAACATCCTTTCCGAACCCACGCTCGTAGAACGCGAAAGTGTCGGCCCCGGCGCCACCGGTCAAGATATCGTTCTGCTCCTCACCATCCAGGAAATCATTGCCGTCGTTGCCGATCAACGTGTCGTTCCCGCCACCGCCATAGACCCATTCGGCTGAGTCGCTGCCGACGAAGCGATCATCGTAGGCTGCACTCAGCTGGAAGGCTTCGATCGTCGCGAAAATGTCTCCAGCCGCATCGCCACTGCTGTTAACCATTGTCAAACGATCGATGATTACGGCCGCGCCCGACGAGAAGTAACTTGCCGTATCGTAGCCGTTGCCCCCCGTCAGCGCATCCGAGCCCGAGCCTCCGATCAGCCAGTCATCGCCATCGTTGCCGATCAGCGTGTCATTCCCGCCATTCCCGTAGATAAACTCACTAGCCGAGGATCCGACGAAGCGATCATCATACTGGGACAGATGGAAGCGTTCGATGCTAACGAAAGTATCGCCTTCAGCGTCACCGGCGCTGTTGCCTGCGGTGACGCGGTCGATCGTGACTGCCACCCAAGCGCCGGTATAGTCGGCAGTGTCGAAGCCGTCCTGGCCGTCGAGGCTGTCAGCTCCCGCCCCCCCGGCGAGCCAGTCGTCGCCTGCGCCGCCCAGGAGTGTGTCGTTGCCGTCCTGGGCGAAGACGTAGTCGATGGCAGCCCCACCCACGAAGCGATCGGCGTAGGCCGAGAGCCCCCATTGTTCGATGGAGGAGAACGTATCGCCGGTGGCGTCTCCGGTGTTGTTGGCGGGTGTCGGCAGGTCGACGACGATCGCCGCGTCCGAGGCACTGTAGTCGACGGTATCGAAGCCGTCTCCGCCGTCATGGCTGTCGGCACCGGCTCCTCCGTAGAAGACGTCGTTGCCGCCCAATCCCCGGTAGGTGTCGTCGCCGTCCCCACCGGTGAGCCTGTCGTTTCCGGCGCCTCCCGTCAGCATGTTCGCCAGGGTGCTGCCGGTCCCCGTGAATACGTCGGTCCCGAGATACACGAGGTTCTCGACGTTGGAGCCGAGCGTGTAGCTGGCAAGGGTGGTCCGGATCTCATCGGTCCCGGCGCCTGCGGCCTCGGACACGATGTCGGCGGCCGAGTCGACGACGTAGACGTCGTTCCCTTCGCCGCCAGCCATCGTGTCATCTCCGGCTCCTCCGTCGAGGAGGTCATCGCCGCCCTCGCCGTTCAGTTCGTCGCCGCCAGCCTCGCCGTAGAGCAGGTCGTCGCCGTCGCGACCCCAGATGACATCGTTCCCGGCAAGGCCGCGGATCGTATCCGCCGCCGCCGTGCCGTAGAGGGTATCGGCACCAGCGGTGCCGCTGATGACCGGCTCGTCCGCGCCGACGACCGTGAGGGTCAAGCCGGCAGTTGACTGGGCTCCCGCCGCATCCTGAACCACGTAGTCGACGACGATGGTCGCGGTTTGTCCGGAGGAGAGGAGATCGAACAGGGTGCCGGGATGGAAAGCCAGCTTGCCGTTCTGGATGGAGAAGGCGGTCTGCGCCGAGGCGAGCGACAGGCCACCCGGCACCCCGTCGACGCTCCGCACGGCGAAGGAGGCGAGGCTCAGGCTGTCGCCATGATCGACATCGGCGTCGTTGGCCAGCAGGTCGAAGACCTTCACCTCGTTCTCACCGGCGCTGCCGGCATCGGCGACGGCGATGGGCGCGTCGTTGACGGCCGCGATTGTCACCTGAACGGTCTGCTCTGCGATGCCGCCTCTGGCGTCCGAGACGACGACCGTGAAGGCATCGCTCCCGTTGGCATCGGCGAGCGGGGTGTAGGTGAAGGCGCCGCCTGTGCCGAACGAGACCAAGCCCCTGGCGGGTTCGCCCCCCTGCTTGACCGCGTAGGTCAGCGCGTCGCCGTCGACGTCCGATGCGGTGATGCGCGCGGTGGCCGCTTGATCCTCCACGACCTGTAGAGAGAAGGTCGCCGCCAGGTCGGGCGCGTGGTTCGCGGCACCGCTGGCCTCGATGGTGATGCTCACGGCCTTGGCAGCGCTCTGCGCCACCCCATCGTCGACGGAGTAGGAGAAGGAGGCCGACCCCGAGAAATTCGTGGACGGCGTGAAGACGTAGGCGCCGCCTTCGTCGACGACGACCGTGCCGCCGACTTCCGATCCGGCGACGAGCCTGTATCGCAGGACGTCGAAATCGCCGTCGAACGCTGCGAGGAGCTGGCCATAGATCGGTGCATTGTGGAGCCCCGCAGCCGTTTCAGGCTCGCCCGCTGCGACCGGAGCGTCGTTGCTCTCGGCAACGTCGATCAGGACCTCGGCGGTTGCCGCGCCGCCTTGTCCGTCCGAGACCTCGACGGTGAAGCGTGCCTGGCCGGAGAATTCGGCGTCCGGTCGGAACGTGACCGATCCGTCGGGATCGAGTTCCACGGATCCGTTGACGGCGTCGAACACCGACGCGATCCGGAGTTTGTCGCCGTCGGCGTCGGCAGCATGCGCCAGAAGATCCGCGGCCGGGATCCTCAGGACCGCGTCTTCGACCATGGTCAGCTGGACACTGGCGGCGGTCGGCAGGGCGTTGTCGGAGATCGCACCGGACGAGGCGTCGATGGCGGCGCGATCCCAGACGAGGCCGTTCGCGAACGCGATCTGCCCGACCCCGAAGGCGCGGTACCCCGCATCGACGAATTGCCGGCTGACGACGATCGTCTCCCCGGTCTCGGCGACGCGCATCACGAGGTCGCCGGACGTCCGGTGGCCGAAGGTCAGGTCGTCGGGATCCAGATCGGTGAAGCGGATCGTGTTCTCGGACGCGTCATTGGCCTCTTCCTCAATGATGTCGCTGCCCTCGCCACGTGCATACACGTAGACGTCGTCGCCCTTACCTCCCGACAAGGCGTCGTTGCCGGCGCCGCCCGACAGGACATCGTCGCCCACGGTCCCATAGATCGTGTCGTCGCTGGCTGTCTGCGCGGCCGCGAGCAGCGTCGCCCTGATCTCGCCGGCGGTCAGAACCGTGCCGTCCGCGAACACGAACCGCTCGATGCCCTGTGCTGGCGCGGCGAGCTGTCCCTCGAGGAAGATCGCGTCGCGCCCGCCCGCGATCGACAGGACGACCGTGTCGCCGCCGCCGGGCCCTCGCCGGAACGAGATGTCGGACCGCGCGATGCCGTCATCGAAGCGGATCTCGTCGACATCGGTGTTCTGGCCGTAATCGATGATGGTATCCACCCCATCGCCGCGGGCGAAGCGATAGATGTCGGAGCCGAGGCTGCCGTCCAGGCGGTCGTCGCCCGCTTCACCCCTGAACTCGTCGTTCCCGCCGGCGCCGTAGAGCTGATCGGCTGCTGCCGAGCCCGTCAACTCGTCTCCGGATGCCGTGCCCTGCACGATCTCGATCCCGGTCACGGAATCCGTTCCGATCGATAAACCGGTTGCAGTCCCGTTCGTGAGGTCCACGACGACGCGGTAGCCAATTCCCGAGTAATCGAGGGTGTCGATGCCCGCTCCCCCGTCGATCTGATCGTCGCCATCGGAATTCTCGGCCACGAACCTGTCGGATCCGTCGCCCCCGAACATCCGATCCGCGCCGGCCCCGCCGACGAGTCGATCGTTGCCTTGCAGGCCCAGGAGCAGGTCGTCACCTGCCAATCCGCTGAGGGCGTTGTCGCCGAAGTCACCCGTCAGGGTGTCGGGGTCGCCGGTGCCCGTCACCGCATAGGTGGGCGTGAAGACGCCGGAGCGGGATTGCATCTCCGCCCGATCCCAGATCGTTCCATCGCCGAAGGCGATCTGCTCGATGCCGCGCTGTGCCGCCCAACTCCTCAGCACCGCCTCGAACTGGCCGACGATGCGGATCGTCTCACCCGAGTCGGCCAGGGTGACGACGAGAGTGTCGTTCTCGAAGCCCAGGCGGACTTGGTCGGGCGTGATGCCGGCGAGGGAGAGAACGTCGAGTTCCTCTTCGTCGGTGCCGCTGTCCTGGATGACGTCGTTGCCGTCGCCGACCGCGAATTCGTACGTATCGGCCCCGGCGCCGCCGTCCTGGACATCAGCCCCGCTGCCGCCGACCAGTCGATCATCGCCCAGGCCGCCCTGCTGCTCGTCGTCGCCGGCCTCACCGAGGAGCACGTCGTCTCCGCCGGCCCCGTACTGGTAGTCGTCGTCGGTCGTTCCGACGAGCGTGTCGTCGCCGGATCTCCGTGCAGCGGACCGCATCGCTCCCTCGTCGGAGGCGAGGCTGTAGGGAGCCATTCTTTGCAGGTCCGAGGCACCGTCCTCGCCTGTCTGCATGTTGCCGGATTTCGGCAGCACGCCGTACTCGTAATTGTTGGTGACCTTGCGCCTCAGGTCATCGGTCTCGGCGAACGGCTGAGCCCTCATGCCGAGTTGGCCAGACCGCCAGCCGAGGACATCTACAGTGACGGTATGCCCAGCCTTTCCGACATCCATGATCTCAAGACGGAGCGTCTGTCCACTGGCGCCGCCTTCTATGGTCGCTTTGTAGCTCAGAGGATAAATATTCCCGTCCGGGAAATTGAGCTCGCTGCGATATCTGCCCCATGTCCAGGCAGCATTGCCTTCAGTTGGTGCGATGCCGCCGAGGATCGGAATGCCTTTCTCGAGGAGCGAAAGGTCGTATCTGATGTCGCGCAGGGAGAGCGACCTAGTCGACCGGATTGCACTTGCACGGACAAACAGCCGATCCGTGCTGTCGGCGCCGACGATCGTGATCTTGTCGGCCTTCGCATCTACGACGAAGATATCGGCGCCGTCGCCGCCATGGTAGACGGCGTCGCCTGCGCCACCGTCGAGGACGTCTCTCCCGGCTTCTCCGACGAGGATGTCCTTGCCCTTGCCGCCGAACAATTTGTCGGCTCCGGCGCCGCCCAGGATGATGTCGTCCTTCGACGAGCCGGTGATCTCGTCGCTTCCCTTGCCGCCGACGATTAGCTGGTTCAGCTTGGACAGCGTGTCACCGGAGGATCCGGCGGCGTACTCGAACGGCTCCTCGCTGCTTCCCGCCTGGGCGACGACGACCTTCCAGGGCAGCCCCTTCGCGTTCGGACCGAAGACCTCTTCGGTCGTGATGTCGAGAGCCTTCTCGACGACCTGGGTTCCGCCGCCCTTGATCAGGGCGTTCCAGACGACGCGGTTGATGTCGCCGACCCCATAGGCGAGGCCGTCCTTGTCCATGAAGTCCTTGCCCGTGGCCTCGATGTCCTCGACATTCACCACGACCTTCGTTTGCGACCCGGTTTTGAAGAAATCAGTTCGCTCCTCACCGGAGAAGTTCAGATCGATCTTGCCAATCTTCTGCTTGATCTCGTCGATGGTGGAAGTGTTCGCGACGACATCGCGCATGACGCCGAGCGCCAGCTTCGAGAGGCCGCCATAGAGGGAGGGTTGGGTCGGCCTGCCGCCGCGCCCCTCGCTCACTGCCCCGGTCGCCATCGTCTCGCTGACCAGGCGATGGAACGCCGCGTAGAGATCCGTGTCCGTGCCGATCGACTTGAAGAAGGCCCGCTGGAGGACGGATGGGTCCGGTCCCGCCGCAGCCACGCGGCTCGTCGTCGAGATGGAGGGATCGTCGCCGCGGGCCTTCGTCGGCGCTCCGGCGATCCCGGCCTTGTCGCCGATGAAGATATCCCGGAGAATTGCGTCGTCCTTCAGGAGTTTTGTGAAGCTCTTCGACGATTCCGCGGCCTCGCTGCGCGCCGCCAGTGCGAAGAATGTGGGATTGTGGAGTGCCACTGCACGGTAAATTCCGAAATATTCCAGTGGACTCAGGCTTAATGCCCCTGCGTCGAATGTCGGCTGCGACTCGCTGAAATGCTTCGCTCCAGCCAGCCCCATGGCGGCAAGGGTCAGTCCATATCTCAGGACCTCGTCCTTGACGAAATACGTATTTGTCAAAGCGATGTTCGCTTCGTATCCGGAGAGATTGTTTTGGTAATGAGTCTTGTACTCCCTCCAGATCGAGGTGTCGTATTTCCTGACGATCTCAAGATCGATGAGATTCGGGTTCGTCGCCTCCTCCGAGACGCGGAGGAAGCCTCCATTCCCGTCGCTCGTCTGCTCGAGGGCTCGTGCCGCCGCGAGGTACATGAGCTCCGTTCGGAAAGGTGCCGGGTCGATCAGGACGCCGCGAACGCCGTAGACCGCTGAGGCGAGGCCAGCGAGGCCGCCCCCGAGCGACTGACCGACGACCGTGACATTCTCCAGCGACCCCACCTTCGCTTTCAGCAGCTCCATCAGGTTCATCACGTCCTGGGCCTGCGTCCCGGCCGGCATCACGCCCTGCCCGAGCGAGCGATCGGCGACGATGTCCAGGTAATCGTGCTTCGGACCGCTCGTCCTGGTTGTAAACATGTCCCAGACTGTCGTCTTATCGACGGCCGCGAGATCCGTCCCGCGAAAGACGACGATAGGACCGGTGTCGCCTTCCACGATCGCGGCCGTGAAGCCTGTCGCGGCATTGTAGATGAAGCCGTCTTTCGCCGACCTCTGAAAGCCATACCGTTCAGCTGCGGCGCGATCTATTTGGACAATTTCATCATATCCCAATTCGCCCAGGCCGAATCCCTGGTCCGCCGTGTCGCGGTGATAGACCCAGTCCGCGAGCCCGGCGTACCGCGACAACTGGTCGGACGGAACGCCAGCGCCAGATTTGGAGATGTCGGTAACTTCACTCATGAGAATCAAGCTCCACTAAGGGGTATAATTGAAGAAGGCGTGGTCATCTCGCTCGAAAACGATCCAGCTACCGCTGCAGCCCCATGACCGGACCCGGACCGGCATCGCGCCGAGACGGCATGTCCGGCGCCCTTCCATGGCGAACCTCTCGGGCGGGCGCTTCAGCAGGGCCTCGACGAGGGCGGGCGGGGCGTCGCTGTCGCAATAGACGAAGCCGCGCAGCGACGGCATCTCGTCGACGAGAGCGTCGTGAGAGAAGGCTTCCGCACGCTGCGGGTCCTGCCCCAGGCCCCGCAGCGCTTCGTTGGACAGGACCGGAAACACGGTGTCGTCCGAGGCAGGACCGGCCGAGCGACGGTCGCGATCGTAGCTCTCCAGCCGGGGTCCCTTCGGATCGTTGACGGCTTTTATCTTCAGGTCGTACTCGACCGCTCTCGGCGGCTGCCAGCGCTCCGGCCGATCCGCCGGCCACAGGGCGCGCACCGTGTCGCGCAGTGCCTGCGGCAGCCGGATGCGGCGCACGCCCCGGCAGGTGGGCGGGCCCGCATAGCGCCAGGCCTTCTCGGGATGGGCGAGATACTCGGCCGTCACCGGAACGTCCGGTCCCAGGAAGAGGTTGTTCGCGCCGGACATGCTCCCGGAGAGATCGGCCGGCAGCAGGCTCTTCGGCCCGGTCTGCAGGAACCGATCGAAGTCCTGCGCGGTCGCCGCCTCCACTCGGGCGCCGCGAAAGCCGAGCCGCGCGATCGGGTTGGCGTAGGCGTCCTGGCTGACATAGCCGAGCCCGTGGGACAGGTCGTCGGCCCGGTCGTACCAGACGACCAGAGGCAGCCAGTCCTTCGGAACGCGGCCATTCGCGGTCGTAGCGCCCGAACACGGATCCGGAATGCCGCGGGCACCGACCGTCCGCACCGTGACGGCATGGCCGCCCGGCAGCGGGACGGCGAAGAGGTAGGCGGACATGCCGAGCGTCTCGCTTGTCCCACCGAGGGCTCTCGACTGGGTGCGGTGCTGCTGGCAGGCGACCACGATGTCGATCGTGAGCGGGGCCTTTTCGAATTCGAGTTCTGCCACGAAGCGGAAATAGACAGGTTCGGTTTTGAACCGGCCGACATCGGCCCGTGCGCCGGCCCCGAGGCAGACGGCACCGGCAAGACTTCCCATGGCAATGGCAGCGCGCATCGCGCGAACAAGTTTTTTTATCGGCGATACATGCCAACCCGCCAAATGGTCGCTCGACATATGCATGATATTAGTTGAAAATATTTCAAGTTTTACAAACAAATGCGACGCGGATTTGGCAAAAACCATTTGAATTCGTGATTTAATGCGCGAATCAATCACCGAAGCCACCAATCACGAATGTTTCTATCGCGTATTTGATTGTAAGGCACGGTTACAAACTTGACCACACGCCTGGCGTGTGGCCTTCGTTTTATTTCAAGCGCTTGACGCTCAAGCCTCGGAAGGATAACGAACAAATAACAAAGTAACATAATTTGATGTTGATGATGCTGATGATGCGGTTGTGGCGAGAACGTTACGCGCGTCAATCATGATGCGGAGTGGCCTTCCGTTCGCGTCGTGACTAGGGAATTTAGCGGACTGCCTGAGAAATTTCAGATTTAAAAAGCGATTTAATTTTTTGCCCAGTTATTAAAATTTGATGCATATGTTATATTCGATGTTATATTGGATTTTGTTCGATATTTCAAGTGAAAGCGGTAAAATGCACGGAAGATGCCTCGACAAGGTCGCCTCCGGCGAGGTTCGCGAAAGAGGCCATGATGGCAGTGTCCGTCACGGGCCTGCCAGACCAGCGGCTGTTGCCCGCTAGACCTGTCCGGAACCGACCGGTTCTGGACAGGGCGCCCTACCCTGTTCAGAATCTAGCTTCTGCGTATTCCGGACAGGTGTTCATTTCTGGTCAGGGTTTCCGGACAAATCCACCTCATGCCGCGCACCTTCGCCTACCTCCGCGTCTCGACCCCCGGCCAGACCACCGACAACCAGCTCACCGAGATCCAGGCCGCCGGGTTCACCATCGAGCCGCGCCGCCTCGTGACCGAGACCGTGTCAGGATCCACCGCAGTCGGGCAGCGCCGCGGGTTCGCCCGCCTGCTCGATCGGCTCGAAGCGGGCGACGTCCTCATCGTGACCAAGCTCGACCGGCTCGGCCGCAACGCCATGGACGTGGGTGCGACCGTGGCTAGGCTCGACGAGCTCGGGGTGCGGGTCCACTGCCTGGCGCTGGGTGGGGTCGACCTGACGAGTTCGACAGGCAAGCTGACCATGGCCGTGATCAACGCGGTCGCGGAGTTCGAGCGCGATCTCCTGATCGAGCGGACTCAGGCTGGCTTGAGCCGGGCGCGGGCGGAAGGCCGGCGGCTTGGCCGGCCAGCCAGTCTTACCGGCGAGCAGCGCGCGGAGGTCGCCCGCCAACTCGGGGAAGGTGCGAGCGTGTCGGCCCTGGCGCGGAGCTTCAAGACCAGCCGGCAGACCATCCTGCGGATCAGGGACGCAACCGGGCTGCCCTGACTGCCTCCGCATCCCGCCAGCAACGCGGGATCAGGATCAGCTATCAAGCCCTGAAGAAAAACTGCCATTTATCGCTGAAGGTCACAGCCACGCCTCGGCTGCCAACGTGAAACTTGCCCGACAAACCCTATCGGATTGATCAAATGTGCGAAAGCATGGGTCGAGAGATTTTCCGTATATGATGGTTGGGTACATGCGGGCCTCGACGGCCGACGAGCGCCAATCGGTCGACCTGCAGCGCGACGCACTGACGGCCTCCGGCGTCGATGACCGGCCCCTCTACCTGGTTTCATACGCCCTTATGTGAGGGACCATCGACGAACCATTTCAGGATTAATCCAGGATGGTTCGCCGATACGCCACCTTCACCGTTCGTGCCCGGCCGTCGAGGTGGTCTCCCGCACCGGCGACAGCAGGTAGTCGATCACCCGTCGCCGCCCGGTGCGGATCTCGATCGTCGCGGTCATGCCGGGGGTGAGCGCTACCTCCTTGCCGTCGGCCATGATGGTGGTCCTGGACAGCGCCACCGTCACCGGGAAGATCAGGTTCTGGGTCTTGGGCATCCCCGTCACCGGGTTGAGGCCCTGGCCCCGCGCCACCGAGAGCGCGTCGCTGCCGCCGCTCGCCTCGCGGTCGTCGATCGCGTCGCGCGATACCCGCACGACACGCCCCTCGATCGAGCCGTAGCGGGTGAACGGGAAGGCGTCGATCTTCACCACCGCCTCCTGGTCGGGCATGACGAAGCCGATATCCTTGTTCTGGACCTGGGCCTCGACCTCGATCGGCCCGTCCGTCGGCACCACCACCATCAGCGGCTGGCCCGCCGTCACCACCTGGCCGAGCGTCGTCACGGCGAGCTGCTGCACCGTGCCGGAGATCGGCACCTTGAGCGCCGTGCGCTCGCGCTTGAGCTGCGCCTTCACCACGTCCTGCACCAGGGCGTCGCGCTTCTGTGCCGCTTCGGTCAGCGCCTGGTACTGGCGCGCCACGGTCTCGCTGGTGAGCTGGGTGATGCGCCGCTGCAGCGAGGTCGCGGCGGCCTTGGCCTCGGTCAACTGCCCGCGGTCATACGCGAGATCGGCCGCGACCCGCTCGACCTGCTGCACCGCGTCGATCACCGCCGCGCGCGTCCCGGCGGCCTTGGCCACCAGGGTCTCGCGCATGTCGGCGCGCTCCTTGAGCACCGCCTGGAGCCGCATCCGCGCCGCGATGCTGGCGGTGAAGCGCTCCTGCGTCGCGACCTTCTCGGCGAGCTGGGCCTCGAACGCGTCACGGGTGGTGACGTACTGGCCGATCTCGGCCAGCATCGCGCCCTCCTCGCGGGCGCGTACCGCCGGCGGCACCGCGGCCGGGAAATCCACCGTGGCGGTGGGCTGGTTCTTATCCACCGCCTCGATCGTGGCGCGCCGCCGGGCGATCTGGGCCTCCAACGCCGCAAGGTCGCCCTGGCGCGAGGACAGGTCGGCCTCGGCCTCGGTCGGCTCCAGGGTCAGGAGCACGTCGCCGGCCTGGACCCGACTGCCGTTCTCGACCGCGATGGTCTGGACCTTGCCGGTGTCGAAGGGCTGCACGACCTTCGAGCGGCCGGAGGGCTGGATGCGGGCGGTCGCCACCGCGTGGATGTAGATCTGGGCGAAGATGCTCCAGACGAGCGCCGCCCCGAACATCAGGCACATCACCCAGGTGAACACCACCGCGTAGGGCGAGGGCGGGGTGTCGAGGATCTCGAGATGCGCCGGCAGGAATTCCTGGTCGGAGCGATCGTCGGCAAGCCGCCGCATGCGGTCGCTGAGCCCGCGCGGGCTGAAGCGGGCCGGCGGCGGCGGGCTGCGGCGGGGCGCCGGGAGGTTAGCGGCGGGTTGCGGGTTCGCGCTCACGCGGCCTCTCCCTGGCTTGTGCCGTGGTCGGATTGCAGGCGCCAGAGGCGGCCGTAGAGCGAGGCCGGCCGCTCGACCAGCTCGCGGTGGGTGCCGTCCTCGACGATGCGCCCCTCCTGCACGGCGATGATCCGGTCGCAGATCCGCACCGCCGCGAGGCGATGGGCGATGATGATGACGGTCCGCCCGCGCACGATGTGCTTCATGTTCTCCTGGATGATCCGCTCGCTCTCGTAGTCGAGGGCCGAGGTCGCCTCGTCCAGGATCAGGATCCGCGGGTTGGTGACGAGCGCCCGCGCGATGGCGAGCCGCTGGCGCTGGCCGCCCGAGAGATTGGCGCCGCGCTCCTCGATCGGCGTGTCGTAGCCGAGCGGCAGCCGGTTGATGAACTCGTCGGCGCCGGCGAGACGGGCCACCTGCATCACCTGCGCCCGCGACAGGCCGGGATTGGCGAGCGCGATGTTCACGAACACCGTCTTGTTGAACAGGAGGTTCTCCTGGAGCACGACGCCGATCTGGCGCCGCAGCCAGGCCGGATCGACCTGGGCGATGTCGACGCCGTCGACCAGCACCTGGCCCTTCTCCGACACGTAGAGGCGCTGCAGGAGCTTGGTGAAGGTCGACTTGCCTGAGCCCGACGGGCCGACGATGCCGATGACCTGGCCTGCCGGGATGTCGAGGCTGACGTCCTTCAGGACCTCCGGGGTGCCGGGCTGGTAGCGGAACGACACGCCCCGCACCGTGACCTGGCCCTTGGCCGGCGGCA
The DNA here is from genome assembly GCF_019216885.1 of Methylobacterium sp. SyP6R. Taxonomy (NCBI): domain Bacteria; kingdom Pseudomonadati; phylum Pseudomonadota; class Alphaproteobacteria; order Hyphomicrobiales; family Methylobacteriaceae; genus Methylobacterium; species Methylobacterium synurae. The sequence continues at coordinate 184,885 of NZ_JAAQRC020000002.1, read as the reverse complement.
GGTGGGCCTGGGCGAGCGCCCGGGTCTCCGGCGGGCAGTTGAGCACGTCGGCGAGGCGCTCCAGCGACACCTTGACCTGCTGGAAGTCCTGCCAGAGCTGGGACAGGCGCAGGATCGGGGCGGTCACCTGCCCCATGATCATGTTGAAGGCGATCAGGCTGCCGACGGTCAACTCGCCGTTCATCACCGCGTAGGCGCCGAAGAACAGCACAAGCGCAGCAGTGACCTTCGAGATGTACTGGATCGTGTTCTGGCCGATGCTGGCGATGAGGCCGGCGACGAACGAGGTCTTGACGTAGGCGGCGAGCCGCTCCTCCCACTGGCTCTTGAGAGTCGGCTCGACGGCCAGCGCCTTGACGGTGTGGATGCCGACCACCGACTCGATCAGGAACTGGCTCGACAGAGCCGAGCGGTTGAACTGCTCCAGGGTCTTGTTGCGCAGGATCGGCCGCAGCAGCACCGCCACCAGGATGTAGCACGGGATCGACAGGGTGACGATCAGCGCCAAGAGCGGCGAGTAGAAGTAGAGGATGGCGAGGAAGATCAACGTGAACGGTACGTCGATCGCCGAGGTGAGCGCCTGGCCGGTGAGGAAGTTGCGCACCGTCTCCAGCTCGCGCACCCGCGCGACGGTCTGGCCGGCGGGCCTGGTCTCGAAATAGCCGAGCGGCAGGCGCATCAGGTGGTCGAACAGCCGCGCGCCGAGCTCGACGTCGATCCGGCTCGCGGTATGGGTGAGGATATAGCCGCGCAAGTATTGCAGCACGACGTGGAACAGGCCGAGCACCACGAGGCCGACCGCGACGAGCGTCAGGGTCGAGTAGCCGCGGTGGACCAGCACCTTGTCGATGGTGATCTGGAAGAAGATCGGGGTGATGAGGGCGCAGAGCTGAATGAACAGCGAGGCGACGAGCACGGTGGCGAGCGGCTTGCGGTAGCGCCAGATCGACGGGACGAACCAGGACAGGCCGAAATGGTGGAGCGCGGTCTGGAGGTTGGCTCGGCGCGCCACGAGCACGATAGTGCCGGTCCAGCGGGCTAAGAAGGCCTCGGCCTCGACGTGGTCGGCGGTGCGGGCGACCGGATCGATGATGCGGAGCTTGCCGTCCTCGAAGCGGCGGCCGAGGACGACGAAGCGCCCGTCCTCGACCTCCAGGATCGCCGGGAGCGGGATGCCGTCGAGGCGGGCCGGCTTCTGGTTCTGGAGCAGGCGGCCCTTGAGGCCGAGCCGGCGGGCACCGCGGACGATGTCGGTGGCGCTCATCACGGTCTGGCCGAAGCCGAGATCATGGCGGACCTGGGCCGGCTCGCACGGGATCTGATGGAACGAGGCGACGAGGGCCAGCGCACCGAGGCCTGTATCAGGTACTGCTACTGACACGTTGGCTTGGTCTTGCACTATCAATAAAACCTCCCTGTGTTTTATATTTTATATATCTTTTATTTTTACTACAATATTTTCCGTAATATATACATATATATATAAATAAATACAACATTCAATTATCTAATTTAATTGATTAGATCTAACATTTTTATATAGTTTGTTATATCTAGACCTTTTTATATATAGATAAAACTATTGACATGAATAAAATTTAGTAATTTCATAGTCATGCTTTAAATAGATCGGAGAAGTACAATTTGGATCGAAGACAAGTGGGAAAGAGATGAGTTCTTCCGACCCGAATGGTCTGCTTTAGGAAATATGAGACTTGAAGTAATTGATATTCCTCGACAGGATATACAAAACTTATTCAATTCTCAGCCAATGGGTGGTCAAAATCAAACTTTCGAACCTGCTGGTTCATTCGGGCCGCCCTCACAAGCTGATATTGCTGCGCTTTTCAGTGGCACTCCCATGGGGTTCGGGAACGGTTCTTTTTCTCCAGAACCGTCAAATGATCCCGGAAACCTCCCATTTAACAATCAAGTATTTTCGAATTTTCTTGCAAATTTGATTGACGCAGGATTGGGATCTTCAGGGTCTATCGGTGATAAACTCAGATCTTTTTTCTTTTCAGGAGCTGCTGCTCTTTATCAAAGCTATGACTCAGGCAATTTTCGCGAAACAGGGACGAATTTTGGATATGGGAGCTTCTATCCCAGTACCGTGCCTGGAAACAATACTTTCTTGCCGAGCGATCCAGGATATGGTATTAACGATCCTGGTGCTTTCCAAGGACTAGAGGCATATCAAGGGTATGGAAATCAAGGTGGTTAATAATAAAAAAGTCTTATAACTACTTAGTAAAAGCGACACGCAATAGGATTTTTGCGTGTCGACATACAAATAATTCTGAGAGGCGATCGATGCGAAATATTGCAAATACATCTTTAAAATGCGTTACGATGCAATTCTTTCTTTCCGCTTTTATAGTAATTGTTTTTTATAATCTAGGACTTATTTTTGCTTTTAATATTTACAAATATTATATGATTAGTTTAGCACACGAACAGGCTAAATATACAACTACGTTTTTGATTAATGTTTTTATATTATTTGGATTTATATCAGCAAGTATCTTATTTGGACCCAACATGGAGGTTTTATTTCGTAAATCATTTTCTTTAAACAAAACAAGCGTCTATATAACTATTTCTTGTTTTTTTCAGTAATTTTATATATAATTTTATATTCAACTTTTATCAAGATAGACAATTTTATAGGTTATAATTTTATAAACGTAATTCTATATGCATCTTCTTTTTGTTTGCTTGCTCCCATAGGGGAAGAACTATATTTTCGCTTTGTAATTTGGAATATATTTAGTAAGCGGTTTGGATATATAACTACTTCTGTATTGACATTGTTAATATGGTATATTCTTCATTACGAAAGTAATATAAAAACAATATTTGGAATAGTACCTCTAGGATTTATTTTGACATATATAAGAATAAAAACGGAAAATATCTTTATACGTTCATTTGTACATGCTTGGAACAACATTGCATTTCTTATAATTGCCTTTATTTTTTAAAGTGAAAATATAGTTTAATACAGTGTGCATTTTGTTAATAAATCTGATTTGATTACGGGCAAGAATTCAAAAAACTTTCTTATACATTTAGTACGGGTAAAAATTGTGGTTGAAAAAACAACTATTATGATAATACCCCAAATCTGATACATCAACGAGAGCAGTCCCGCAGGAGCGCGTCCGGACTGAACCAGCGTTCAGCTCCACCAGTCATCGGCGGATCACATCGGAACTCTGCTCTGGCACTGGCGCGAAGAGGGTGCAGCTCTGTCCCTCGCCGGCTTTCGCCACAGACGCCTGCACGCCGTCACCAAGATCTTGCTCTCCTCCATCAGCCGGTTGGCGGCATCAATCCAGTCCACCGCATCAGGGTTCGCGAACATCATCAGGCGTGCGCCAGCCCTCGCCCGGCAGGTCTTCGACATCGTGCGGGGCGATCCGGACCCGGAGTGCCCCAAGGGCACTCGGCCGCTGTCATGGCTGGAAAGTATGGTCCTGTTCTGCCGCGAGCGCGGCCCGGCACCGGATTAGGAGGACCCGGGCGCATGGCGCGACATGGTCGACGAGGTCGCCGATTTTCAACGGCGCCTCAAAGAGGCAATGGCCACCGCCTGAACTTACGTTCCATACGCCCCCCTTATGCGAGGGCGAGCAGGACCCGGAGAGGCGACGCAGACGCCCTCCCGGGCGTCGAAGCCGTCGGGAGCCCAGCGCCAGGTGACCGGGCCGGCCTCAAGGCCTTCACGGCCTTGAGGCCGATTCGGGCGGATGGCCCACCAAATGATTTCGGTCGCAGGTCACCGCGCACCGCCTCAGTCGACCGTCACCCGCAGGGCCGAAACCGCGCAGCGGGTTCGGGGAGCCGCAGCAGGCGACGAGTAGGGCGCGGCCCGGAGGGGACGCCCTGCAAAATCGAACGTACTACAAAAATATCTCTCGCTTCTTATATCCCATCACGAATATAATTATTTTATGATATTTTTATGAGGAGGGATCGTTGATTAAAAATCACGCTTGGGCCAAGCGCGACGATTTCGGAACGACGCTTGCTCTCATCGATCACGGTGAGGACGTCGCCGCTGTCCTGTGCGCTGTGCTGACGCAGACCGCCTATCGAGGCAGGATCGAGGGCCTCGCCGGACGCGTCTTGTCCGATCAAGACATCAAGCGATTGTGCACACTCGCCTTTCTGCACGATTTTGGCAAAGCAAATAGCGGCTTCTGGCGGCGCCAATTTCCCAAGATGCCGCGTATCGGCCACACCGAGGTCGCCGGCGCCCTGTTTCACCACAGCATACCGCTCCGTAACCAAGCCGTGGTGCGGGAGCTAAGCGATCTTATCGCGGCTTGGGGGGCGGCCGAACATTTCACGGCCGTCATGGCTCATCACGGCCGTCCGCTGGCGAGTTTCAGCACGCCAGGCGCCATGAGCGGATCCAGCACCAGAGAGGCACGGCGTGATGCCGGCTGGTGGCGCCCGATCGACGGCTACGATCCGCTCGCCGAGTTGGCACGGCTCCTCTCCGCTGCCCGCCTGCGCTTTCCGCTCGCCTTCGTGGAGGGCCCACCTTTGCCCGATGCCCCGCGTTTCGTGGCATTGCTCGCCGGCCTGACGACCTTGGCCGACTGGCTCGGTTCGGACACGGCGCACTTTCCCCTCGTGACGCCGTTCGAGCTGTCACGATCGCAGTTTGCGGCACGGCAAGCAGCTCTGGGCGTCACCGTGCGGGGTCTCCGCCCGTTGTCACGCGCAGCGCCCGACTCCTTTATAGCAGCGTTCGGCTTTCCGCCCTACGAGGCCCAGGAGAAGGCCGCCGCCGCATGGCTTGGCGCCATCTCTGCCCTCGAGGCCGAAACCGGTTCGGGCAAGACCGAGGCGGCCCTGTGGCGCGCCCTCGGGCTGATCGCCCGCGGCGAGGTCGACGGGCTGTACTTCGCTGTCCCGACCCGCACCGCAGCGACGCAGCTGCACGGGCGGATCAACCGCCACCTCGCCCGCATCTACGGCGCCGATGCCCCTCGGGCAGTGCTCGCGGTGCCGGGCTACCTGCGCGCCGGCGACGAGGACGGGCAGCGGCTCGCACCCTTCACGGTGCTGTGGCCCGACGAGGAGGACAACGACGCACGGTGGGCGGCTGAGGCACCCAAGCGCTACCTCGCCGCCCGCATCGCCGTCGGAACCATCGATCAAGCGCTGATGGCGGGCCTGCAGGTCAAGCACGCTCACCTGCGCGCCGCCGCTCTGCCGCGTTTACTGCTCGTGGTGGATGAGGTCCATGCGTCGGACACGTTCCAGACCGAAATCCTGAAGACCGTCATCGGGAACCATGTTGCGGCCGGCGGCCGGGTGATGCTCCTCTCGGCCACCCTCGGCAGCGCGGCGCGTGCGGCCCTCCTCGGCCGGGAGGCGCCGAGCCTCGCACAGGCCCTTGAGACGCCCTACCCGGCACTCTCGGGCTCAGACGCAGCGCCCAGGAAGGTGACGACCGGCGGCCGGCGCAAGGAAATCGCGATCGAAACCGCGCCGCTCATCGCGCACCCGAGGGAAATCGCCATCCGGGCCCTCGCCGCCGCCCGCGCGGGCGCCGCGGTGCTGGTCGTCCGTAACACGGTCGCCGACGCGGTGGCGGTGCAGCAGGCGCTCGAAGCCGAGGACGCCGGCAACCTGCTGTTCCGGGTCGGGAGCGTCGCGACCCTGCATCACGGCCGCTTCGCCGCCGAGGACCGGCGTCTGCTCGACACCGAGATCGAGGCGTTATTCGGCAAGGTGGACGGCGATCAGGTACCCGGGGAGCGCCGCGGCCGCGAGCGCCGGCCGATCGTCGCGGTCGGGACGACGACGCTCGAGATGAGCCTGGATCTGGATGCGGATCTTCTGATCACCGATCTCGCGCCGATGGATGTGCTGCTCCAGCGCTTCGGCCGCCTGCATCGACACCGGCGCGACCGACCGGCCGGCTTCGAGACGGTGCGGGCCATCGTGCTGGTGCCGGAGGCGCGCGACCTCTCGCCCCTGCTCGACCGCGCCCGGAACGGGCTAGGGCCGTTCAAGGAGGGACGCGGGATCTATCCCCGGCTGGCGGTGATCGAGGCCACGTGGCGCCTGCTGGAGGAGCACGCCTGGATCGTCGTCCCGTGCGATTGCCGCCGGCTCGTCGAGCTGACGACCCATCCGGAGGCGCTCGACGCGGTCGCGGCGCAGAAGGGCGGCGCCTGGCTCGACCATGCGACCCGCCAGGAGGGCGGCCGTGTCGCCGATATGGCCCTCGCCGCTCACCATCGGCTCGACATGGCGGCTACCTTCACGGACCTGTCGTTTCCCGAGGACGAAACGGTGCGCACCCGGCTCGGCGCCGACGACCGGCTGATCCGGCCGGAGGTGCCGTTCGTCGGCCCGTTCGGGGTAGTGGTCACGCAGCTGCGCATCCCGGGATGGATGCTGACGAAGGCCCGGCCGATCCCCGACGACGCGACCGTCGCGGTCCGCGAGGAGGCGGGCGCCGAGGGCGTGAGGTTCACGTTGGGCACGGTCGAGTTTCGGTACGATCGGCTCGGGTTGCGGGTGGTTTGAAGCATGATGGCTCAAACCGCTGAATGGTGCTGCTGCAAGCTGCTCGAACCGAGCGTGGCACAGCCGCCAATTCGCGCTTGCGCGTGGATCGACTCTTGGGCGGATTGTCCTGGAAAGACGAAGCCCGGAGACCCTAGGAAGTCTCCGGGCTTTGGTCCGATAGCGGCTGAGGACCGCGAGATCGGGTGTCAGTTGACATGGCACTTGTAGATCTTCTGCGTCTTTCGTCAAGCCGAGCCCGTACGAGGTATCGCTGATGAAATACGAGAAATATGCCGTTTCCGGGCGCAAGGCTTGGCGATGGCGCCTTCGCGCCGACAATGGCCGCATCATATCGATATCGCGTGAGACCTATATGTCAGAGCGCGATTGCGATTACTCGATCCTTCTGAGCAAATCATCCTCGGACGCGCTTGTCACAACCGTGTGACTTCGCGGGGCAGAGTCGTTCTGCCCCGACCTGTTCCCTCTCTCAAAGAGGATCGACCACGCTGGATGGTGGCCGCCGCCGTCATGCGGGTTGTTCCCCCGCACTCGCGGGGATAAAATAGATATCGAAGAAGCGATCTGAGCTTGAAATCAAAACTTCGACAAGTCGACAACCAAAAGTTCGGTTGACCGCCTTAACAGAAGCGATATTCTCCAGTTTCAATCCTGGCGCATTCTGCGTGATCCAGAGACGCCGGTGAATATCGCTTCGATCAGGATGGTCAAACGGGCTTCTCGTATGGATATCCGGTACTGCGATCGATCCAGTCAGACGAGAACAGGCGACCTGTTCGACATCCTGGCCGCCCTGAGCACCGACGCCGTCGCCGCCTTCCCGGCCTTGCGCCCGCACCAGCGCCAAGCCTGGCACGCCTTCCTGGTCCAGGTCGCGGCGATGGCCTTGCATCGTGCCGGTGCGACGACGCTGCCGGAGACCGGGGAGGCGTGGCGCCGGCTGCTCCTCGCCCTCACTCCGGACTGGCCGGATGGCGAGGCCTGGGACCTCGTGGTCGAGGATTGGAGCAAGCCGGCCCTGCTCCAGCCGCCGGTGGTCCGACCTGCGAACGCCGCGGAGTACCGGGGGCGGATCGAGGCGCCCGACGGCCTCGACATGCTGGTCACGGCCAAGAACCACGACCTGAAGGCCGAGCGGATGCGGGACGCCGCGGACGACCACTGGCTCTTCGCCCTGGTCAGCCTCCAGACCCAGGAGGGCTTCATGGGTGCCGGAAATTTCGGCATCAGCCGGATGAACGGCGGTTTCGGCAGCCGCACGACCTTCGGGCTACGCCCGCAGGGCAGTCCCGGCGCCGCCTTCCGGCACGATGTCGGCCAGCTCCTCGCCGGAGGGCGCGACCGGATCCTGGCGAAACAGCCGGCGCTCGCCGCCCGCGACGGGTTGGGCCTCGTCTGGCTCGCTCCGTGGGACGGGCAGGCCTCGCTGGGCTTCGCGGGGCTCGATCCGCTCTACGTCGAGGTGTGCCGGCGCATGCGGCTGGTGCGGGAGGGCGATCGCCTCATCGCTCGCACCGCCGGCTCGAAGGCGGCCCGGATCGAGGCGAAGGCGCTCACCGGGCGGACCGGGGATCCGTGGGCGCCGGTGCTGAAGGACGGCGAGAAGGCCTACACGCCGACCGGAGCCGGGTTCGGCTACCGGCAGATCGCCCGGCTGATGAACACCGACATCGTCGTGCGGCCGGTGCTCGCCACCCCGACCCCGGGCATGCCGGGCACCGGCCTCGCGATCACGATCAGCGCCGTGGTCCGCGGCCAGGGCAAGACCGAGGGCTTCCACGAGCGTCACCTGCCGGTACCGGGCTTCGTCGGTGCCCTGCTGAAACAGCGTGGCGACGTGATCCTCGACCGCACCGGCAAGGTCGCGCAGGAGCGCGCCGACGAGGCCGGGGAGCTGGGGCGCATCCTGCGCCACGCACTCCTGGCGCTGATGCGCGGCGGACGCGACGGCGTGCGGCTCGACGACGAGGCGGCCCAGCGCAAGGCCGCGTCCTGGCAGGCGACCTACGACGGCCGCGTCGAGGCGGGCTTCTTCGACGACGCCTTCTGGAACGAGGTGGCGGAGCGGGACGGGCCGCATCGGACGCCCTGGCGGGGGCGGCTCGCGGGCCTCGCCCGCGCGGTCCTCGCCGAGGCCGCCGAGGCGGCGCCGCGCACCGAGGTGCGGCGCATCCGGGCCCGGGCCCAGGCCTCGGACCTGTTCGAGCGCCGGGCCGGCGCGTTCGTGGCGGAGGTGAAGGATGCCGGGTGAGGCCGAACCGATGACCGAGGCGGGCGAGCGGACGGCACGGCGGGCGCCCTCGCTCTCCGCGCAGCTGCGGTCGATCTCCGGCCGGATGCCGGGTCTGCCGACCGGGACCCGGGCGACGCTGCGGCGCCTGGATCCGGCGGCCCCCGGCCGCGGCGTCGATGCGGTGATCCCGCTCCTGATCGCGGCCGGCGTGAACCGGCGCGCCTTCGCCTCCGACGAGGGCTTTCGCCGCTGGGCGCTGATCTGCCACCTGGTCGCGACCCTGGCCGGCACCGCGGCGCGTGAGGTCCACGCGCCGGTGCGGGAGCACGGGGCCGACGGACAGATGACGGGCCCGCGGCACCGCGAGCGCGAGGCCGGACGCAGGATCCACGCCGCCGGCGTGTCGGAGACGCGACTGATGCGGCTCACCACCGCCCGGGGGCCCGCGCTCGTCGCCCAGATCGCCCGAATCGGCCGGTTCCTGGCCGCTGCCGGTGCAATCCCCCTCGACCTCACGCCCCTCGCGCACCTGATCCTGAGCGAGGGCTTGGACGAGACGCGGGCCGACGAGGCCCGCCTCGCGCTCGCCCGCGCCTACTACGCTGCGGAAGCAGGCAACGACCGCGATACCGACGAGATCGACGAGGACGCTCGAGCGTGACCACTCCCCGCTTCATCCAGATCCACTTCCTGGCCTCCTATCCGGGCGTGCTCCTCAACCGCGACGATGCGGGGCTCGCCAAGCGCCTGCCGTTCGGCGGCGCCACCCGCACGCGGATCTCGTCGCAATGCCTGAAGCGCCACTGGCGCATGACCGAGGATTCCCGCGGCCTGCACCGGCTCGCCGAGGAGGTCGGCCTCGAGGCCGAGCGCTCCAAGGTCGCGATCGAACAGGAGGTGACGGATCCGCTGCGCGACCGGGCCGACAAGGCGGTGGTGGACGCCATCGAGAAGGTCTTCGTGGAGAAGGTCTACGGCGGCAAGGCCGGCGACAAGAAGTCCCGCCAGGCGCTGCTGCTCGGCCGCCCCGAACTCGCCTATCTCGCCGAGAACGCCGCCCGCATCGCCCGGGAGGCGGAGGACGCCAAGGCCGCGGAGGCCGCCGCACAGGCCTTCTTCAAGGACGGCGACGGGAAGGCGAACCTCAAGCAGCTGCGCGAGCAGAACCACCTCGCCCCGGGTCTCGAGAGCGCCCTGTTCGGCCGCATGGTGACCTCCGACGTCCGTGCCAACACCGACGCTGCCATCCACGTCGCCCACGCCTTCACGGTCCATGACGAGCAGCCCGAGCTCGACTATTTCACCGTGGTCGACGACCTCGCCGAGCGCGAGGATGCGGGTGCGGCCGGCGTCTTCGATACCGAGCTGACCTCGGGCCTCTATTATGGATATGTCGTCGTCGACGCGCCGCTCCTGGTCTCGAACCTGACCGGGTGCCCGCGCAAGGCCTGGGCCGGCCTCGACCCGGAGGCGCGCGACCTCGCGGCCCGCGTGATCGAGAACCTGGTCCACCTCGTCGCCACCGTCAGCCCCGGGGCCAAGCGGGGCTCGACGGCGCCCTACGCCTATGCCGACCTCGTGCTGGTCGAGGCCGGCGAACGCCAGCCGCGCACGCTGGCCAACGCCTTCCGCGATCCCGTCCAGCCGCCCCGGAACCGCCAGGCGCTGGAGGCCGGCGCGACCCTGGCCCGCGAGACCGCCCGGGCGATCGAGCGGGAGATCGAGGGGCTCGACGGGATGTTCGGCCTGCACGAGACCCGGATGCAGGCCGCTCGCGGCGCGGCGCGGCTGTCCGGCATCGACGCGCTGACCCTGCCCGACCTCGCCACCCGTGCCGGCGCCATGGTGCGCCGGGCGCTGATCGTGGGGTAGCAGCCGTGCCGGACCACCTCGTCCTCCTCCTCGACGCGCCCCTCTGCGCCTTCGGCGGCGACATCATCGACGCCTACGGGGTCGTGCGCGACTTCCCCGGTCGTTCGACGGTCACCGGGCTCCTCGCCAACGCGCTGGGCTACGACCGGGCCGACGGTGCCCTGCTCGACCGGCTGCAAGCCCGCCTCGTCCTGGGCTCCGCCCGGGTGGCGGAGGGCCGGCGGGTGCGCGACTTCCAGACCGCCCGCCTCGGCGCCGGCGACCGGGGCTGGACCACGCGAGGCCGCGTCGAGGGCCGCAGCGGCGGGGCGGCGACCTACGACTCGCCCCATATCCGCTACCGCGATGCCGATGCCGATGCGCTGGTGCTGGTCGCCTTCCACCTCGATCCGCCCGAGGAAAGTCCGACCCTGGCGGAGATCGAGGGCGCCCTCGGCCGGCCGGAGCGGCCGCTCTTTATCGGGCGAAAGCCCTGCCTGCCGTCGCGGCCGCTCGTGGCCGGGCGCATCGCATCGAACGACATCCGCACCGCCCTCGACCTTGCCCTCGCTGCGTGCGCGGCGGGCAAGGAGCGCTTTCGCCTCCATCCCTCACGCCTTCGGCAGACGCCTGACGGTTGGCCCCGCTCCGAGCGTCGGGTGCGCGCCCAATGGCCAGCCAACCGCGGGCCGGCCGACCAGGAGCCAGAGGAGCGTGAGCGCCGCCGGGACATTTGCGACGAGCGCGACTGGGTGGTGGGCGTGCATGGCGGCTCGCGCGGGGTGATCGAGGGCCAGCTGTGCCTTCCGGCGCGCGCTCACGGAGAAACCCCGTGAGCGGTCCGCTCTTGCACCTCGTGCGGACCGCCGTTGCGCCTACAGCGTTGCGGACCTTCGCGGCGCATCACGGTGTCCTCGACGACGATCTCGGCTACGCGCTGCATCTCGCCCTGCGGCGGCGCTTCGGGGCGGCGGCCCCTCAGCCCTGGCGCCTGATGCCAGGCCGCGACGGCGGACCCGACATGCTGCTCGGCTATAGCCACGACAAGGACGCCCTGCGAGCGGCCGATCCCCGTGCGGATGCGCGCCCTGAACCCCCTCCGGACTGGGAGGCGGACTGGCGCGCGGACGACGACGCCGAGAGCGCGTTGGCGGCGATTTTTCCACATCCGTTCGAGACAAAGGCGATGCCGCGCGCCTTTGCCGAGGGGGCCGCTTACGGCTTTACCCTGCGGATGCGGCCGGTGGTGCGCTACGGTCCGCGTGCCGCCGCCGCCCGGTCGGCGGCGGACCGCCAGGGCGGCCACGAGCGGGACGCCTTCCTGGCGGCGCTCGAGCAACGCGATCTGGCGGGCGGGAGCGAGGCGAACGATCCACTGGAGCGCGAACCGATCTACCAAGCCTGGCTGGAGCAGCGCCTGGGCTCGGCGGCGCGTCTTTCCGCCTTCCGCCTGGTGGCGCATCGGCGCATCCGCACGGTGCGATCCATCCCGCCGGACATTACATCTCGCCGCCGGCCGGGGTTCGCCGGGCCGGAGACCGTGGTGGACGGGGTGCTGACGATCGCCGATCCGGCAGCCTTCACCGCCCTGCTGGGCCACGGGGTGGGGCGGCACGGCGCGTTCGGCTTCGGCATGCTGCTGCTGCGGCCGGCGGGAGGATAGCGCCATGCTCCTCGGCCGCCTCGGCCTCGACACGGCCCGCGTCCCCCACGGCGACCGGCACGGCCTCCTCTGGCTCGACCGCGGCCGCCTGGAGGTGGAGGATGGCTGTCTGCGGTTCGTCACTCGAGCCGGGCCGGAGGGCGGCGCGACCCTCGCACCGGGCGACTACCAGATCCCGCATCAGTCGGTCTCGGCCGTGCTGCTCGGCCCGGGCTCCTCGGTGACCCACGACGCCCTTCGACTCCTCGCCCGCCACGGCTGCGCCCTGTGCGCCATCGGTGAGGGGGGCGTGCGGCTCTACACGGCGCCGCCGCTCCTGCCGGACACCTCCGCCCTGGCTCGGCGCCAGGTCGAGCTCTGGGCGGTGAAGGCCACGCGCATGGAGGTGGCGCGGCGGATGTACGCCCTGCGCTTCGGCGAGATCGTGCGAACCCGCGACATCGCGGTCCTGCGCGGCATGGAGGGTGGACGCATCAAGCGGGCCTATGAGCTGGCCGCCGAGCGCTTCGGCGTGCCCTGGCGCGGACGCCGCTATGATCGAGCGAACCCGGACAGTGCGGACCTGCCCAACCAGGCCCTCAACCACGCGGCTGTGACGATGCAGGCCGCCGCCGCCATCGCCGTTGCTGCCACCGGCACGATCCCCCAGCTCGGCTTCATCCACGAAGACTCCGGACAGAGCTTCGTCCTCGACATTGCCGACGTGCGGCGCCACGACGTCGTCCTCGACATCGCCTTCGGGGCGGCCAAGGAGGCGACCAAGCGCCCGGAGAGCATCGACCGGCTGGTACGCCGCCGGGCAGCCGAGCTGTTTCGCCGGCGCGAGGTCATCCCGGGTCTGATCGATGTGATCAAATCCGTCCTGGTGCCTCGGGAGCAGGACGACACCCCCCAGGCAGAGGTCGGTTCGACGACCGACCCCGAGCCGACGTGAACGCGACGAGGAGAGGGGCATGCCGCTCTGCGTGGTTGTCACCCGCGATGTCGAGGATCGCTACCGGGGCTTCCTCGGATCCGCCATGCTGGAGCTGGCCCCCGGCGTCTACGCTTACCCGCGCATGAGCGCGGGCGTGCGCGATCGTGTCTGGACCGTGCTGTCGGACTGGTACGGCCAGCTCGGCCGTGGCAGCATCGTGATGACCTGGGCGGACAACGCCGCGGCAGGCGCGCTCGGCGTTCGCACGCTCGGTTCGCCGCCCAAGGAGGTGATCGCCCATGAGGGCGTCCTTCTCACCCGCCGCCCGCTGGGCCGCGGAGCGGGGATACCCCCTCGTTCAGGAGGCGGGCTCTTTGATAAGTGAATGATGTCAGTATATTGACTGGCAGAGGCTCCCCCGCATCCGCGGGGATCGACCCCTCACCCACGACGATCCGAACGCGGGCGACGCGGCTCCCCCGCATCCGCGGGGATCGACCCGCCGACCCAGTCGGGCTCTGGATCACGATATCGGCTCCCCCGCATCCGCGGGGATCGACCCGCCGCGTTGACGATAGCCATAGCCCGCACCCCGGCTCCCCCGCATCCGCGGGGATCGACCCACGTACCCACAGTGCCGCACTCAGAATTCGAAGGCTCCCCCGCATCCGCGGGGATCGACCTGCGCCTGGGTGCCCGGGGCGAAATCGGCGATCGGCTCCCCCGCATCCGCGGGGATCGACCCAGCATCGCGTTCACCGGCACGTTGCACGTTGGGGCTCCCCCGCATCCGCGGGGATCGACCCGTTGCTTGACCCGAGGAAGAGCGCAAGGCCGAGGCTCCCCCGCATCCGCGGGGATCGACCCGAGGCGGCTAGCCGACGGGAGGCCGCGGAATGGGCTCCCCCGCATCCGCGGGGATCGACCCGCATCGCTGCTGGGCACAATGACCCGCGTAGCGGCTCCCCCGCATCCGCGGGGATCGACCCGGGATAGGTCCGATCCACCCGGCGTCTCAGGCGGCTCCCCCGCATCCGCGGGGATCGACCCCGCACGCCGTAGAGCGAGCCGTTCCAGATCCCGGCTCCCCCGCATCCGCGGGGATCGACCCCGTCTCTTGCGAGGTCGCATCGTCATGCTGCTGGCTCCCCCGCATCCGCGGGGATCGACCCGGTAGTCGCTTCTATATCGGAACGGCGGTCGAGGCTCCCCCGCATCCGCGGGGATCGACCCGACCCGACCGACGGCTTCGAGAGGCGCGACCGGGCTCCCCCGCATCCGCGGGGATCGACCCGGTGCGCGGCGCCTCGACGTGGAGCGCAAAGTGGCTCCCCCGCATCCGCGGGGATCGACCCCTGCCGGAGGCAGATAGCGAGCGCTTTCCGACGGCTCCCCCGCATCCGCGGGGATCGACCCGCTGCCTGAAGCGATCCCCAGGGAAGCGGCCCGGCTCCCCCGCATCCGCGGGGATCGACCCGTGACCGCGGCGCGCCTTGAGGCGGCCGGGTTGGCTCCCCCGCATCCGCGGGGATCGACCCTGGTCGAGTCCGTTCCCGAGCTTGTCGGCGCTGGCTCCCCCGCATCCGCGGGGATCGACCTCACGGCGGCGGCGGACGCGTCGTTCGACCGGAGGCTCCCCCGCATCCGCGGGGATCGACCTTTCGCCGAGTAGGTTTCGCTGCCGTCGCGGCCGGCTCCCCCGCATCCGCGGGGATCGACCCGGGACGTTCCTCGTCGGCGTCGAGACCGAGGCGGCTCCCCCGCATCCGCGGGGATCGACCCCAGGACACCACCATGAACACGATCCAGGCCGCGGCTCCCCCGCATCCGCGGGGATCGACCTTCCTCGCGCAGCTCGCCGCACATCAGGTGGCGGGCTCCCCCGCATCCGCGGGGATCGACCCCAGGTGATCGCGCCGCCCGAGACGCGGTAGCGGGCTCCCCCGCATCCGCGGGGATCGACCCCTCGGCCCGAAGGTCGCCCCGGCGCTTGGCGTGGCTCCCCCGCATCCGCGGGGATCGACCCTTGTCGACGACACCGCCCTGGCTGCCCTGCGCGGCTCCCCCGCATCCGCGGGGATCGACCCGCGCTCGCCTTCGACGGCTTCCTGACGCAGGCGGCTCCCCCGCATCCGCGGGGATCGACCCTGGCGAACGACGCTGGCACGCGACGCGAGTGGGGCTCCCCCGCATCCGCGGGGATCGACCCCCGGTGCTCGACGTCGCCGAGACGACCGTCCGGGCTCCCCCGCATCCGCGGGGATCGACCCTCCGCCCCACCCTCGACCCGCGCCCGTCGGCCGGCTCCCCCGCATCCGCGGGGATCGACCCCGGCGCAGGCCGTCCCAGTAGGTGCGCTGGCTGGCTCCCCCGCATCCGCGGGGATCGACCCCTCTTGCCCGCCATCGCCAAGGCTTCCTGGCCGGCTCCCCCGCATCCGCGGGGATCGACCCCAGCGGGAGGCGTGAGATGCGCAGCTTCTCGCGGCTCCCCTGCATCCGCGGGGATCGACCCCGCCCGCACGTAGGGCCAGAGGAGCGCCTGGGGGCTCCCCCGCATCCGCGGGGATCGACCCCCCATGTCCGACGACACCCACACCCCCCTCGAGGCTCCCCCGCATCCGCGGGGATCGACCCAGGTTCGGCGACAGAAACGGCGACAGAAACCTGGCTCCCCCGCATCCGCGGGGATCGACCCCGGGTGCTCGCCCACTTCGGCCTGCGCGTCGAGGCTCCCCCGCATCCGCGGGGATCGACCCGGAATGCGCCCCTCTGGCGTGATGATGAGCCCGGCTCCCCCGCATCCGCGGGGATCGACCCCGGCCGAAAATATTCCAGTCCCATTCCAGGGCGGCTCCCCCGCATCCGCGGGGATCGACCCGTGGCGCTTAGCCATGGCGCACCGCCGGCATTGGCTCCCCCGCATCCGCGGGGATCGACCCGGCGCCAGGTCGCCCGACACCATCGGACGCTCGGCTCCCCCGCATCCGCGGGGATCGACCGTAAAGTCGATAAGGTTTGAGCAGTAAATCGCTGGCTCCCCCGCATCCGCGGGGATCGACCCCGCAGGCCCACCGTGCTCTGCCCGTTGATCGGGGCTCCCCCGCATCCGCGGGGATCGACCTCCTCCGGCCGATCATCCTCTGTTGTCTGCCGTGGCTCCCCCGCATCCGCGGGGATCGACCCCGACCGACACCCGGATCCCAGACCACCGCGACGGCTCCCCCGCATCCGCGGGGATCGACCCCGCTCGACCACTGCGCCCAGCCCCGTGTCCTTGGCTCCCCCGCATCCGCGGGGATCGACCAGAAGAATCCCGAGGTCGGCGGCACCTGGTACGGGCTCCCCCGCATCCGCGGGGATCGACCGTGGCACTGCGGTACGGCGGCCATGGGGCCAAGGGCTCCCCCGCATCCGCGGGGATCGACCCGAGGCGTTGAGCGCGCCGACCCAGAGCATGCAGGCTCCCCCGCATCCGCGGGGATCGACCCAGCCGACCGGCGATGCCGGCTGCCTGCGAGCGGGCTCCCCCGCATCCGCGGGGATCGACCCTGGCAGCCGAGGGCCACGAACACCGCAGGGGGGGCTCCCCCGCATCCGTGGGGATCGACCCCGCAGATCAAGGGATTCCTTCGCCCCTCCCCCGGCTCCCCCGCATCCGCGGGGATCGACCCGCGCTTCAGGTCGACGGGCGGTACCAGAAGGTGGCTCCCCCGGGTCGTGTCCCGTGGAGTGGTGTAGCTGACCGAGAGCGGGAGAGCCCGCCTGCGCGCCCTCACAGCGCTGTAGCAGGCGGGATCTGCCGCCCTCGGCGCCGAGGCCGTCGGACGTCCGTGCAAGGTCGCGTTGCAGCGCCCGCTGATCGCCAATAACGGCACGCGCCGCGCCGGCACGATTCAACGGATCCGCCTCGGTGCGGACCGTGACGGGCGGCTGACCGCCATCGCTCATCACAGCGTCAACGGAAACCTGGCCGGAGCCTTCGCCGAGGCGGCGGTCGCGCCGACGCGGCTGATCTACGCGTCTCCGAACCGCGACCTGTCCATGAAGCTTGCGACCCTCGACCTTGCCGAAGGGAACGACATGCGGGCGCCCGGAGAGGCGCCAGGCCTGATGGCGCTCGAGATCGCGATGGACGAGATGGCCGAGAGGCTCGGCCTCGACCCCGTCGCGTTCCGGATCCTGAACGACACGCAGGTGGATCCGCGCAAGCCGCAGCGGCTCTTCTCGGAGCGCCACCTGATCGAGTGTCTCGAAGTCGGCGCGAAAAACTTCGGCTGGGCACGCCGCAACCCGGGGCCCGGCTCCGTGAGCGACGGTCGCTGGCTCGTCGGCATGGGCATGGCGGCGGGCTTTCGCCAGAACCTGCCGATGCCGTCCGGCGCCCGCGTCCGGCTCGAACAGGACGGCCGGCTCACGGTCGAGACCGACATGACCGACATCGGGACCGGCAGCTACACCATTCTCGCCCAGACGGCGGCCGAGATGATGGGCCTGCCGCTCGACGCCGTGACGGTCCGTCTCGGCGACTCGGACTATCCCGAAGCCGCCGGCTCAGGCGGGCAGTTCGGCGCGAACAATGCGACGTCCGGGCTCTACGCCGCCTGCACGGCTTTGCGGGCGAGCGTCGCGGCGCGGCTCGGCTTCAACGCCGAGGACGCGGCGTTCGCGGACGGGATGGTCACGGCGGGACGCCGGAGCGTGCCTCTCCTCGACGCCGTAAAGGATGGGCCGCTGACCGCGGAAGACCGGATCACCTATGGCGACCTCGACAAGGACTTCGTCCAGGCCACCTTCGGGGCGCAGTTCGCCGAAGTGGCGGTGAACCGGTTCACCGGGGAGATGCGCATTCGCCGCATGCTCGCGGTCATCGATGCCGGCCTGGTGCTCAATCCGCTCACGGCGCGAAGCCAGGTGATCGGCGCCATGACGATGGGGGTCGGCTCGGCGCTCATGGAGGCGCTCGTCGTCGACACCCGCCACGGCTTCTTCATCAACCACGACCTCGGCGGCTACGAGGTGCCGGTCCATGCCGACATCCCGCATCTCGACGTCGTCTTCCTCGATCACCCCGACCCGGTCTCGTCCCCGATGAAGGCCAAGGGCATCGGCGAGATCGGCCTGTGCGGTGCGGCCGCGGCGGTCGCGAATGCCGTCTACAACGCGACCGGCATCCGCGTGCGCGATTATCCCGTCACGCTCGACAAACTGCTCGACCGACTGCCGCGCGCGGCCTGATTCCTCACCCGCGGAGAAGAGCGATGTCCCATCATCCCGCTCCGGTGACGCATGTCGGCCTGACCGTCACCGGCATCGAGGCAGCGACGGCGTGGTACACCAAGGCCTTCGGCTGCCGTCACATCATCGGGCCCCTCCACATCCGGCACGACGGCTCGCATATCGGCGAGGTGTTCAAGGGGATCTTCGGTGACCGTTTCGAGGAGGGATACGTGTCCCACCTCGCCACCGCGAACGGGGTCGGGATCGAGCTGTTCGAGTTCGTCACGCCGACGTCGGAAGCCGCGGACGACAACTTCCGCTACTGGAAGACCGGTGTCTTCCACTTCTGCCTGGTCGACCCGGACGTCGAGGGCCTCGCGCGGCGGATCGCCGAGATGGGCGGCACGCAGCGCTCGAAGGTCTGGACGCTGTTCGAGGGAGAGCCGTTCAAGGCCGTCTATTGCGAGGATCCCTGGGGCAACCTGATCGAGATATACTCCCACTCGACGGAACTCAATTACGCCAACCGGAGCGACATGGCCGCCCGGGCCGAGTGAGACCGTGTTCGACCTGCTCGACGGTCTTGACACCCTCCCCGTCATTCCGGGGCCGCTGCGCGGCGCCGAAATGACGAGGGGCTTGATATCTGTCCATTTCAATCAAACAGGCGCTGAGAGATCCCACCCATGCCGATGACCGCCGATCGTGATTTGTTTTCTCCGACGAGGATCGGAGCCATCAACGTCGCCAATCGCGTCGCGATGGCGCCGCTGACGCGCTCACGCGCCGACATGGAGGGCGTCCATTCGCATCTCGCCGTCGAATATTATCGGCAGCGCGCCTCGGCCGGCCTCATCATCACCGAGGCGACCAACATCTCGCGGCAGGGCCGGGGCTACGCCTTCACGCCGGGCATCTACACGGAGGCGCAGGCCGAGGCCTGGACGCGCGTGACCTCGGCCGTGCACGAGGCCGGCGGGCGGATCGTCTGCCAGCTCTGGCATGTCGGGCGCATGTCGCATGTCAGCCTTCAGGAGAATGGCGAGGCGCCGGTCTCGGCCTCGGCCATCCGGGCCGGTGAACTCGTCTTCCTTGAGAGCCGCACGCAGGCTCCCCCCTCCATGCCGCGCGCGCTGCGGACCGACGAGATTCCAAGTCTGATCGACGATTACCGGCGCGCCGCGTCCCTGGCGAAGCAGGCGGGCTTCGACGGGATCGAGGTGCATTCCGCGAACTGCTACCTGCTCGACCAATTCATCCGCGACAGCACCAATCGCAGGACGGACCGCTACGGCGGCTCGATCGAGAACCGCACGCGGCTTCCCATCGAGGTCGTCTCGGCTGTGGCGGAGGTCTGGGGTGCCGACCGCGTCGGTCTGCGGCTCTCGCCGATGACGCGAGCCGTCGGCGACACCCCGCTCGACAGCGATCCCCAGGCAACTTACGGCCATCTCGCCCGGAGACTGGGCGAGCTCGGGCTGGCCTATCTCCACTGCGTCGAGGGGCAGACGCGCGGGCCCAACGGGTCGTCGGCGTTCGACTACAAGGCGCTGCACGCCGCACTCGGCGGGGCCTACATCGCCAATAACGGCTACGACCGGCAGCTTGCTGTCGAGGCGGTCGCGTCCGGCTACGCCGACATGATCGCCTTCGGCCGTCCGTTCATCGGCAATCCCGATCTGGTCGAGCGGCTGCGCCGCGAGGCCCCTCTGGCGGAGGCCGACCCGGGGAGGCGAGATGCGGATCGCACGCATTCAGCCTCGGAAGCTCGTCGAAGCCCATGCGACCTCACGGCCCCCGTTTAGCCATTTGGGAGGCGTCGTACCCGTCACGGCGACGCGGAGCGGATTGCTGGCAGCGGGGGTATGGGCTCGTGCGGCTTGGCCGGCTTTGCGCCCGGGAGATCCGCCATGCATGGCGCCGAGCACCGAAAGAATGCCGAGCACCACCATGAGCACGGGGTAGTACTGCATCGGGATCCAGAACAGGGTGTGGCGCCCACGCAGGATCACGATCTGTCCCGTACGCGGATCAACCAGTTCGCGACCCGGGAGATCGTTGAGCCGGGTGCCGAGCCACCAGTTGAACGCTGCGGCGACGACCCAGACGAGGACGACCCCGGTCGGCGTCGGGATGCCGATGCGCGCGAGCGCCGGATCGAGGAGCACGCTGACGACAAGGCCCGCGGCCGCAATGAGCGCCGAGAGCATGCCCCAGCCTGACCAGATGATCATGTGTTCGAGCTCCTCCTGATAAACGCCTCATCGGACGCGTCCGATAAGAGCCGATCAGCGTCCTCTCTCAGCGCTCAACGGGGCGTGGGCCGTGCAGACCCGTTTTCGCCGTCACGCGCCGCCAGTGCCGGGATTATGCCGTGCGCCGATTGCGGAGGAGCGAGAGCAGCGCCCCGAAGATGCAGGCTGCGATCGCACCCATGCCCACCAGAAGGGTGATCGTCCGGTTCCAGAGCCGGTCGAGGCCGAGATCGGTGGTGACGAAGTCTGGCCGGGCCGGGTCGGCCATCACCCCGACGCGATAGTCACCGGCATGGAGGCCGATGAACACGTAGTTCACTCGCCGCGTCACCGTTCCGGTGGGAGTGCGCAAGGCGAGGGTCGCATCGCAGATGTGGATGACGAGCTTGGCGCTGCACTTCCCCTCGCTCACTCGGGCGTCGGGGGCGGCTTTCGCCGCCGCGTGGACCTGCCAGTCCGAGATCACCGCCGGCGCCGTGTAGACCGCGCAGGCGATCAGGATGCCCCCGAGCGCCATCACGCCGAACAGGACCCAGAAGGTGTTGATCCACCCGTGACCCCGGGGCGGCAGCCGCAGGGCATCGGGGCGGTAGGACGAGGCGGTCTCGGGTGCTTTGGTCATGAATCCTCTCACGGTTTGTCAGGCGGGCTCGGTCACGGGCACGGTGACCGCGGTCCCGGCGAGGATCGACCGGGCCTGTGCCGCCGATTGGTAGGTGGCGATGAGGTCGGCGAAACCCTGCGGGTTCATCCCGCGCGGCATGGGAAGCGGCAGCGTGACGATGCGGCGTTCAGGGTCGAGCCTCGCGGCGGGGTGGCCGGGCCGCCGCTCGGGCCAGGGCACGGCCGGCGGCAGCAGCACGCGCATGACGAGGCCGCCATGGTTCCCGGTCAGGTCGAGGTCGGCGATGTCGCTCCAGGCGATCGTCCGGTCGAGCCCGGGCGCGGCCAGGCCTTCGGGCCTCAGGACCAGGATGACGGGCTCGCCTCGCGCCAGGATGAACGCTCCGGCCCCGCCCATCAGGATGGCGATCGCGAGCGCCGCGGCAAGGACGACAGTGGCCTCGCGGGGCAGGATCCCGGGGATGCCGAACAAAGCCACGGCCAGGGCGGCCAGGCCGAAGAGGCCGCCGGCCATGGCCAGCACGAGGCCGCGGGGGCGGTAGTTCGCGCGCAGCACCCGCTCCTCGGTACCGACCTCGGCGGCTTTCTCTTCCAGGCGGGCGCGGAACGCCGCGTCGCGCTCGCGCACCGCGTCGAGGAAGTCCTCACTCGCTGCCCGGCACAGGCTGGCCGGGTCTGCAAAGTAGGCGGCGAGCTGACCGAGGGCGTGCGGCGGCGGTGTGACAGCGGCGGCATCCAACAGGCCGGCGTCGATGGTCTGTCCGAGGGCGGCGATGCGCTCGCGGGTCGGCGGGTGGGTGTCGGTCGGATGAGCCTGCTCGGCCTCGATGTGACGGGCCGGGTCGTCGAGGCCGCGAGCGACGACGCGGTCGAGCATCGCCGCCACGAGGTCGGGTGGTGCCGCGTCGGGGGCCTCGGCCGCGGCGGCGAGGGTCTCGGCGATGCGCGGGGCGAGGGCGCCGCTGCGCAGGAGCGCTCGCACCGACGCCTCGGGCGAGGTCACTCCGGCGCCAGCCGCATCGGCCCCGAACTCGCGCACCCGGCTCCAGTGACGCACGGCGAGGTGGAAGCGCTCCATCACGAACCGGCCGAGCCGTACCGAGGGCCCGAGCAGGCCGAGGGCGTGACCCTCGCGCGCCGCGACCACGTCGAGGGAGCGCGCGACCCCGGCATAGATCGGCAGGAAGCGCTGGCTGTAGGCGGTGTCGCCGCCGGCGTAATGCGCGAGCTCGTGAGCGATGATCGCCGCGGTCTCGTCGCCACGCATCAAGGCGAGGTGCGGCAGCGGCAGGTGGAGGATGCGGCCCGAGAGCCGCGCGCCGCCAGGCTCCAGTACCGCCGGGCCGGCGGTGACGAAGAAGCCTTCGGTCAGGCCGACGACCAAGGCCTCGGGCTTCAGCGCTCCCATCCGCTCGGCCAGGCCCTCGACGAGGCGCCACAAGCCCGGCGCCTCGGCCGGCGTGATCTGTCGGCCGAGGATCGGCACCGGGTCGGGCTCGAAGGCGTCGAGCGCTCGGCGCAGGCCGAGGAGGGCGCCGCCCGCCGCGAGGAGCGTGGCGGCGACCGCGACGGCGGCGATTCCCAAGAGCTTCATCCCGTCGCCGGAGAGGCCACTTTGGAGCAGCAGCCCCGATTCGAAGGCGACGACGGCGACGAAACCGGCGGTCGCCGCCAGGATCTGGGCCGCGAGGGACGCCGGCAGCAGGCGGCGCACGAGCGAGAAGCCACCCACCAGTGCGTCGCGCGAGCTGCGCCCGAGCCTTGCGAGCGCGGCCCCGGCGAGCAGCACGAGGAGCGAGAGTCCGGCCGCGATCCCCCCACCTGCGATCGCGACCGGCGGCAGCCAGCGGCGCCAGTCCATGACGGCGACGAGCGTTCCGGCGCTGTCCCGGGCCCCGCGCGCCATCACGACGGCGAGGGGACCGCCGTAATTCTTGCCGTCGTGGCGGAACTGCAGGCGAAAATCAGGCCGCCCGTCGCGTGGCGTGCGAGCCTCGAGATCCGCCACGACCCGGGCAAGGCGGTCGTGCTCGGCCGCGAACTCGGCCCAGTCATCGGCGCCGCGCTGCCGCTCCCACAGGCCGAGGAGCAGGAGGGCGAAGGGCAGAAGCACGGTGGCGGCGATCAGACCGGCGAAGGCGCGCGGCCGCGAGGGCACGTGCGAAGTCGTTGCCTCGGGAATGGTCGCCTCCTGGGCGTGGGAGATCAGATGCCGATACGGCATGAAGCGCACCAGACGATCGCAAGACGATCGAGCGGCGCTATCTAGGGCACGCCGGTCGAAGTGCCGGAAAAGCGGCGTTAGATCGGGCGCAGCACGTCCGAGGTCTCGAAAGGTAGCAGGATTTCTAGCGGTATGAGCGTACAGGTCAACCCAATGTTTCTGGCGATCGTCGACGAGGCAAACCACGACCCGTCGCCGGGCGTCGGAGCACCAAGCGTTGCGATCCCCTTCTCTGGCCTGGTCGGGTGTGTGACCTCTCGATCGCAGCGGTTGCGCAACCGTGGTTGACCCCCAGTCGATCCTCGGGTTAGCGTGATGATGGAAAGACCATCCCGATGCCCTCGCCTATCGGGGCTCGGCCGCCACTGATCACATACTGATCATCAGCCGGATAAGGATCAGCGCTCGGCGTCGAGCCGATCGCTGATCTCGACGACCAGCGGAGTCCGCCAAGTGGCGACAGGGCGATATCTTCATACAGGTAATCCGGATCCTACCGCGGGAGGCCGTCGAGCGTCCTCTGCCGCATACCATGCTCGTCCACGGCGAACTCACCGGCCACAGCTACCGGGTCGCCGACCCCGCCTCCCTGTTCGCCAGCGGCGTCTGCTTCTCGCTCGACATATGCGGAGATCAGGCGCTGGTCGTCCATGACGAGCACGGTACGATCACGCCCGCGCGCGGCGTCTGCCAGGTCTGGCGGCAGCGCAAATTCACGCCCCAGCGCATCGTGGCCGTGCAGGACTAGGCGCCGGTGAGCCCCCGACCGCCTCCCGCTTCGCACGAGCCCGTCCGGCGCATGCTGTGCCCCTACGACACTCTGGCCGCGGCGGTCGCCGCCGCGGTGCTCGACCTTTCCGCCACACCCTTCCGATGGTCGCAGGCCTTCAGGGCGATGACCTCGCGAAGCCGCCACCCCACCATCGCGCAAAGGATCGCGACCGCGCCCGCCGCGATCGTCGCCAACCCGACGCCCGCATCCGGATCGCCTGCCATGAGACGCGCCCATCCGACGCACAGGACCGTCCGCCGGTCACGCCGTGCCGTCCTGCTCGCGGTCCTGGCCTCCGCGGCGGGCGTCTCGGACGGGTGGGCGGAGGAGAACGAGTGCCGGCGCGCGCCCACCCTCTCCGCCGGCCCGATCCTCTCCCTGGGACGGGTCTCCGCCCCGGGCCGCACCGCCTTCGTCAAGGACGGCCTTGCCCGCGCGGGCTGCCCCGATCCGGGCCCGGTCTGCCGCGAGCGGGCCTACCTGGTGACCGGCGATGCCGTGATCCTCGGCGAGCGCCGCGGCGCGTTCCTGTGCGCGACCTACCGGAGCGGGAAGGACGACGAGGTCGGACGTACAGGCTGGATCCCTGCAGAGGCGGTGGCGCTCGAGTCCGCGGCGTCGGTCGCCCTCGAGGGATGGCTCGGCGCCTGGAAGCAGGCCGAGGCGCAGATCCGGGTGACACGCGGGGACAAGGCCGGCACGCTCGCCGTTGCCGGCGACGCGACCTGGGGCGCGGGCGATCCCGAACGGGTCCGCCGCGGCGGAATCCATACCGGCGAGATGTCCGGCACATTCGTGCCCGTCGGCGACGCCGCCAGCTTCGCCGTGGGCGAGGCGGGCACCCTGCCGGTGCAGAAGGGCGCCGAGACCGATTGCAAGATCTGGCTGCGACGGCTCGGCCCCTGGCTCGTCGTCGACGACAACCTCGCCTGCGGCGGCCTGAACGTCACGTTCCGCGGCGTCTACCGGCGCACGCTGTGACGGGAGCGACGGCGATGAGCATCCATACGAACGCGGAGCTGTGCCGGTTCGCCGCCCGGGCGCGGCGGGACTTCTCCGTCGCGCCCATGTCGGACCCGAGGTGGCGCAGGCAGTTCGGCGCCCTCCTTGCGCTCGCCCTCTTCCTCCCCGGCCCGGCCCGGGCCGCGCCCTCACCGGTTGCCGGCCTTCCGTTGCCGGGCTGCGCCGAAGTTCGCGCCGCCGCCCTGTTCGACTCCGCGCTCGTGACGGCGTTCGAGACGCGCTATCCGCGGGCGCTCGTCGGCGAGGCCTCGGTCGAGCGGCTCGATCTCGATCCGGGGCAGGTCGAGAACGCCGCCGCCTACCTCGCCTGCGTGGCCGGCCTCACCGGGCTCGACGTCTTCGTCGCCGAGCAGGGTCTCGCCCTCTTCGCAAGCCGGCGCCACGGCCGCGCGGCGCTGGCCGCCCTCGACCGGATCGCCCGCGGAACCGGGCCGGAGGCGCGGGGTGCCCGCGACTATGCCCGGCAGATCCGGGCCTACCTGCGGGGGCCGGGCCGGTGAGCGCGCGCCGCGCCGCCGCGCGATCGGCGTTGCGTCTGGCTTTGCTCCTGGTTGCCCTGCTCGCCGCCTGCACGCCTGGGCGGCCGGTTCCCGTCGCGGAGATCGAGGCGTTCATCGGCGTGCCGCTGCCGCCCGGCCATCGCGGCCTGCGGAGTGCCGACGAGGCCGGGGTCGACCGGCTGATGCGGCTCACCTTCGACGCGCCGGAGGCCGAGGCCGCCGCCTTCGCGGCCCGGCTCGTGCCCGGGGGGCTCACCCCCGGCGGCGGTGCGGGGATCACGCTCCTCGGCAGCGGGTTCGACGGGTGGCTCGCGGCCCTGCCGGAGGGCGCGGCCGGCGGCGAGGCGCTGGTGGCGGGCCGGCGCGCCCGCAAGGTCGTAGTTGCTCCCGCCGGTCCCGGTCTGCGGCGCGTCTGGGTCGCGGTGTTCACCCTGTGAGGCGCGCTCCCGCCGCCACGCCGCCCGGATCGGAATTTTTTCGTTCCTGCCGGATCGGCGCGCGCGAAAACCGGTCTGGCTGGCCCATGGCCTCGATGAGGGCGGACAGCGCCCGAACGGAGATGTGCCATGACGAAGACCACGATCCTCGCCGCCGCCGTCCTGCTCTGCTGCACGGTCCCGGGAATTGCCCAGGATGGCGAGGCTCACGGGAGCCGCGGCAACCAGGAGTTCATCGGCGTCGATCTCGACAACGGCGGGGTCTACTTCAACGGCCGCGATTCCGGGCGTTACTGCCTCTATCGCACGGTCGAGGTCTTCAACCGGGCTACCGGATACATCGAGCCGCGGCGGGTGCGCCGGTGCGGGCGCGGTCTCTACCTGCGCTGAGGAGGCACCGCGATGCTGAAGACCCTCTCGCCACTGCACCTCGCCCTGTTCAGCCTCGCCCTCGCGCTCATCGCGCGGTAAAAAATCGCTACGCCATGCATGGGCCGTTTTCGCCACCACGCTCCGGCCGCCTGGGCCGGATACCGGCCCGTCACGGGAGCCCAGGTCGGGCACAGGAGCCATGCCGGGAGGCTGCTTCCCGCCGCGAGCAAGGAGACCACGCATGACCAAGGCCACGGCGTTGCGGGGCTGCGTTGCCCGGGTCGGGCTCGCCCTTCTGGTGCAGGCGGCCGCGATCGTCCTGTCCGGTGCCGCCCGGGCCGCGCCCGAGACGCCTGCCCCCGGAGCGTCTGCTCTCGAGACCCAGGCCTTCGCCGACAACGCCGACTCGGTCGCCGTCGTGATCGGCAACCGCAGCTACAAGCAGACGGTGCCGGTCGACTACGCGCATAACGACGCCGAGGCGATGCGGGCCTACCTCGTCCAGCGCCTCGGCTACCGCGAGGCCAACGTCTTCGTCCTCAAGGACGCGACGCTCAACGAGTTCAACCAGGTGTTCGGCACCGAGCGCAATCCGCAATCCGGCCGGCTGTGGCGCAGCGCGCGCGAGGGGCGCTCGAACGTCTTCGTCTACTATTCGGGCCACGGCGTGCCGGACCTCACCAGCCGCCAGCCCTTTCTCCTGCCGGAGGACGGCAACCCGAACCAGGGCGAGAGCGGCTACGCCCTCGAGACGCTCTACCGCAACCTCGACCTCGTGAAGCGCAAGATCGGGTCCGGGCGCCAGCTCGTCGTGATGGTGGATGCCTGCTTCACCGGCGAGACCGGGCGGAAGGGGGAGAGCCTGCTCGCGGTCTCGGCCCCCGGCTTCGCCCCGGCCCGGCCGAAGGCGGAGAGCGGGATCGTGCGGCTGGTGGCGACGTCGGGCGCGACGCCGGCGAACTGGGACGAGGCCAATCGGCTGGGCCTCCTCACCAGCCGCTTCCTGATGGGCGTCGCGGGCCTCGCCGATGCGGGCGACCGGCCGGGCGGTGGAGACGGCCGGGTCACCTGGGCGGAGCTGAAGGGCTACCTGAAGCGCGAGGTCGAGGAAGCGGCGCGCCGCGCCTCCGGCCGCGAGCAGGTGCCGGAGATCGACGACGCGCCGATCGTCCTCCAGGCCTCGCTGCCCGTCGACGCGGTGGCCAACGGCGTCGCGGCATTGCGCGACGAAGCGGCGTGGCGCCGGGCGGAAGCGCTCGGCACGCGCGAGGCATTCGAGGCCTATATCGGCGCCTGCGGCGCGGTCTGCGCCTACCGGCCTCAGGCGATGGACCGGCTGCTCGCCGGGCGCCAGCGCGACGCGACGGCGATCGACCAGGAGAACTGGGCGAAATTCGGCGCGGCGCGGCAGTACCAGGCCTACCTGGATTCCTGCACCGAGACCTGCGCCTATCGTGGCCTGGCGCAAGGCTATCTCGGCGGCTCCGACCCGAGCGGCGATCCGCGGGTGAAGACCTGCGACGCGCTCGCCGCCGGCACCGACGATCCCGACCGGCCGCAGGCCGTCCCGGGCGTGAAGTACGGCCGGATCGAGGCCGCGTCGGCGATCGAGGCCTGCCGCGGGGCGTCGGCCGCCTACCCGTCCCTGCGCCGCCTCGCCTACCAGCTCGGCCGCGCCTACGACCGGGCCGACCGCGCGAAGGAGGCGTTCGCGGCCTACGACCGGGCGGCCAGGGCCGGGAGCACCGCGGCGATGAACAACCTCGCCACGCTCTACGAGAACGGTCAGGGCGTGAAGCGCTCGCAAGGCGAGGCCTTGCGCCTCTACCGCCAGGCCGGCGAGGCCGGCAACGTGGTGGCGCTCGCCAACGCCGCCCGCATGCTCGAATACGGCAACGGGGTCCCGAAGAACGAGGCCGAGGCGGTGGCGCTCTACCGGCGCGCCGCGGACGGGGGCGACGTGCCCTCGATCAGCAAGCTCGTGCCGCACTACGCCACCGGCGCCCACGGCTTCCCGAGGGATCTGCGCCAGGGCTTCGACCTGTTCCGCAAGGCGGCCGAGAAGGGCGATCCGGTGGCGATGGCAACGATGGCGACCCTGATCGACAACGGCTTTGCCCGCTACTTCCCGGGGGTCGGCGCCGCCGACATGGTGCTGCGGGCGCTCAAGCGCGGCGAACTCGGCGCCGCCGCGGTCTCGGCCACGGACACAGCGGCGCAGAAGCTGAAGCCCGAGACGATCCGCACCGTGCAGCGCGCGATCAAGCAGGCCGACTACTATCCCGGCGCGCTCGACGGACGCTTCAACCCGGTCTTCGTGCGCGCTCTCGATCAGTACGCCAAGGCGAACGAGACGGAATGAAGCACCGTCTCGCCGCATCGCTCGCCGCGATCCTCGCCGCGGCCCTGCCGGCCCGCGCCGATCCCGGCACCGACGCGCTGGCGCCCTTTCTCGACGCGGTCGCTTCCTGCGTCGGGCGGTCCGATCTCTCGCTCGCCGTCATCGGGCCCGAGCCCGGCCAGACCGCGTGGTCGCGCGAGCAGGCCGAGGAGGTGCGCCTCGCGGTCGAGAGCCGGCTGCAGGGGACCGGCCGGGTCCGCCTCGCGGCGGCCGCCGACGTGGTGCGGGTCAAGGCCCTGCGCGAGGGGACGACCGGCCTGTCCGGCCCGGAGGCCGAGGCGCAAATCCGTGCCGCCTTCGCGGGCGAGGCCAGCGTGTTCCTGGTCGAGCCGCGCCGCGCCGGAGAGACCGCGGCGTTCCGGCTCCAGGCGATCACCCGCAGCGCCTCCTGCAAGGCGACGAGCGAGCCCCTGACGGTGCCGATCCGCGTCGGCGCCGGCGTCGCCGACGTCGATGCCGAGATGGAGCGGGCGGTGCGGGCCTTCGGGCAGGCGGCGCCGAGCGTCGCCGCGGTCGAGGTCTGCCCGTTCGAGGCCGAGGGCGGCCACTCGTCCTGTGCCGGCGCGCTCACCGACCGCCTGCTCATCGCCCTCGACGCCGAGGCGCGCTCGGCCGGCCGCATCCTCAAGGGCGCCCGCCTCGAGGTGCGCCGCCGCCCGCCCGGCACCGCCTGCGCCGGTCCGGTCACGGCGCGCGGGCGCTTCCTCACCGATCGCGAGCGCCGCTCCTGGATGGAGCTGGAGTTCCAGCGCGACGGCGCGGTGCTGGCGCCGACGGGGCGGCGGCGCATCGCCATCGATGGCTTGGGCTGCGACCCGACCCCGCGCCCCTTCCTCGACCACCTCGCGGCGACGGCGCGCACCGATGGCGGCCGGCTCGCGGTCGCCGCGACCGCCACCCCGTTCGCGCGCGGCCAGCGGCTCGAGCTGCGCATCGACGCACGGGCGCGCCAGAGCCTGTACTGCTGGGTGGTGGCCCCCGACGAGACCGCCTTCGTGGCGCTGCCGGTGCGGGGCAACGCCGCCTCGCTGACGCCCCTCGCCGCCGGCGACGTCCGGCGATACCCGCGCGGCTACGGCCTCGACGAGATCGTCGCCGGGGACCCGTTCGAGAACCTATTCTCCTGCTTCGGCGTCGCCGGCGGCCTGCCGCCGGAACTCGCCGAGCGCTGGCTCGCCGCCGCGCCGGGCGCCGACGGCGAGGCGCGCCTGCTCCAGCCGCCCGAGGTGCTCGACCTCGTCGAGCGGATTCGGGCGGTGCCGGGCGTGACCGAGGCGACGGCCAGGATCGTGGTGCGATGACGAGACGGACGGGCACCACCGCCCTCACTTACAGGGAGAATGCCTGATGCGAAGCCTTCTCGTCGCCCTCCTGTGCGTCTCCGCCGCGCCGGCCTGCGCCGGGGGCTTCGCGCTGCGCGACCTCACCGCCGTGGCGGACGAGGCAGGATCTGCCCTCGGCCAGGGCTACGCGGCGCGGGCCGCCCCGGAGCGGCTTACCCTGATGTGCACGACCTGCGAGGGCGCGCCGATGGTCGACCTGCTGCTCGGCCGCCAGGCCGACGGGACCGAGGAGCGGGTGCGCGCGGGCCGGACCTCGATGGCGCAGCTCGAGGACATCTGCCGGTCGCGCAGCCCGGATTGCCGGCTGTCCGGCCTGTCGGTGGATCCGGCGGTGGGGTGGGTCACCACCTACGGCATCGGGTCGAGCGCGGGGGCGACCGCCGTCATCCTGCGCGACGGCGACCTCCTGACGATCCGGGCGCTCGCGGGCAGCCGCGACGTGGCGGCGCGCCAAGTCGAGATCCTGGTGCGCCGGATCGCGCCGCGCATCGTCGGCGGCTGACGGTGGCCCCGGGGGTGACGGACCGGTGGGGCGGCGATATCGGTGGGCGACGAACGGGCGCGGGGCCGAGGGCGGACGCATGACCGGCGGATACGACGAAGCTTGCGCGGCCGACCTCGCCGCCGTGGCCGAGGGCCGCGACCTCTCCCGCGAGGACCGGGCCTGGCTCGCCCGGGTCGTCGCCGGCGCGGTGCGGCCGAACCGCGACAAGCCGCTCTGGGACCTCGCCCACGCCCTCGCCGCCCTGGCGCGGCTCGCCGGTGCCCGGGACGGGCGCGACCTCGTCACCCTCGCCCTCGATCCGGGGCTCGCCCGGGCCGACCGGCTCGAGGCCCGGTTCGCCGGCACGGGCGAGGCGGTCGATGCCCGCGGGCCGATCCTGCCGGGCGGAGAGGCGGGCTGGCGCACGACCTGGTCCGGCCTCGCCCGGCTCCTCGCGCTGGCCGAGTTCGTGCTGACGGCGGAGGACCTGGCGCAGTTCGCCGCCGTCACCGGCTGGCTCGACGACCTCGCCGCGGCGCCGGATGCCGAGGGCGCCGTGTCCTTCAGCCGTCGCCTGGCGCGTTACCTCGCCGCCTATCGCCACGCCCACCTGCCGCTCGCCCCGCTGGAGCGGCGCTTCCGGGCGATCCTCGGCTTCCTCGATGGGCGCCGCGCCTTCACGGACGACGACATCCTGGGCTTCTGGCGTGGGCAGATGCGCGAGGGCGAGCGGCCGGGCTTTCGCACGGTCGCCGAGCATTTCGTGACCTTCGAGGCGGCCTCCGCCCTGCTCGGCGGCCTCGCGGGCCTCTCCGCCCCCGCCTCGCTCGACGCGGTCGAGGGCTGGGAGGAGCGGCTCGACGCCTCGCTGGCCGACCTCGCGGGGGCCGAGCCGGCCGAGACCCTGGCGGCCCTCCTCGCCGCGCTGCCCGACGGGCCGAAGATCCTGACCGGGGCGGAGCGCGACGACCTCGCCGAGTTCCTGCGCCTCGAGCCGTTCCACCGCACCCGCCCGCTCACGACCCTGCGGGCCGCGAGCTTCGGGCGGGTGCAATCCGGCCTCGCCAACCGCCTGCGCCGCGGCGGCGGCGGGGCGGGGATCGCCGAGCGTACCGCCTGCGCCGAGGCCGAGACCTACCCGGCGCTGGCCGTGCGGGTCTCGGCGCTGACCGTCCATCTCGACCGGATGCTGCGGATCGCGGCGGCGCTGCGGGTTCCGGCGGAGGCCGAGGGCCTGTCCCCCGAGGCCCGCGACGCCCTCGCGGCGGCACGCGCCGACATCCGCCGGATCCGGCGCGCCGGCTTCGACGACCCCGACCGGCTCGCGGCGGGGTTCGCCGCAGCGGACGCCGCCCTGCTGCGGCTCGCCGAGGAGGCCGGCCGGCTCGCCCGCGCGATCGCCGGCCTCGCCCGGCAGCGGCCGCTCGACGCGGCCTTCGCGACGGACCGGGACGTCTTCGCCGACGCCTTCGCCGAAGCCTACGCCGCGGAGGCGACCGCGTGAGCGACGAAGCGCGCCTGCTCGCCGAGATCCACGCCGCCCGCGCCCTGATGCGGGCGAGCGAACCTGCCCGCGACACGTCTCGGGGCCCGGGCGCCGCGGAGCTGTGGGCCCACGCCATCCGCGAGCCGGGCGAACCGGTCGACCTCGCTCTGGTGCGGGCGATCCGCGACGACCCCGCGACGGCCCGGCGCTACCGGGCGCTGCTCGCAGGCCAGGCGATTGCCCACGCGCCGCTCGCGGCGGCGGCCTCGGACGGCGCGGTCGCATCACGCCGCGTCGGCCCCTTCACCCTCGGGATCCTGCCCGCGGACGAGGACGCGCCGCCGCTCCTGGTACTGCGCGGCAGCGCGGCGCGGCCGCCGCGCGTCATCGAGGCGATGCTGGGCGACGAGACGGTGCGGCTCGCGTTGCCGCCGCCGACCGACGGCGCGATCCTCGTCGCCCTCGACCCGGACGTGCCGGAGGCGGCTCGGCTCGGCGAGATGCTGCGGGACAGGTCTTGCGCGGTGTTCCTGCTGTGACGGCGGCATGAAGCCGGTCTCGATCCTGGTCGTGGTGCCGACGACCGGCGGTCCGGTGGTTCTGCGCAGCCTGAAACGCCGCCCCGGCCTGCCGGCCTCCGCCGCCTTCGCGGCGGGCGATTACCGGCCCCTGCCCTGGTCGGGCGACTACGCCCGGCTCGCCGCGGCCGGCGGGCCGCTATCGCGCCTCGCGGGCGAGGTTTCCGAACCTTACGAGTTGCGGCTCTCCGGCTCGTTCGATGCCGGGCGCTCGTGGGAGGTACCGGTCTGCCTCGCCCACGGCCTCCTGGCGCGAGGTCACAGCCTCACCGCCGATCCGGAGGCGGCCGACCTCGTCCTGTGGGCGACGGGAGCGGTCGACCTCGACCTCGCGGTGCTGCCCGGCGACTACGCTCTCCTCGACAAGCTCGCGCGCTCCCGCGACCTGCTCGCGGCGGCGGCGCGCGCCGACCTCGCGGTCCTCCTGCCCGACGGGCCCGAGACGGCGGAGGCCGCGCGGGCGCTTCGCGACCTCGGGCGGGCGCGGGCGCCGGTGATCCTGCCGGCTGCGAGCGTGCCGGCCGCTCTCGCGGTTTTGGCACGGCCAGCGCCCTACCCCGCCCCGGCGGCCGGGCGGCGCCCCGCTCTCGTGGCCGCGCTCGTCGCACTTCTCGCCGCCACGGCGCTCGCTGCCGGCTTCGCGATGCTCCGCGCACGCCCGGAGGCGGAGCGGCCGGTCGCCGCCGCCGCGACACCCGCCCCGGTTGAGCCCGGCACGGCCATCGCCCCTACGCCGGACCCCGTGGCGGGTGGCGCCGTCGTGGAGGAACTGGCCGCTCCGGCGGGCTCGACCTGCCGGCGCGTCGCCTTCGGGGCCGACCCGCCGGTACGGCGTCCGGTCCCATCGGAATCTTCCGGCCGGCTGAGGGCGAGCCGCCTCGCGCCGGACCTGTGCGGCCTCGCCTTCCGCGCCACTCTGCCCGGCGCGCGGGTGACAGTGGGCCCGGAACTCGCCGCCGCGGCGCTGCCGCCGACCCGGCTGCCCGACGGCGCCCAGGCCTATTTCCTGCGCGAGGGCGCCCGACGAAACCTCGTCTACACGGTCCAGGTGATGACGGGCTCTGCCGATGCGGATCCGGGCGCCGCAAAGCCGTCGGGCACGGTC
The DNA here is from genome assembly GCF_019216885.1 of Methylobacterium sp. SyP6R. NCBI lineage: Bacteria > Pseudomonadati > Pseudomonadota > Alphaproteobacteria > Hyphomicrobiales > Methylobacteriaceae > Methylobacterium > Methylobacterium synurae. The sequence goes on along the minus strand of NZ_JAAQRC020000002.1, from coordinate 150,841 downwards.
GATCGGTTCGTCCACGGCCTCGTCCGATAAGGACTGTTCCCGGCCCGGGATCGACTTGTTTTGACTTGCGGACCGGCGGACGGCATAAAGCCGGCGCCGAGAGGAGGACAGCGATGGCCACAAGCCACCGGACACGCCGCTCGACCAAGGGGGGGATTTGGGGATTCACTGGCCTGATCTTGGCAATCGGCGCGGCTGAGCCTGCGCGGGCGCAGAGCGTCGGCTTCGATCCCACCGATTACGGTCGCGCGCAGTTGCCGCTGCGGCAGACCACCGGCGACGCGGCCGCTTATGTCGACCGCAACAAGGGCGCGTTCGAGCCGATCGCCGAACTCGATCCGCGCGACGGCCTCGCCGCGCTTGCCCGCCCGATCGGCCGGGTCGACATCGTGCTCAGGAACGCCCGCACAGGCCAGGCGGTCGGCGCCTCCTGCACCGGCGCGCTTTTGCCGGGCGACTACGTGCTGACCAACCACCACTGCCTGCCGCAATCGGGCGACCTGACCCCGGTCAAGGCCTCGATCCTGATGGATTACCTGACCCTCGACGGGCAGGGCTCGCGGCGGTTCGAGATCGACCCGAAGCCGGTCGAGTTCGACGCGCGCCTCGACTACGCGCTCGCCCGCGCCGCCGGCAACCCGACCGCGACCTACGGCGCGGCGCGGCTCTCGGGCGAGGCGGTGCCGGGCAACCGCTCGATGCTCGTCATCCACCATCCCCTCGGGCGGCCGAAGGTGATGAGCCGCTTCCGCTGCTTTGCCCTCAAGGAGCAGGGCGAGGGGCCGGACCTGCGCCACCGCTGCGACACGCTCGGCGGCTCCTCGGGCTCGCTGATGTTCGACGCCTCGGTGGCCGGCGTCGCGCTGCACAAGGAGGGCGGCCTCGATCCGAAGGACCCGTCGAGCTTCAACGCCGCGACCCGCCTCTCGGCGATTCTCGGCCGCAGCCGCATCCTGTCCGAGATCGCGGCGCGGCAGGGCCGGCCGGCCGCCGCCACGGCGGCCGCGGATCCGGCCTCGCCTCCGGCCGCGCCGGCGACGAGGCCCTCCGCCTCATCTGCAGCCGCCTCATCTGCAGCCGCCCCGCCCGCACCCGACGCCCCCCTCGATCCGGGGCGGATGAACGCGATCCTGCGCGGGCGCTGATCTTTTCCCGAGACGATTTGTGCGCCGGCGCGGCGAAAACCGCTCTGGCTCGTCCAGGCACGGGGTGTGACGGGCGAAGCAAGGCCCGGAGGAGAACGGAACCATGCGGATCGACGACGCGCCCGCGCGGCCGACCATCATCGCGGACGCCGCCCTGCGGCGCACGGCCAGGTGTCGCCTCGGCCGCTCCTGCCTCGCGATGGCCCTGGGCCTCGTCGTCGCCCTCGGCGGCGCGGCGCGGGCGAACCCGCTGACCGAGGCGCCCGGCGGCCCGTACAGGCTGGACGAGGCCGGGCCGGCGGAGGCGGAAACCCGCAACCCGTCGGCGACCGCCATCATCCGCTCCCTCGCCCCCTTCGCCGACGGACATCCGGGACTCGCCTCCGGCGCACCGGCGCGGGCGCTCAGCCCGGACGACGGCGGGCCGTCCGTCCGCGTCGATCCGGCCCGCACGGTCGATCTCACGGTGTTCTTCGCCTATGACAGCGCCCGCCTGACGCCGGAGGCGCGCATCCAGCTCGAGCCGCTGGGCCAGGCGCTCGCCTCGCGCGACCTCGCCGGCCACGGCTTCCTCATCGCCGGCCACACCGACGCGGCGGGTGCGCCCGCCCACAACCGGCGCCTGTCCCTCGCCCGGGCCCGGGCGGTGCGGGCCCACCTCGTCGATACCTACGGCATCGCGCCGGAGCGGCTGCGCGTGCATGGCTGGGGGCCGACCCGCCCGAAGGACCCGGCCGCCCCGCTGTCTCGGGTCAACCGGCGGGTCGAGGTCAGCCTGATCGCGCCCGTCCGCCACGGCGGGCTCAGCTTCCCCAGGCCGGCCGCAGAGGCGGCCTGTGCGGCCCCGGCCTCGACCGGCCCGACCCTGGCCGACCCGCGCCGGCGCGTGGCCCTCGACCTCGACGATTTCGAAGCGGCACCGACGCCGCTGCCCTGCTCCGAGTGACCGACCCGACATTTGATCAGAAGGAGGACACGATGTTGCCCATCCGCGCCGCCCTCGCCGCTTTCTCCCTCGGCCTCCTCGTCGCAGGCCCGGCCCTCGCCCAGCCCAAGCCTACCGTGGTGGTGATGGGCGAGGATGCCGACGAGGATTCGGTGCCGCGCGGCAACCGCATCTTCCAGCGGGTGATCGCGGAACTCTCCGAGACGATGAACCTGCGCGGCTACAACGTCTACGACGAGACCGCGGTGGCGATGGGCTTCACGCAAGCGAACCGGGTGCGCCGGCGCGACGCCGAACTGATCGAGGTCGCCCGCGCGGTCTCGAGCCCGCCCCTCGACGTGGTCGCGGTGTTCCAGATCTACGCCTCGGCGTCGAAATCGACCTATTCGGACATCGTGCGGCCGGAGGTGCGCATCCCGGGCCGGCTCCTCAACGTGCGCACCGGCCAGTCCCTCGGCTCGTTCGAGGTCGCAGGCGTGCAGCTGCCGCCGCTGCCGCAAGGGTGCGACCGCGAATGCTTGCTCGAGCGGGTCGGCGCCGAGGCGAAAGTCATTGCCGGCGACGTTGCCGCGGCGCTCACCGCGAAGCTCGACGGGGTGTTGGCGCCCCGCCGCGGGGCCGATCCCGGCACGGCCTCCGTCTTGGGCGCCGTCGCGGCGCCGGTCGCCGGCGGCCCGACGGCTGAGGCCTGCGGCGGCCTGCCGACGGCCTACGTCGTTCGGCTCAACGGGTTCTCGGCCCAGGAGGTCCAGGCAGCCGAGGAGTACATGGCGGCGTTCCGCTGCTACGAGCACCACCGCCCCGTGCGGGCCGGGGCATCCGCCGCCGAGTACTGGTACGAGACCCGCTCCGACTCCGCCCGCCTCGGCCGCAACCTGCGCCTGATGCTCGAGCACATGAGCGCGCCCGGACAGGTACAGTTCTCCGGCAACACCTTCGTGCTCAGCCGCGTCGCGACGCGCTGAACGCCTCGCGCCGACCTTCTGGAGATTCCGCAATGGCATCCTTCCTGCCCCGCGTCGCCGGCCGGCCTGTTCTCGCCGCCGGCCGGCCCGTTCTCGCCGCCGGCCGGCCCGTTCTCGCCGCCGGCCGGCCCGTTCTCGCCGCCGGCCGGCTCTTGGCCGTCCTCGGTCTCCTCGCCTCGCCCGCCCTCGCCGCCGAGGCGGTGTTCCCGGCCGCCGGCTCGGTCGGCCTGGTGCCGCCGCCCGGCATGACGCCCTCGAAGGGCTTTGCCGGGTTCGAGCACCGCTCGGGCGCCTCGATCCTCATCACCGAGATGCCGGCCGAGGCCTACGGCCAGCTCGTGGAGCGGTTCACACCCGAGGCCCTGCGCGCGACGGGCTTCGAGGCGCGGGGTTCCGGCACCGCGCTCGGCGTCGCCGGCAGCGAGGGCCGGGTTCTGCGCGGCAGCCAGGCCGCCAACGGGCTCACCTACGCCAAGTGGGTCGCGGTGGTGCGCGGTGCCTCCGGTACCGGCCTCGTCACCGTACAGGTGCCGGAAGCCGCGCGGGGGCAGATGCCGGACGAGGCGGTCGAGGCCGCGCTCTCGACGATCGCGTTCCGGGCGCCCGGCAGCCTCGCCGACCAGATCGCGGCCCTGCCCTACACCGTCGGCGACCTCGCCGGCTTCCGCCCGGTGCGCGCAATGATGGGCAACGCCCTGATGCTCACCGACGGCCCGAAGGACATCGATCCCGACGGTGTGCAGCCGCTGGTCGTCGTCGCCCCCTCGATGGGGCGGGCCGCCGTGCCGGAAGGCCAGGAGGGCACCTTCGCCCGCAAGGCGCTCGCCACCTTCCGGGAGATCAAGGACGTTACGGTCACCGACGAGGACCGGGCGACCCGCGACGGCGCGGTGGTGCTGCGCCTGCGCGCCACCGGCTCGGACGCGAGGAGCGGCCGCCCGGTTGCCGTCACGCAGGTGATCCGGTTCGACGGGCCGACCTACCTGCGGGTGCTGGGCCTGGCCCCGGCGGACCGGCCCGAGGCGCTCGCCCGCGCCGAGCGCGTGGCCGCCTCGGTCGCGATGCGCTGAGGAGGTCGGCGCATGGCCTGTCGCGTCATCCTGCTTCCCGCCGCGCTCCTCGGTTTTGCCGCTGGGGCAAGCGTCGCACTGGCCGGTCCGGCCGCGGACGTCCCGCCGCTGGTGCGGGACTGGACCGCCCTCAACGCCGCCTGCCGGGGCGGGCGCGGCGACGATCCCGCCACGCTCGACGCCTGCACCCGGCGCGACGCCGTCCACCGGCGGCTCGAGGCGGCGGGCTGGTGCTACGGCCGGCGCGGCGATGCCGGATACCAGCGGGTCTGGCGCCCTTGCGCCGGGACCTCGCGATGAGTGCGGTGTCGCCGGGCGTCACCCGGCGCGGAAGGAACCGAGGCATGCTCCTCCTCGGCGTGCTGATCGTCTGGACCCCGTTCCTGCTGCTCGTCCTCTCCCTGGTCGTCACCCGCCTGACGGGGTGCACGGTCAACGAGGCTGGAGCGCAGCCTTGCCGGATCGCCGGCCTCGACATCGGTGGCCTGCTCTACACCCTGATGATGATGGGCTGGCTGGTGATCCCGCTCCTGCCCTTCATGGCGCTGACGCTGATCGGCGCGGCCGTCGCCGGCGTGCTGGCGCTGTTCGGGATCCGCTGGCCGTGAGGCGGGCTCAGTGTCCGACGGCGCCCGCCGACGGGCCGTCCCTCAATCGTCGTCCGAGCGCGGAGCGCACCATGACCGCCAAGATCGTCGTCATCCCCGTCGCCGCCGCCCTGATTCCGCTGCTGGCCGCAGCAGCGCCGGCCCAGGACGTCGGCACGGGCCTCCTCCAGGGGATGCAGCAGCAGTTCCGGACCCTCGACGCCCGGTCGGTCGGCGAGGTTGCCCGTTCGGAGAGCGGGGATGCCGGCCCTGCCCTGCCCTTCGCCTCGAACGCGGAGCTGCGGGCCGCCACGGTCACCCGCCACGTCCGAGAGCTGCGTGCCAGCAACCCGATCGCCGCGGCCGAGGTCGCCCGGGAGATGGCCCGGCACGATTACGACGCAATCTTCCGGAGCTTCCTCTCCGACACCGCCTTGCGGCCGGACGATGCCGGCGACGTGCTCACCGCCTTCGTCGTCCTGCAATGGATGGTCGCCAACGACACCAAGGCCGAGCCGAGTCCTGCCGCGCTCCGGGCGGTGCGGCGCCAGATGGTGGCGCCGATGGCCGACAAGCCGCCCTTGTCGCAGGCGGCTATCCGCGCCGCCTTCGCCGAGCAGGTGAAGCTCCGCACGGTCCTGCACCATGCCGGCTGGCAGGCGGCGCAGCGCCTCGGGATGGTGCCGAGCTTCGTCGCCGGCCTGTCGAAGGACTTCATCCCCCCGGCGAAGCTGCGGGCGGTCGCTCTCACGGATGACGGGCTCGTGGGCAAGGCCGGCCGGAAGGTTTCGGCGGACCGGGCCGCGGCGGGCGGCGCGTTGCCCGAGGCGCCCGTCGCCGCGATCGCGCCGACCGCCACCGGCAACGCTCCTCCCGTCGTCGTGACCGAGCCGCCGACGGAACCGCGCCATGCTGCGAACTGGGCCGCGGTCGAGGGCGTGTATTTCCGCTCGACGACCGGCGTCGGGGTCGGCGGCATGGTCGTCATCGAGTTCGAGCCGCTGATCCTGTTTCGCGACGGCAGCTACTACGAGATCGACGACAACGCCCTCGAGGACGTCGACCTCGCCGCAGAGCGTGCCACCAAGCCGCGCCGCTTCGGCCGCTGGACCCGCTCCGGCGACTCGTACGTCCTGACCGGCACGGGGGGTAAGCCGCAGGACTACAAGCTCCAGGACGGCTCGTTCTTCAAGGCCTACCCGGCGGAGGCCGGCGAGCGGACGATTGCCCGTTCCTACCGCCGCATGTCGGGCGGCGGCAACACGGCGATGGGCGGCGACGTGATGATCGCGGTCTCGAACCGCTACGACTTCCGCTCCGACGGCACCTACGGCCGCGGCGGCTCGACCGGTGCGACGAATTCGGGCGCGACCAGCGGCGTGAGTTCCGCGATGAGCCGCCGGCGCCCGCCGGAGGGTGGGCGCTACGGTCTCGACCGGCACACGCTCACCCTGACCGGCCCTGACGGGCGCAGCCGCCGCCTGTTCTTCGCCTACGGCTCGCAGAAGGATCCGCCGCAGCCGGACCGCGAGATGGCCTTCATTGGCGGCAGCGTGTTCACGAACCCGGATTGATGGCACAGGCCCCTCGGGATGCCGGGCAAAGCCCAGCATAGCATGGAGAATGCGATGGCGGGCTATTCCGTCGACGATGCGGAACACGATCTCCGGGCTGCGCTGGACAAGGCACCTTTTGGCGCCGTCCGAGGAAACTGGACGGTGACAACCATGCAAGCCGGCCATTCCAGCTTGAGCGGCAGCTACCACCGCCGCGATGGCTCGGTCGTCGCTTCGGACGAACCCCAGTTCGACATTTTCGAAGAGGTCGTCGAGCGACTCGGTACGAACGCCGCGACGCCGTTTAACGTCGTGAGCGTCCACTGGACCCGGGCGATGCTGCCTTGGCGACAGGGTCGGGTCACCGTCGAAACGGCCTTCGATGCCGCGCTGGTTCCGCGTGGTCCCGACGATCCGATCTACGCCGACGCGGCCGACGCGCGCCGCCGCTTCTGGAACTCGGTTGGAACCGTCGAACCGGGCTTTGCCGCCGAACGCGAGACGGCCAACATCCACGGACAGACCAAGTGGTTCCAGCCCCATCGCCGCGTCCTGAGAATCAAGGCCGGCGACGCGGTGCTGCTGGCGACCGACGGCCTCTCGACACCCTGGGCGGGCGTGACGACGCAGGAGAACGGGGTCGAATGCGAGGTCTTCATGCGGCTCGGCGGGGCCGGCAATCTTGTCGCTGCGGACGAGGCATCGGTCGCGCTCTGGTCCGACGTGCTGATCGGCGTCGGCGACCTCGTCGCGGACGGCTACCGGGTCTTGCGGGACGTCCAGACCAACGGCGCGATCCTGTTCTGCCGCCTCATCGAGGACTGCCGGCCGATGACGCGGATGGCTCTCCGCATGGACCTGCGCTCGATCGAGAGGCTGCCGTTCGGGCCGGTGAGCCTCATCGAGGCGACACCGCTTCGCGAGGACGAACTGCCCGGACTGGACGACGACCCATGGGGCACGGCCGCCGCACTCGGAGCGCTGGAGAAGCGCGCCGCGCCCAAGCAGCTCAGTTCGCCCATCATTCCTGCTTCAGGTCGGCTGATACGTCGATCACGAGAAGACGGTCCGATCCCTGGCCTGGCGCGAAGATCAAGCGGCGCTCGGTCGTCCCCGTCGGCGCCGACGAGTTCGAGCGTGTCGTCCGTGAAGCAGTATCACCCGTCCGTTGCGGGACGCTCACAGCGGGTTGCGCATGCCCTGATCGGCTCGCCGAAGCGTGGAGGCCTTCATGCCCTCGAAGCGTGAGCTTTGGGCGGGTATGGCGTTCTTTGCGCTTGCGGCGGGCGCACTCGTCCTCTTCCGGCGCCCGTTCGACGTCGCCGGCTGGGCAGGCGTTGCCGGCTGTGTCGCCTTCGTAGTCCTCGCCTGCTGCGGCCTCGTGAAGTCGGACCTCGGCGTTGTGAAACCGGGCGTGGGGGTCAGGCGACAGAAAATCGACGATCCCACGACACCCAAGCTGCCTCGACCGATCGGCGACGAGCCGGTCGAGGACGTCCCGATCGGCGATCCGTCACCAGACGAATTGCGCATCCTCGAAACCACGATCGCCGCGCTCGAGGCCGTCGGCGGCCTGGAGCACGGCGAGATCGATGCACGCTCGCTCTGGAGGGCGGCCCAGCGGCTCGATCCCGGCCGGGCCATCGGCATCGATGAGGCCGTCAGTTCGTTCGCGGCGCTTCACGACGATGGACATCCGCGCATCGGGCGTCTGATATTCGTTCCGGCTCACACCGATTACGACGCCCCCCTTCTCGCCGAGATCACAGCCTGCACGCTCGCCTCGCTCGGCCATGCCGTGCAGCCGCGCGACATCACGGTCACGCTGCCGCCGGAGGGCAATCAGGGAACGGCTCGGGTCGCCTTCCCGATCGAGGGCCGCACCCGGACGGTGAACTGCGAATATCTCTGGAAGTATCCGCCAGCCGATCTCATCCCGGCGCTCGGGCGCTTCGGAAGGCCGGAGGATCCGCGCGATCTCATCTGCGCCGATCCCGGAGACCAGACACTCCTCTATGCCGCCATCCGCTCCGGATCGTTGATGGAGCTGAACCATCGTCTCCCGGCGGCGGACGATCTCTTCCGCGAGGTCTGAGGTTTGGCAACGACAGCTGCCTCCTGCGAACTTCGGCTGCCCGGCAAGCGGACTTCAACGTGACGGCGGACGCCGAGGCAGGCCTCAAGTTGTAGGTCGGCAGTGTCGACGGCTACGACAACGCCTTGGCGAAGACGATCAACGGTCCGTTCGAGGCGGAGGTCATCCACCGACGCGGGTTGTGGCGCTCGGTCATAGCGGTCGAGTACGCCACCTTGGCGAGGGTCGACTGGTACAACCACCGTCGCCTGCTCGCGCCAATCGGCAACGTCCCTCTCGCTGAGGCCGAAGAGCGCTCCTATGCCGACGACGGCGATCAAGCCTTGTCCGCCTGACCGAAGACAAACAGCCTCCAAAAACCTGGAGCGGTTCAGGTTGGGAATTCGCCCCCGACTCGTTCAGCTTCGCGCCATTGGCGGAACTTCGACCGAAGTCCCTGGAATGGCCGCTTGGAGCCCAACAGCTGCCGTTGATGTGGATGGTTGGTCCGGCGGCCACGCCGTCATCCGGTACGGGCATATCGGCGACCCAATATCCGAGGAGGCCAGCCCGGCCGCCCTTCGTCGGCAGGACGAAGCCGGTGACGAGGGTAAGTCGCGTTCGCCGGAGAGGTCGCCTCGACGGCGCCCCGACATCTGCCACCGAGCCCCTGCCCGACCTGGCTTCATGGGAGCCTGAAACCGGACGGGGCGCCCTCCGAGCGAGGAGGCCATCCGTGGTCGGGGACGGTCCACTCGTCCGACATCCCGTAATGCTGCGGTAACCCAGCCCCCCTATCGAGCCGGCCTGCCACAACGGGAGGCGCCGAGTGGATACGGAACCAGAGAAGGCGGACGACATCTTCGAGAAAATGCTGAGGCAGGCGCTCACGAAGACCGCAACCTCGGTTCTGGACGAGGATCTCTACTGGGACGAGGACATCATCGCTCGCCTGATGAGCCACGAGATACGCGCGCGCCAGGAGGAATTGGGTTCCCAGACGCTGCAGGTCATCCAGTCGGGGAAACGCCTGCTCGGAAAATGACCGGAAAGCCTCCGGCCGCCGCCCGCAACACACGCGTCCCGCCAGTCGTCCTACGAGGAGCCGATGACGGAGCCGGGAACGGCTCTCCGATTGAAAGATACCGTACGGTATGTATGATACGCGAGCCGGAAACGTCGACCACCGCGGTACCAGGTGCACGATAGCGGGCCAAGGGACCCGCAGCGCCCGGTCGCGGTCACAAACGGCACCGAGCAACCGACCCTTGGCGGCACCGGAGATGGCGACGGCCCATCCTGACGACGCCGTACCTTCGACGTCGCGAGAACCAGGACCATGGCGACCGAAACGGGATACCGACGCAAGAAGCAGCCCGAGCTCGTCCGGCGCACGCTGCTCGACTGCGCCGCCAAGCTCGCCCTGGAGCAGGGCCTCGCCGCGGTGACCGTACAGGGGGTCTGCGAGGCCGCCGGCGTGACCAAGGGCGCCCTGTTCCATCATTTCGCGAGCAAGCAGGTGTTGGTCGAGGGCGTCGTCTCGGACCTCATCGAGCAGCTCGATGCCGACATCGAAGCGGCGATGGCCAGGGACGCCCACCCGCACGGTCGGTTCACGCGCGCCTATATCGACGTGACCCTGCACGACCCGATGATGACGGAGGGAGGCCAGTGGGCCGCCCTTCACATCTCCATCCTCGCCGAGCCGAGGCTGCGCCGACTGGTCTCGGACTGGTTCGCGGAGCGACTGCGCCGCCACCACGACACCGACGGAGGCCCGGAGCTCGAACTCGTCCGGCTCGCCGCCGACGGCGCATGGCTCGCCTATCTCGTGCGCGAGAAGCCGAGCGACCCGGTGCCCATGCTCGGCGAGCTGCGCGAACGCCTCGTCGCCATGACCCTGGCCGGACGGGCAACGACCTCGAACGACGGCAAACCCTGACCCATGAGACACGGTTCACCAAACGGGTTCGCATCGGACGATGCGGACGACACGACCTACGAGGACCTCGCCACCGCGCATGTGTCGATGGCGCGTATCCTCGGCCTTTTCCGGCCCTACGGGGGGCGGATCGCGCTCGTCCTGTTCCTGATCGCCCTGGCATCGGCCGCCGGGCTCGCCGCCCCGTTCCTGCTGCGGGCGATCATCGACGAGGCCCTGCCGAAGGGCGACATCGCGTTGCTGGCCACCCTCTCCGGCAGCCTGGTCGCCCTCGCGGCGGTCGGCGCCGGCATCGGCGTGCTGCAGGTCCTCGTCACCGCGAAGGTCGGGCAGGCGGTCATGCACGACCTCCGGGTGGCGGTGTACGCCCACCTCCAGTCGCTCTCGCTGCGGTTCTTCACGGCGACCCGCGCCGGCGACATCCAGTCCCGCATCGCCAACGACATCGGTGCCCTGCAGGCACTGGTGACCCACACGGCCGGCGAGGCGACCCGGAACGCCAGCACGGTCGCCATGACGGCCGTCGCGATGCTGCTCCTGGATTGGCGGCTCGCCCTGCTGTCGTTCCTCGTCCTGCCGCTCGCGACCTGGATCAGCGACCGGGTCGGGCGGAAGCGCGAGGCGCTCACCTACGAGCAGCAGGGACGGATCGCTGAGATGTCGTCGGCGGTACAGGAATCCCTGTCCCTGTCCGGCATCGTCCTCGCCCGCACCATGGGGCGGACCGCGCATCTGACGCAGCTTTTCGCGCGGTCGTCGCGCGAGGTCGCGACGCTGGAGGTCCGGTCCCACACGGCGGGCCAGTGGCAATGGTCGGTCATCGACCTGGTTCTCCAGGCCATGCCGGCCCTGACCCTGCTCCTCGGCGGCTGGCTGATGGCCTCGGGCACCGCCATGACCGTCGGCACGCTCGTCGCCATGATCGCCCTGCAGGAGCAGCTCCTGTTCCCGCTCGAGGAGGTGCTGCGCTCCGGCGTCGAGGTCAGGAAGACCCGGGCCCTGTTCGCCCGCATCTTCGAATACCTCGACGAGCCCGTCGGGATCACCGAACGGCCCGATCCCGTCACGCTCGACCCGGCCACGGTCGCGGGCCACGTCCGGCTGGAGCGCGTGGGGTTTTCCTACGACCGGGCAGGACCGGCCACCATCCGCGGCGTCACCATCGACATCCCGGCGGGGTCGCACACCGCCATCGTGGGCGCCACCGGATCGGGCAAGTCCACGCTCGGCTACCTGCTCGCCCGCCTCTACGACGTGGATGCCGGCGCGGTGCTCTACGACGGCGTCGACGTGCGCGACCTGAGCCGGCGGTCGCTCACCGACATCCTGGGGGTGGTGACGCAGGACCCCTACCTGCTCCATGCCAGCGTCGCGGAGAACCTGCGCTTCGCCCGGCCCGACGCCAGCGACGAGGACCTGTACGCAGCCGCCCGGACCGCGCAGGTGCACGACCTCATCGCGGCGTTGCCCGACGGATACGACACCGTGGTCGGCGAGCGGGGACACCGCTTCTCCGGCGGCGAGAAGCAGCGCCTGTCCCTCGCCCGCACCCTCCTGCGCGATCCGCGGGTCCTGCTGCTCGACGAGGCGACGAGCGCGCTCGACACCGCGACGGAGCTGGCGATGACCCGTGCCCTCGACCGGCCCGGCAGGAGCCGCACGACCATCACCATCGCGCACCGGCTCTCGACCGTGCGCCGGGCGGACCAGATCGTCGTGCTCGACCGGGGGGCGGTGGTCGAGCACGGGACGCACGACGACCTGCTGGACCGCAGCGGCGCCTATGCCCGTCTCGTCCGCAAGGCGGCTTGACGACCCGCTTACGCCGGCCCCGTCCTGCCGCCATCGTTCCCTGGAGGTCGAACCGTCTTGCGCGTCCTGGTCGTAGAGGATGACCCACAGCTGAGCGCGTGGCTCAAGACCACGCTCTCGGACGCCCTCGGGCACGCCGACGTCGTCGACAACCTCGACGAGGCGCTGGCCGCCGTCAGCGTCCAGCCGTTCGACCTCGTCGTGCTGGACCGCCGGCTGCCGGACGGCGACGGCATCACCCTGATCTCGCGCCTGGCGCAGCTCAGGCCACGGCCGGGGGTGCTGATGCTGACCGCGTTCGACGATCCGGTCGAGATCGCGCGGGCGCTCGACGCAGGGGCCGACGACTACGTGCCGAAGCCGTTCGAGCCGGTGGAGCTCGTCGCCCGCGCCAGGGCCGTGATCCGCCGGCTCCAGGTCGACAGGACGGGCGTGCTGAGGGTCGGCAACCTGTCCTTCGACACGGCCGCACGCTCGGTCAGCATCGACGGTCGCCCCATTCCGGTCCCGCGCCGGGAACTCGCGTTGCTCGAAGCCCTCATCCGCCGGGCCGGGCAGGTCGCCATGCGGGAGACGCTCGAAGCCGCGGCCTACGGCTTCGACGACGAGATCCAGTCCAATGCCCTCGACGCCCATATCTCGCGCCTGCGCAAGCGGCTGCGGGACGCCGACTGCTCCGTGGCGATCAAGCCGCTCCGGGGCCTGGGCTACATGATGGACGCCGGTTGATGCCACGCGGGCAGCCCTCCATCGCCCGGCTCGCCGCCGTCCTGCTCAGCCTGGTCGTCGCCGTCACCATCCTGTGCACCTGGACGCTGGTCATCGCCCTGCAGGGCGACGATGGCCTCCTCGCGCAGTACGACGCGGCGAGGGCGATCAAGGGGGCTCTTTCGCGCGACGGGGATGGGGCGCCGGTCGTGTCGTCGACGGGCGACCTCGACGGGATCAAGCGCTCCTTCCCCGGCCTCTGGTACGTGGTGACGACGAAGGGAGGGAATGTGTATTACGGCGCCGTGCCCGCATCGGTCCGGGACGGCGACATGGCGGCTCCCGACGCGTCGGCCTTCTTGGACAGCGGCGACGCCCTGCGCCTGACCAACGCGACCGTGGTGACGCGGCTCGGGGGGGAATTCGTACGGATTCAGGTCGGCGGCGCCGCCTACACCCCGGCTCAGGCCGCCCTAAGCAGCCTGCGCGACGTGAACTACACGGCAATCCCCATCCTCGCCGTGGTCGTCGCGACCATCCTGGTCGCGCTCATCACCGTCCCCGCCCTGATCGCCCGACCCGTGCGCCGGGTCTCGCACTCGGCGGAGCGCATCGACGGTGGGTCGGACGGTATTCGCCTGCCTCTGGAGGAGGCGCCGCGGGAACTCGTCCCGATGGTGGCCGCCTTCAACCGCGCCCTGGAGCGCATCGACGTGGCCTCGGCCGCGCAGCGCCGGTTCCTGTCGAACGCGGCCCACGAGCTCCGGACCCCGCTGACCCGGGTCCGGACCGGCCTGGAGCGGGTCGAGGACGCTCACCTGCGTCGGTCGCTGGTGGCGGACATCCAGTCGCTGTCGTCGACCGTCACGATGCTGCTCCAGATCGCGCGGCTGTCCTCGGACAGTCCGGAGATGCGCAGGTTCGACCTCGTGGCGGCGGTTCGCGCCACGACCGCGGAGCATGTCCCGGCGGCGCTTGCCGCCGGGGTAGACGTCGCGTTCTTCGGGGAATGCGACGCGGTCCTCGTCATCGGTTCGGAGACCGCCGCACGCATCGCCGCCGGCAACCTCCTGCGCAACGCCCTCCAGCACGCCCGCTCCGGTAAGTCCGTCCTGGTCGAGGTCCGTTCCCCCGGGACCGTTCGCGTGATCGACCACGGCGACGGGGTCCGGGACGGAGCCCCGGCGGAGATGCTTCAGCCGTTCGCGCGAGGGCAGGCGAGCGACGGCACGGGGCTCGGGCTCGCCCTGGTCGCGCAGGTCATGGCCATGCATGGGGGAAGCGTCGCGATGGACGAGACCCCCGGCGGCGGCTTGACGGTTTCCCTCATGTTCCCGGGCGCGGCGGCCTGACCCACGCCTGCGTCCGACCCCGCCGGGCGTAATGTTGCGGCAACCTCGGCCGCTAGGATCGGCCCGGTCTCCCCTCCTGGGAGCCGAGGTGACCCCATGCGCAACAAAGCCCTGGTCCTTGCGGCCGCACTCGCCGCGTTCTCGTCCGCCGTCCCGGAAGCCCAGGCCCGCGGGCGGTCCGGGGCATTCGCCGCCGGCCTCGCCGGGGGGGTCGCCCTGGGGGCGCTCGCCGCGTCCTCGGCACGGGCGCAGCCGGTCTACGACGACGGCTACGCGTACGGGCCGCCCGAGTATTACCGCGTCTATCGCCGCCGGTTCGTCATGCGCGAGTACGAGCCCCCGTTCGAGCCGCTCGGCTTCCACGACGACTGGGACGACTGAGGGATCCGGTCCTCCACCCGGCCCCACGGCACGGGTTCGCGAAGACACGGGGCCGCCGTCGCCGACGGCCGCCCGATAAATCGGGCGTCCGGGGCTCGGCCCTTGCCCAACGGGATTTCGAGATGCGGTTTTCGAGTTCGAGCGCCCGCTCGATCATGACATGGTGCCTCGCCGCGGTGATGGGGTTGGAGGCGTCCATCGCGACGGCGGCGACGACGGCTCCCATGATACCGGGTGTGCCGCAGATGCGCGCCGACGACGGTCCGCTGGCGGCATTGGGGCGCTCCTGGTCGGAGGTGGTCGCGTCGCTCGGCCAGGCCATGTCCGGAGCGCCCTCGTTCGGGCCGGTCCTCGTGTTCTCGAAGGCCCGTTGCCCGAGCGTGGACGACGGGGAGTCCCTGGATTGCGGGCTGGCCGCCGACTGGATCTGCCGGGAGGCCGGTCGCACGACGGGCATCTCCTTCGACCAGACGACCTCGCGGACGTGCCGGGGCAGCGTCGCCTCGCAGACAGGCGAGCCGTCGCTCTCCTGCAAGCCGTCGGCCTGGATAAGCCATGCCCTGTGCTGGTGATGCGCCCGTGATGACACGCCCGATCCCACCATTCCTGCGCGTGCGGCGTCGTCGCCCGCATCCCGTCGCGGCGACGGTTATGGCCGGCCTGGTCGTCCTCACCCTGGGCGGATGCGAACGGGGCGCCGACGGCAAGGCCGCGCCGGGAGCGGACGCGGGGCCGCCGACGGTCTCGACGGTCGTCGTCGAGACGGCGACGGTCCCGCGTACCCTCGACCTGCCGGGACGCCTTGCCTCGACGCGGGTCGCGGAGGTCAGGGCGCAAGTCGCCGGCATCATCCGTGAGCGCGCCTTCGAGGAAGGCAGCCTGGTGCGGAAGGGTGACGTCCTGTTCCGCATCGATGCCGCGGTCTACCGGGCCGAGGTCGATGCCAAGGCCGCCGCCCTCGCCCGCGCCGAGGCGACCAAGGTCCAGGCGCAACGCCAGTCGGAGCGCACCGACACGCTGCTGGAGCGGCAGGCTGCCAGCGCCGCCCAGCAGGACATCGCGGTTGCCGCCCTGCGCCAGGCCGAGGCCGATGTCGCGAGCGCCAGGGCGCAACTCGCCCGAGCCCGGATCGACCTCGACTACGCCACCGTGCGCGCGCCCATCGCCGGCCGCATCGGCCGGGCGCTCGTCACCGAGGGGGCCCTCGTGAGCCAGGGCGAGGCGACCAAGCTCGCGCTGATCCAGCAGGTCGACCCGATCTTCGCCGACTTCAACGCCCCCGCCGACGACCTCGGCCGGCTCGGATCGGAGGAGGAAACGGAAGTGCATCTTGTCCTGCCGGACGGCTCGCTCCACGCCGACGCCGGGCGGTTGCTGTTCACCGACGTCAGCGTCGATCCCGGCACCGGACAGGTGTCGATGCGGGCGACCTTCCCCAACCCGAGGGTCGCCCTGCTGCCCGGCGCCTTCGTCCGCGTCCGCGTCGCGCGGGGGACCTTGCCGGGCGCGGTTGTCGTCCCCGCCCAGGCCGTCCAGCGTTCCAGCGCCGGCGTCGCCCAGGTCTACGTCGTCGGCGACGACATGAAGGCCGCCCTGCGCCCGGTGCGGGCGGGGGCGCTGACGGATGCGGGTTGGATCGTCGAGGACGGCCTTAAGGCCGGCGAGACCGTGGTGGTCGAGGGCTTCCAGAGGCTGCAGCCCGGCATCGCGGTGAACCCGTCCCGTTGGCAGGCGCCTCGGACGGCCTCCGCCTCCGCGAAGCCCTAAGCGCCAGGATCACGCCGCCATGACCCGCTTCTTCATCGCGCGCCCGATCTTCGCCTGGGCGATCTCCATCTTCGTCATGATGGTGGGGGCGATCTCCATCGCCTACCTGCCGGTCTCGCAATACCCGGACGTGGCCCCGGTCACGATCCAGGTCACGGCGACCTATCCGGGCGCCCCACCCGAGCGGCTCTACGACGGCGTCACCCGCATCATTGAGGAGGAGCTCAATGGCATCCCGGGGCTGATGTACTTCGAGAGCACCAGCGACACCTCCGGAATGGCCCAGATCACGGCCTCGTTCGCGCCGGGCTCGGACCCGTCGAAGGCGACGGTCGCGGTCCAGAACCGGATCAAGCGCATCGAGGCGCGCCTTCCGCGCGCCGTGACCCAGCAGGGCGTCACGGTCGAGGAGGCGAGCACCAGCTTCCTCCAGTTCGTCACCGTCTCCTCGAAGGACGGCACCTTGAGCGAGACCGACCTCGGCGACCTCGCCGCACGCCGTCTGCTGGGCGAACTCAGGCGCGTGCCGGGGGTGGGCCGCGCCACCCTGTTCTCTTCGGAGAAGGCGCTGCGCATCTGGATCGACCCGGTCAAGCTCGTCGGCCTCGGCATGACGCCAGGCGACGTGACGGCCGCCGTCGGCGCGCAGAACGCGCAGGTCGCCTCGGGCGTCGTCGGCGCCCAACCGGCGCGGGAAGGTCAGCGCATCGCCGCCAACGTGCTGGTGAAGGGCCAACTCACCACCGTCTCCGAGTTCGGGGAGATCGTGCTGCGCGCGAACCCGGACGGCTCGCTGGTGCGCCTGCGCGACGTCGCCGAGATCGAGCTCGGCAGCCAATCCTACGTGATGCAGACCCGCCTCGACGGTCGCCCCGCCGCCGGCATCGGCATCCAGCTCGCGCCCGGCGCCAACGCGCTCGCCGCCGCGAGCGGAGTGAAGGCGAAGCTCGCCCAGCTCCAGCGCACGCTGCCGGCCAATGTCAGCGTCACCGTGCCCTACGACACCACGCCCTTCGTCGAGGTCTCGATCAGGAAGGTGCTGACGACGCTCGCCGAGGCGATGGCGCTCGTCTTCGCGGTGATGTTCCTGTTCCTCCAGAACGTCCGCTACACCCTGATTCCGACCATCGTCGTGCCGGTGGCCCTGCTCGGCACCTGCGGCGCGCTCCTGCTCGCCGGCTTCTCGATCAACGTGCTGACCATGTTCGGCATGGTGCTGGCCATCGGCATCCTCGTCGACGACGCCATCGTGGTGGTCGAGAACGTCGAGCGCATCATGGGCGAGGAGGGGCTCCCCCCGCGGGAAGCGACCGCCAAGGCCATGGGCCAGATCACCGGCGCTATCGTGGGCATCACCGCGGTGCTGGTCGCGGTGTTCGTGCCGCTCGCCTTCTTCCCGGGCTCGGTCGGGGTGATCTACCGCCAGTTCGCCGTCAGCATGGCGACCTCCATCACCTTCTCGGCCTTCCTGGCGCTGTCGCTCACGCCCGCCCTCTGCGCCACCCTGCTGAAGCCCGTCGAGGCCGGTCACGCCAAGGGCGGGTTCTTCGGCTGGTTCAACCGCCGCTTCCGCGCCGGCACGCTGGCCTACCGGTCCGGCGTCGCGGGACTGCTGCGCCGGCCGGTGCGGGCGCTCCTCGTCTACGCCCTGCTCGTCGCCGCGCTCGGCTGGGGCTACCTGCGGATGCCGGGAAGCTTCCTGCCCGTCGAGGACCAAGGCTACCTCATGGTCGATGCCCAGACCCCGCCGGAATCGGCGACCGAGCGCACGCTCGATGTGGCCAAGCGCATCGAGGAGCATTTCGCGCGTGAGCCCGGTGTCGACAGCCAGACCCTGCTGCTCGGGTTCGGTTTCTCCGGCCAGGGCCAGAACGCGGCGCTCAACTTCGTCGGGCTGAAGCCCTGGAGCGAGCGCGGGCCGAACGATGGCGCCGACGCCATCGCCGCCCGGGCCAACGCGGCGCTCGGGGGGATGCCGGACGCCATCGCCATGTCGCTGTCGCCGCCGGCCATCGACTCGCTCGGGAACTCCAGCGGCTTCGCCTTCCGCCTCCAGGACAAGGGCCAGCAGGGCCATGCGGCGCTGGCCGCCGCCCGTGACCAGTTGCTCAAGGCCGCGAGCCAGAGCCCGGTCCTCGCCGGCGTCTACGTCGAGGGCCTGCCGACCGCGCCGCAGATCGAGCTCGTCCTCGACCGGCAGAAGGCCAACGCGCTCGGCGTCACCTTCGCCGACATCAACGACGCGCTCTCGACGAGCCTCGGCTCGGCCTACGTCAACGACTTCCCGAACCAGGCGCGGATGCAGCGGGTCGTCGTCCAGGCCGAGGCGTCCCGGCGGATGCGGGCCGAGGACCTGCTCGATCTCAACGTCCGCAACGCCAAGGGACAGATGGTCCCGCTGCAATCCTTCGCCCGCGTCTCGTGGGCGATGGGCCCGTCGCAGGTCGTCGGCTTCAACGGCTATCCGAGCATCAAGATCTCCGGCAGCGCGGCGCCCGGCTACGCCAGCGGCGACGCCATGGCGGAGATGGAGCGGCTGGCCGGGCAATTGCCGCCGGGCTTCGACTTCGCCTGGACCGGGCAGTCTCTGCAGGAGAAGCTGTCGGGCTCCCAGGCCGTCTACCTGCTCGCGCTGGCGCTGTTCTGCGTCTTCCTCTGCCTCGCCGCGCTCTACGAGAGCTGGTCGATCCCGCTCGCCGTGCTGCTCGTGGTGCCGACCGGCGTGGTCGGCGCCGTCTTCGCCATGCTGCTGCGGGACATGCCGAACGACGTCTACTTCAAGGTCGGCCTGATCACGGTGATCGGCTTGACGGCGAAGAACGCCATCCTGATCATCGAGGTGGCCAAGGATCTCGTTGCGCAGGGCCGGTCCCTGCACGAGGCGGCGCTGGAGGCGTGCGAGCTGCGCTTCCGGCCCATCGTCATGACCTCGTTCGCCTTCATCCTCGGCGTGGTGCCGCTCGCCGTCGCGACGGGGGCCAGCATGAACAGCCAGCGGGCCATCGGCACCGGCGTGCTCGGCGGAATGGTCACCGCGACGGTGCTCGCCGTCTTCGTCACGCCGCTCCTGTACGTCCTGATCGCGAAGGCATTTGGGTCACACAAGCAGCGCAGCGGTGGGAACGGCGAGGCGGTGCGACCGGTCGCGGCCCTGCAGGCGGGGTCGCCCCGGTTGGGGTGATGGTCAGCAGGTTGTTGGAGCTGTGCGCCACTCCGCCGGTCAGCTGGCCGACCGCTTCCATCTTCTGCGACTGCCGTAAGGCCTCTGGGTGCTCGCGAGCTCGGCCTCGGCGCATAGGCGGGCCGAGATGTCGTTAGCGTAGTGGAACGCCTCGACGACGCGTCCGTCCTCGCCTCGCAGCGGCGAGTACGACACCTCCCAGCAGGGCTTGGCCCTGTCCAGGTTGCCGAACTCTTCGGTGAGGGTGAAGACCTCGCCGGTCGGGGCGCGGGCCATGAGCGCCCGCATGACGGTCGCCCGGGGTCCGCTTCTCCACTCGAAGCAGATGTCTCATCTGGTCAGCCGCTAGTTCTGCAAAGGCTCGGTAGTTCGCATACCGTTTGTTCGGCTGTGCGCCAGTTGCGGACGTAAGCGCTCGGTGACGCTCCGAAAAACCCGGAGCGGTTCAGTTGCGTCGTAGGACTTCGGAGCGCCGGCTTCCCGTTCGCGAAGATGATCGCATGAGCTTGGCGGAGCGCATGCTGCTGAAGGGCGTCCCCTACGGGCCGCGCCCTACTCGCCGCCTGCGGCGGCTCCCCGAACCCGCTGCGCGGTTTCGGCCCTGTGGGTGACGGTCGACTGACGCGGTGCGCGGTGACCTGTGGCCGAAATCACTTGGTGGGCCATCCGCCCGAACCGGCCTCAAGGCCGCAAGGTCCTTGACCCCGGCCCGGTCGCCTGGCGCTGGGCTGCCGACGGCTTCGACGCCTTGGAGGGCGTCTACACCGCCTCTCCGGGTCCTGCTCGCCCTCGCGTAAGGGAGGCGTATGGAACCAGCCATGCTGAATCCGCCACCAGCAATCGCAGCTGACCCAACTCGGTCATTCGGAGTGGATGCGCAAGGGCTTCGGGTTCTCGGGAGCATGCATCATCCGCGAGCAGGACTATCTGCTCACCACATGCTTCGGTCTTCCCATCGAGAGTAAAGTGTCGAAATAGGGGCAAATAGCCCTTGCTGAGATGCATAGCCGAGTTTGCGATAGGATCCCGAAGCGAAGCCCTTTCATGCAGCCGTCGCATATGGACCTGCAGATTGCTATTGTCCACGATCATCCTCCCGTCTCCGCCTTTGCCATATGGCGGAACCGAAGAAGCGACAGGATCAGGACGAGGCTCCCGATGCCAGCGATGATGACGAGCCGCGGCCATACAACGTCCGGCCCGGCGCTGCGGTACAAAACAGCTTGGGCGAAGGCGACAAAATGCACTGTTGGTGAAGCCTGGAGCGCTGCTGATAGCCAAGGTGGCATGCTCTCGAGTGGTGTATTGCTGCCCGACAGCATGGCGAGCGGCAGGTAGATCAGCAAATACAGTAGGCCGAGCTGCGGCATTGAGCGCGCGACTGTGCCGAGATAGAGCCCGACCGCCGTGGCAAAGAACAGGTAGATCGCGGTGCCGAAGAGGAATAGCGGCAGCGACCCGGCGAGGGGCACCCGTAGCAGGCCGCGCACGATCACTACCAGCGACAGGCCCACCGCCGTCAGGATGACTGCGCCGTTGGCCCAGATCTTCGCCAGCGCGATCTCCAGGGGCGTGACGGGCATGACCATCAGGTGATCGAGGGTGCCGCGCTCGCGCTCGCGCACGATCGCGGCCCCGGCCAGGATGATTGCCAGCATGGTGACGCTGTTGAGGATCCCCATGACGCTGGTGAACCAAGCGGTTTCCACGTTGGGGTTGTAGGCGATCCGCGATACGAGGGTCACGGGTGCGGGCGCCGCCGCCCGACCTCGGGTGAGGTACCGGGCGATCTCGTCAGCGAGGATCTGCTGCGCGTAGGTCGCCCCGAGTCCGGCCTGGACCATCGCGGTGGCGTCGACCTCGAGCTTCAGCACCGGGTGGCGTCGGGCCAGGAGATCGCGGGCGAAGTGCGGCGGCACGTCGAGGACGAGGGTGTAGCGGCCGGCATCCATCGCGGGCGCGACGTCGCGCGCGGCGAGGGGTACCGGTGGCCGAAACAGGGGCGGCAGGAAGGCCCCGGCGATGCGGCGCGAGAGCGGCGAGCGATCCTCGTCGACGATCGCCACCGAGGCGTTGCGTACCTCCTGCGAGCCGCTGCGCGCCGGTGCCAGGATCGCGAGGGAGAAGCTGTAGAGGACGAGGCCGATCAGCACGGTGTCGGTCAGGACGCTGCGCAGCTCCTTGATACCCAGCCAGAAGATCGTCGCAGCTCGTCGCATCGCCGCTTCACGCTTCTTGCCCGCGCAGTAGCGCGACGGCGAGCAGGGTCAGGATCGGCACGAACAGCGCTAGCGTCCCGAGGGTGACGTACAGATCGGACAATCCGAGCCCCTTGGTGAAGGCGCCGACGCTGATCGGCAGGTAGTAGCTCATCGGAAAGAGCGCACCGATGACCCTGGCGACCCCGGCGAGAGAGGAAACCGGCACCAGCATCCCGGAGAACATCGTAGCCGGCAGAACGGTCAGGATCGCGGTTCCGAACAGGGCCGCGATCTGGGTGCGTGCGAAGGTCGAGACCAGCATTCCGTAGGCCGTGGTCGAAAAGACGTAGATCAGCGTGCCGAGGACGAGCGTCGGGCCGCTGCCCCGCAGGGGGACCCGGAAAACCGCGACCGCCAAGCCGACCATCAGGGCGAAGTTGACCATCGCGACGGCGGCGTAAGGCACCTGCTTGCCGAGCAGGAATTCGAGCCGGGTGAGCGGCGTGGCGTAGAGGTTGACGATCGAGCCGAGTTCGCGCTCGCGTACCACCGCGAGCGCCATCAGGATCGCCGGGATCAGGGCGAGCTGGAGCGCGATCTGCGCCGGCACCATGGCGTAGATGCTGTCGAAGGTCGGGTTGTAGGTGAACCGCACCGCGACGTCCGCCGGGAGGGCCATCTGCGCCGGCAGGCGCAATGCGAGCGGATCGGCGAGGACGCGCTCGTGCAGGGCGGCGAGATAGCCGCGGATCGTCTGCGCCACGAACGGCCGCGCCCCGTCGATCCGGGCCGCGATCTCCGTCGGGCGCCCGCGCGCGACGTCGCGCCCGAAATGCGGCGGGATCTCCACCGCCGCGGCGATCTCGCCGCCCGCGAGCCGCCGGTCGAGATCCGCATCGTCGGCGAGCGGTGCCCGCTCGACGAAGTACGGCGAGCCGCGCAGGGCCTCGAGGTAGGCGCGGCTGGCGTGGCTCCGGTCGCGATCGAGCACCGCGACGGTGAGGCTGTTGACGTCGGTGGAGATGCCGAAGCCGAAGACGAGCATCAGGAAGCTCGTGCCCAGCACCGCGAAGGCGAGCCGAACCCGGTCGCGCAGGAGTTCGAGCGTCTCACGCAGGCTGCAGGCGAGGAGCCGGCGCAGGCTGAAGAGCGGCGGCGACGCTGGGGGACCGCCGGGTGCCAGGGCGATGTCCTCGGCACGGGGTACGCGGCCCCGGGCGCCCGCGGCCTTTTCCAGGACCGCCACGAAGGCGTCCTCGAGGTCAGCGGCGCCGTTGGCGGCGACAAGGCCTGCCGGGGTGTCGGTGGCGAGAACGCGGCCGGCATCCATGAGGGCGATGCGGTCGCAGCGCTCCGCCTCGTTCATGAAATGGGTCGAGACGAAGATCGTCACCCCCTGCCCGCGTGCGAGATCGGAGAGCAGCGCCCAGAACCGGTCGCGGGCGAGCGGGTCGACGCCGGAGGTCGGCTCGTCGAGGATGAGGAGGTCTGGGCCGTGCACGATGGCGACGGCGAGGGACAGGCGCTGGCGCAGGCCCAGGGGCAGGTCCTGCGCGCGGGTATCCGCGTGGGCGCCGAGCCCGAACGACCCGATCAGCCCGGCGACCCGGGCCCGCATCCCGTCGCGGGGCAGATGGAACAGCCGCGCGTGCAGGACGAGGTTCTGCCGGACGCTCAGCTCGCCGTAGAGCGAGAAGGATTGCGACATATAGCCGACCCGGCGGCGCGCCGCCCGGTCGCCGGGGTCGAGCGGCCGGCCGAACAGCAGGATGTCTCCGGCGCTCGGCGGCGTCAGGCCGGTCAGCATCCGCATCGTCGTGGTCTTGCCGCAGCCGTTGGAGCCGACGAAGCCGAAGATCTGGCCGCGCCGGATGGTGAAGCTCACGTCGTCCACCGCCGTGAAGTCGCCGAACCGGCACGTCAGCCCCCGTGCGGTGATGATCGGCTCGGCCAGCTCCTCACTCCGAGCCGGGGCCGGGCAGGCGGATGCGGCGCGCCCACCGGTGAGAGAGATGAAGGCGGCTTCGAGATCCGCCGTTCCGGTGGCGCGCCGGAGTTCCTCCGGCGCGCCACCGGCGACGACCCGGCCGCCATCCATGGCGACGAGCCAGTCGAATCCTTCGGCCTCCCGCAAATCGGCGGTGGCGACCAGGATCGAGAGGCCGGGGCGGGCTGCGCGGATCCGGCCGATCAAGCGCCAGAACTGCCGCCGCGAGAGCGGGTCGATCCCGGTCGTCGGCTCGTCGAGGATCAGGAGATCGGGATCGTGGACCAGGGCGCAGCAGAGCCCAAGCTTCTGCTTCATGCCGCCCGAGAGCTTGCCGGCCTCCCGGCCGGCGAAGGGGGTAAGGCCGGTCCCGGCCAGCAGGAGGCGGACGCGCTCCTCTCGCTCCGGTCCGCCCTGGCCGAACAGACGCGCGAAGGAGAGGATGTTCTCTCGAACGGTTAGGCCCGCATAGAGGTTGCGGCCGAGTCCCTGGGGCATGTAGGCGATGCGGGCGCGGATCGCGGCGCGATGGTGGGCCTGTGCGACATCGCCGCCGAGCACCCACGCCCGTCCCGCCTGGATCCGCCTAGTGCCCGCGAGGATCGACAGAAGCGTGGACTTGCCGACGCCGTCCGGGCCGACCAGCCCGACGAGCCGACCAGCGGGCAGCGCGAGCGTGACGCGATCGAGCGCCGCCCGCCCGCCGTAGCGGTGCGACAGCGCGGCGACGGCGGCGACCGCTGCCCCGGGATCGCAAGCGGCGGCTCTCATCGGCCCCCCGTCGCAGCGGCCGGAGGTGGGCTGGGGGCAAGCCGCGCGGGCCAGGCGACGGCCTCGTCGGTGCGCACGACGCCAACCCCGGGCAGCCCGGTCCGCACCAAGGCCTCGCGTCCCCTCAATCGCTCGGGGTCGACCCGCAGGCGAATGCGGAATAGCAGCTTGTCCCGCTCGTCCTTCGTCTCGACGGTCTTCGGCGTGAACTGCGCCTCGCTCGCCACGAATACTGCTCGGGCGGGAATGACGTGGTCCGGGTAGGCATCGAGCACGACGCGCCCCTCGGCCCCGATCCGGACGCGCCCGGCCTGGGTCGTCGGCAGGTAGACGTCCATGTAGACGTACCCTGCATCGAGCATGGTGAACACCCGGCCGCCGGCCGCCAGCACCTCGCCGACATTCGCGATGCGGTACTGGATCGGCCCGTCGCGAGGAGCGGTCAGGGAATTGTCCGCGATGTTGACACGCACGTACTCGACGTTGTGGCGTGCAGCGTCCCGGGCGTGCTGGACGGCGCCGACCCGGGCAGCAGCCGCGTCGCGGGCGGCCGCGGCCCCGTCGGCCGCGTGGCGGGCGGCGAGTAGCGCTTGGTCGGCGGCCCCGACTCTCGCGGTAGCGGCGCCTTGTGCCGCAATGGCACCGTCCAGGGCCTGCTGGCGGGTGTCGAGCGTCTGGCGCGTGGCAAAGCCTCGCGTGACGAGGGCGCCGGTGCGAGCGAGTTCCTGCTGCGCCAGGCGCGCCACAGTCCGCGCCTGTTCGAGATTGGCGTTCGCCTCCTCGACGCTCCGCCGGGCCTGTGACACTGCGGCCTCGCCGGCGAGCACCGCTCGCTCCTGCTGGGCGAGGATCTTGCCGGCTTCCTCGACCGTGCGCTCGGCCTGCCCCGCCAGAGCCTCGGCCTGGCTCTCCTGCTCCTGAAGGTCGCGAGTGTCCATGACGGCGACGATTTGGCCAGCCCGCACCATGTCGCCCTCGTCGACCAGAAGCCGGGCGATGCGGCCGGCGAACTTGGTGTCGATGTCGATCTCGTCGGCCTCGAGCCGCCCGTTTCCCTGTGCGAAGCCCGGCGGCAGTGCGGGTGGGCAAACGCGCCACCAGGCGAAGCCGGCCGCTACCCCGATCAGGAGGGCCGCGAGCAGCCCGAACCAGATGCCGTGCCGCCTGCCCGTCCGGCCGGCCGGCAGGACTGCCTGCGGTGCGGGAACGAGCGCCTGCCCCGGAGCGATGCCAGCGGGTGCCGGGCTCTCCGCAACGGGCGTGGCCGCGGTAAGAGGAGGCGCGGAAAGAGAGGTCACGGTCGTGGGCTGCGCTCCCGCACCGGTGGGACGATCAGGCGGTGGACGCATTGGCCGCTGGCGCCGCTTCTCCTGGGCGCACCTCTTGTTGGATCTCTTGCCGCGCCGCCTCGTCCGGCACGAAGATGACCTCGCCCGAGAGCGGCTCGATCAGGATCAGGTGGTCGTGCAGGCCGGTCACGCCCGGCACGGTTCCGACCGCGGCGTGCACGGCGCTGCGCTCCCTCTCGTCGGTGATGGCTCCCGCGAGGTCGACCACGCCATCGAGGACCATGACCGAAATCTGCGCAGCGGGGATGCACGGCACGCGCACGAACTCGGCCAGGATGTCGCAGCGGATGGCGGCGTCTCTGCGCGGTGCGGCGGAGGTGGGGGCCCGCATCGCCTCGGCCAGCGCCCGAACGACGTCGGCGCGGGCAACAATACCGACCATACGGCCCGTGCACAGCACCGGCAGGCGCTTGACTTGGTGGCGTTCCATCAGGGCGACGATCTCGGCGAGAGAGGCGTCCTTGCCGACCGTGACCACCTCCCGGGTCATGACCTCGTCGACCCGCCTGCCGTAGGCACGAGCATACTCGGCGGACAGTCGTCCGGGGCTGAGCAGGTATTGCAGCCAGCGCGGTCGCTCCCGCTCGGTGCCGAGTTCGCTCCGACGCAGGAGGTCGCCCTCGCTGATGATGCCGACGAGCTGCCCGTCCCGGTCCGTGACCGGCAGCGCGCTGATCCGCCGGTCCATCATCAGGTCGATGGCCTGGGCGACGGTCGCGTCGGCGGGGATGCAGGCGACCTGCCGCGACATGATCTCACGAGCGCGGATCTGGGCGTACATGCGGGGTTCTCCGGACGCTGGCAGCGGCATGCGGAAAATGTGCGGAGGCGTAGCGCCGTACCGCTCCGCTACCAGCATGGGCGCGCGGGCAGGTCCGGCCTTGATCCAGCGCAAGCGACCGCCCGCCTCCTGCGCCAAGGCTGACCCTCGGCTGCGCGGCCACGACGCAGCGCAGCGGGAGGGATGATCCTCCCCCGTTTGCGCGGATACGGGGGTTAGCCTGCGTTCCGCCCGGCCTGCTCGGGCGTGATGTCGCCGAGAGCCGAGTGGAGGCGCTGTCGATTGTCGTAGCCCTCGATGTAGGCGAACAGGTCGCGGCGAGGGTCATCGCGGGTCGCCCATCGTCGCTGATGGACGAGGTCGACCTTGAGGGTGTGGAAGAAGCTCTCCATCGGAGCATCGTCGGAGCAGCAGCCGGCGCGGCTCACGGATGGCATCGCCCGAAGATCGGCGAGTTGCCTGCGGTAAGCCTCCGCCGCGGACTGGCTGCCACGATCCGAATGACAGATGAGCCCGGCAGAGGGGCGCTGCCGTTGGGTGGCCATCATCGAAGCGGCCGATGTCAACTCGGTCCGCATGTGGTCGCGCATCGACCAGCCGACGATCTTGCGAGTGGCGGGATCAAGGACGGCAGCCAGGTAGAGCCACCCTTTTTGCCGTGGGCAGGTCGGTTGATGTCTGCCAGCCAGGCCTGGTTGGAACTCGCGTCGCCTCTTCGCCATCAAACACCCTCCCCGCCCGAAACGAGCGTATCAGAGGTGTCCGCGAAACCGAGGGAGGATCACCGGCCAGTTCCTCATCCAGCAGGTTGCGATCGACACCCGCATGCTCCCAGCTGCCGAGCGGGTCGCGCACGTCAGAAACCTGCTGTCCGACGAGTGATTCCGCCGCTCCGCGTCACTGCTCCCGGTTGACGCTTCGGCACCGGGCATTCTTCATTGGCGTCGGCTGGGCTGGGATATCTCGGCGCCAGATTTTGGGAAAGACTTCGAGGCGGTCACGGCCATGCCCCATTCGGGACGATGCATCTTGGCTGCGGTAGCGGTCGGCACCGCCCTGTCCGGACCGGCGGCGGCCGGCGATGGAAGGCTGGCCGCGCTCTATCCGCAGGATGGCCGTCGGGCCATGACCGGCGCGGATTTCGCCAGGTTCCCCGGTGCAGGAATCCTCTTCTGCCGGGATGCCTCGGGCGTGCCGAAGCGGGCCGCCGCCGCCTGGCTGATCGCAGGGCCGCGGGTCGTCATGCTCAACGCCCACAATTTCCGGAGCCGGCGGCTCGAGGTCACCCGCGCGGTGGCGGATTGCTTCTTCCAGATCGCCGGCCGCAACTACGATTTCGAGCCGGACAGCCTGCAACTCGGGGTCCGGCCCGGCGCGGAGGCGCTGCACATCACGGATGACTGGGCGCTGCTCCACCTCAAGGAGCCGGTCACGGCAGCGGTCGCGCAGCCGATCCCGGACGCAGCGGGTGGGCTGCGAACGGGGAGCGGGGCCATCACGGTGACGATGGTCTCGCCGGCCGGCCACGAGAATTTCGGCAGCGCGACCAGCCTCGAGGCCTGCGCCATCCGGCAGATCGACCCGCCGGGCGAGGACGGCATCCGGCAGGCCCGGCACGATTGCAACAACGGCTATGGCGGATCCGGCTCCGGGCTGTTCGATGCCGGTGGCAGCCTGATCGCGATGCACAGCGCGTCCCTGTCGATGAACTCCCGCCGCCCCTACGACGGCGAGTTCCATTACGGCTCGGCCCTGCTGCTCGAGGGCGCCCTCGTCGATGCCCTGCGCGATGCAGTCCTCCGCACCCGGTGACCGGTCGGCACGATCAGCCAGGACCAAGCAGGCCCGGCACCACCGTTCCGTTCGGACCGAAACTCTCCTGCGCCCGCCGGCAGCTCGCCTCCGGGTCCTTCTGGTAGGCCTGGGTGTAGGCGGCCGAGCGGATCAGCGCCTCGCCGTGGGACAAAGCCGCGAGATCGGTGCCGAGCCGCTCCACCACCTCGCGGAACCGGGCGTAGTCGGGCTTCGTGCCGGGACAGGATTCGGCCACGAACCGGACCAACCCGGCGAGCTTGACGGCGTCATTGCTGACCGCGACCTTGTCGGCTGGACTCACGCCGTCGGCGGCCTCGGCCGCCGTGAGCACGAGAGCGAACAACGAAATGGCATGGAGGATCAAGACAGGCTCCATAGGTGGTGGCGGGTATCTTGGTGGATATCGTTACGGATATCTTGGCGGACATCTTGGCGGAACCGATGTGGCACCGCCTCTCGTCGCGCGACGGCGAGGCGATGGTCGATCGACACCATCCCCGCGCGCACCCGATGGAAGGCCGCCAGCAGGTCGGTGGCCGCCCCGGCGGCCAGGGCTCGGGCGACGACGGTCGGATCATCGTGCATGCTGAATACGAGAATGCGCGTCTCCGGCGCGAGGGCGCGGATGCGCGCGATCAGCCAGAGCCCGGAGAGGGAGCCGTCGCGATACGTCAGGTCCGCCACGACGACGGCGGGCCGGTTCGCAACGAAGCAGCGATAGCCTTCTTCGACATCGCTCGCGCAGTAGACGGCCGCAAGGGCTTCCTCGAACACCATGCCGCAAGCCCTTAGAATGACAGGGTGATCGTCGACGACGAGGACGCTGCTGTCGGGCATGGCGTTCATCTCCCTTGTGCTCGATGGGCAGACATCCGACCCGCATGCCGATCGGTCACCGGGCCACCGGCACGCCGGTGGCTTGCGCCGCGTAACTCATCCGAAGGCGATCGAGGGCCGCGTCATGGTCGGCTCCGCCGGCCCGCAGGGTCAGGTATTGCTGGCACAGGCTGCCGTAGAGTTGCCGACGCCCGGTGGGAGCCGCGACCGTCGTCAGCCCGGCGATCAAGGTGTCGGGCGCCGGCGCGTTCGCCATCATGCCGGCCACCTGCGCCGTGCGGTTGGCGATCATGCGCGGATCCTCGATGAAGTGCGGCCGGGCCCGCACCAGGGCCGCCTGCAGGCTCGCCACGGCCGCATCGCCCGGCGGCAACGTCCGCCCGGCGGCGCGGGCAGCGAGCCAGCGGGCGGGATCGGTGCGGTCGTCCGGCGTCAGCCAGTCGGAGCGGGCGCCGTCGTCGCGACGGGCGACGATGGCGGCAGGAGGCTCGTCGCGGGCTTCCTCCCGGGCCGGCTCGTCGCCGCACGCCGCCAGCACCACGAGGACGAGGGCGGCGGAGCCCAGATGGACTCCCCTGCCGGCGGCCGATCCGGGATTCATCGGAGGGAGACCGCGAGGCCGCGGGGGCCGTCCGCCAGGGGCAGCCGCGCCAGTTCCCGGCGCGAGCGCGGATCGACGAGGGAGAGATCGCCCGAGAACCAGTTGGCGACGGCGACGCGGCCGTCCTCGAGGGCCAGCACACCCTCGGGGTAACGGCCGACCGCGACCTCGCCGTCCGGTGCCAGGCGGTCGGCCGACACAAGGGCGACGCTGCCGGCATGCTGGCGGCTCACCACGACCGTGCGCCCGTCCACCGTCACGGCAACGCCGTAGGGCATCGCCCCGACCGGCACGGTGGCGATGTGGGCGAGCGTCCGGGCGTCGATGACGGTGAGGTCGTTGCTGCGCACGTTCGCCACGTAGAGCCGCTCTCCGTCGGGGCCCAGCGCCACGGCGAACGGCCCGTCGCCGGTGGCCGCGGTGCCGCTCACCCGCATCCCGGCCGTGTCGATCGCGACGACCCGGCGATGCTCGCGGTCGGCGACGTAGAGGCGGGCGCCGGTGCGGTCGAGGACGAGACCGGCGGGATCGGGGACCGGCACGGCCGGGCCGGCGGCCTCGCCGGTCCTGGGATCGCGCCGCACCACCTCGCCCCGGCGCCAGTCGCCGACGTAGAGTGCGGATCCGTCGGGCGCGGCGGCGATGCCGAAGGGCGAGCCCGGATGGTCCAGGCGGGCGATCACCCGTCCGGCGGGACCGTCGATCACCGAGATCGCCTTGTGGTCGGGATGGGTGACGTAGACCCGTCCTCCCGGCCCCGCCGCGAGCCCCGCCGGGCCGGGCCCGACCGGGATCGTGGCGATGACCCGGGGGGCAGCGGGATCGATGCGAGACACCACCCCGCCATCCTGGCTCGCGACGTAGATCTCGGCCGCGAGAGCGGTTGGCCCGAAGGACGGCATGGAGAGGAGTACGGTGAGGAGGAGCGCCCTCACGGGCCGCCCTCCACCTTGGCCTTCAGCCCGGCGAGCCCCGCCTCGAGATAGGCCTTCATGGTAGCCCGGCCGGCCGCATCGCTCAGCTCCTCCGGCGGCTCGTTGCCGGTATCGCCGCGGTAGAAGCGCCCGAACCACGACACCTTGCTGCCCGCCCCCTCCGGCGTCACCGTCAGGGTCGCCGAGTAGGACGAGACCGGCAGGGCCTTCAGGTCGGGATCGTCGAGACGGTACGAGTAGCTGCGCCGGGCCGCGTCGTATTCGTCGAGGCTCTCGTGCAGGACGCCGCCGTTCTTGAGCGTCAAGGTCCGGGTGTCGCCATTCTTGGTGCCGTCGCCTTTGCTCGTGCCGCTCGCGACGAGGGGGTTCCAGCCGGCGATCCCCGCGAAGTTGCCGGCGACCGCCCAGACCTTGTCGGGTGGGGCCGCGATGGTGACCGTGGCCTCGATCTTCTGCGGGGTCGGCCCGTGGGCGAGCGCCGCCGTCGCAAGGCCGAACGTCGCCGCGACGAGGAGGCCGCCGAACAGGGAATCGTGGAACCGACGCATGCTTTACGCTCCGTGACGAAGGCGGGAGACGGTCTCGCGCAGGCGGGCGTGCCAGGGCAGGAGACCGAACAGGACGAGGAGGGCGGCGAGCGCCGCCCCGCCGAGGAGAGGACGCAGGTCGAGCCGGACCGGGCGCGTCCGCGGCGTCGCCGCCGCCGTGAGGGCGCCCGCGAGGCCCCCCGGCGCGTCGAGGGGCGCGTAGGCGAGGCCGGTCTCGGCCGCGAGCCGGCGCAGGTAGGATTCCCGCACCGAGGACAGGTGCTCCTGGCCGGGAGCGGCACTGGCGCCGAAGGGGGCGTTGCGCGGGTTGTAGCCCTCGCGGGTCTCCGCATCCGGCGGCGGCGGGCCGAACCGGTTCTCGTGCGGCACGTCGGCGGCGCCGTAGAAGCCGATCTCGCGGCCGCGATCGTCGTAGCGCGGGATCGGCGACGGGGCATGGCCGCCGGCGCCGACGATCAGCCCGCGCACCGCGCCGGGCTTGCCCTCGAAGGCGGGACCGCCGCGGGCCGGCAGAGGCGGCGCCTCGTGGCCATCGGTGACGAAGACGAGGTCGCTGCCGAGATCCGCCGCCAGCCCGATCGCCCGGAACAGGCCCGCGGCGACCCGGCTGTCGCCCTCCCAGCCCATGCGCCAGTCGAGACCCGCGAGGGCGCCGTCGAGGGCGGCGAAATCGGCGCAGGTCTCGATCGGCTCGAACAGCAGGAAGGTGCGCCGCTCGGCGAACAGACCGAGACCGAGGCGCGAGCCGCAAGGGAGAGACGCCGCGAGGTCCCGCAAGGTCGCCTTGGCCTTGTCGAGCCGGCTCACCGGCTTTCCTTGAAGGCGCTCGTCGCGGGTGTTCATGCTGCCGGTGATGTCGATCACCACCACGGCCTCGACGCGCTGCCCCGTGACGGAGAGGTGCGGCGCGACGCCTGTCAGCGCCGTGAGGGCGAACGCCCCGGCGAGCCACCGGCCGCGGGTGTCGGCGGCGAGCCGTGCGACGGGAGCCGGGATCACGGCAGCCCCCGCGGCTGGCCCGGGATGTCGGTCCAGATCTTCTTCGGGTCGGCGGGCATCTCCTCGCCCTGCTCGCGCCCGCGCTCGGGGAAGTCGCGCACGAGGCGCGAGGCGACGTCGAGGTTGAACTTGGCGTCCCAGGCCTCGGGCCGGAGCGTCAGCGCGCGGCGATAGGCCTGCCGGGCGAGCCCGACGAGCGGGGTTGCCGGCTCCAGGTCGCCCGCCTCCAGCTTGGCGAAGGCCTGCCGCAGCCGCGCGTTGCCCAACGCGATCTGCGCCAGCGCGCGCAGGGCCGGCGAGCCACTGCCGTCGAGGGCGGCGATCAGCGGCTCGGCCTCGTCGAGGCGTTCGCGGGCGGCGAGGAACCGGATGCGGGCCAGCATTAGTTCCGGAACGGCATCGGCGGCGACGGGACGATCGTGGCCGGCCTCGAGCGCCGCGATGGCGTGGTTGGCGCTCATCTCGCGCCATGCGAGGCCGGCGCAGGCGAGCGCGCCTGCCGCGCCGGCGAGCGGCAGTGCGGCGAGCAGGACCGGTCGAACCGGCCCCCAAGCCCGCCGCAGGACGCGCGCGAGGGAAGGACGGGTGGCGGTCATGCGGCGCGCCTGGTCTCGCGGGAGGCCGCCGGGCGGGACGCGGACGTTCGGGTTGCCAACCCGGTCTCGGCGAGCTTGGCCCCCAGGAGCAGCCCCATGGCCAAGGCGGCGAGGCCGTAGGCGAACCCGGCGAGATCGCGCTGCGGACGCCGCTCGGTGTAGGAGATGGGTTTACGCTCCTGGCGGTCGATCTCGCGGATCGCCTCCTCGACCGCCTGCGCGCTCTCGGCCTCGAAGGCGCGGTAGGGCACGCCGAGACTCTTGAAGAACAGGTCGAGATGACGCTCGGGCGCTGCCTGCGGCGTGTCCTCGCCCGCCGGACGGTCGGCGAGGCCCGGCGAGCCGGCCGTGCGCAGGAAGAGCCAGTACAGGGTCGGATGAATCTTCGCGAATTCCTCCCGCAGGAGGGGCTGGACGCGCCGGTCGATGACCGCCGCCCCGTCGGAGACGAGCAGCAGCACGCGCGCGGCCTGCGGCGCGCTCGCGCCGAACTGCGCCAGGGCCAGGCCGAGGCCGCGGGCGACGTTGGTCGCCTCCAGGCCCGGACGGTCGATCGCCCGGATCGCCGCCCGCACGGCGTCGTGGCGGTCGGTCATCGGCAGCACCGCCATCGGCGAGGTCGAAAACGCCGAGACCGCGACGAGATCGTGCGCCCGGCGGCCGACGAACCCTTCGAGGATCCGCCGCGAGGCGGCGGCCTTCGACTCCTCGGGCCCGGACGGCTGCCTGCCGGCGAAGGTCTCGTTCATGCTGCCGCTGCGGTCGATGAGGAGCGAGATTTGCGCCCCCTCCCCCGTCCGCACCAGGCTCTCGCCGACGAGGTGCGGCCCGGCGAGAGCGAGGACCAGGAACCCGATCGCCGCCATGCCGGCGAGCGTCAGCGCCGCATCGACGAGGCGCGACAGCCCGTCGGCCGGGACCATGGCGAGGGCGGGCACCGGAATGCGCGTCTGCGCGGACGCGGCGAGCGGCAGCAGCGCCAGCGGGAGCAGCCACAGCCAGGCCGGGGCCGTCACCCCGAAGCGGCCGAAGAGAGCCATCAGGGAAGCGGTCATGACTGTCCGTCCGCATGCGCCGCCCGCTCCGCCGCGGCGAGGCGGCGGGCGGTCGCGACGAGGTCGGGCAACGGCCAGTCGCGCTGGGCCACCGACGGATCGCGGCCGAAGAAGACCTCGCGGGAGGCCCGGAAGAACCGGTCGAGCGGTTGGGCCAGGGCGGCGTAGGCGGGATGCCGGACGAGGAAGCCTGCCAGATCCTCACCCATCACCCGCCGGCCGTCCGTGCGGTCGAGGCCGCGATGGAGCGCCAGCAACGCCTCGCGATAGGCGGCCTCGGCGTCGCGGCGGGTCATAAGGCGGCGGATCTGCCGCCAGGCCGCCGCGAAGGCCCGGGCCGGCCGGTGCCGGAACGGCCACCATGCCCGGTCGCGGGCGAGAGCCAGAAGGCCCGCGAGGCTCAAAGCCGCGAAGGCCCAGGCGAGCGCAAGGGGCAAAGCCGGATCACGGCGGGGATTCGGGCTCTCGGGCCGGAGATACTCGACCGGATCGGCGACCGGCGGTGGCTGGATCTCGCGCAAGGGCGACACGCTGATCGGCCAGCTCGGCACCTCGGCGACGGCGCTGGTCGTCGCCCGCGGAGCCTCGCTGGCGAAGGTCACGGTGAAGGCCGGCACGTCGAGGCGGCGCACGTCGAGGGCGGCGTAGAAGGTCTGGTACGTGAGCGACAGGCGCCAGAGCCGGTTTCCGTCCCGCGCCGGCCCGGGCGCGACCGCAACGTGAGTGAGGTCGAGCCAGTAGGTCAGCGGCCCCGGCTTCGGCAGCGAGGCGGCTTGCGGCGAGAAGCCGTCCGCGGCCTCGATTTCGACCGTGGCGCCGAAACGGTCGCCGACGAAGAGCCCGAACGGCCGCGCAGAGCGCACCACCACCGACCCGATCTGAGCCTCGGCCGGCAATGGCAGGCAAACGGACAGGAGTCCGGCCATCACCACGACCCTGACCTCCCGCGCGACCCATCGCGGCTTGACCGCGCGCGTCCTCATGCGGCGGTCCCGAGCAGGTGGCGGGAGAAATCGTCGCCGTCGAAGCGGTCCGCCAAGCGGTAGGGCGGCCTTCCGTGCCGGAGGGCGAGGCGGCGAAAGGCCTCCCGTCGCTCGGCCTCGCGGGCGAGCCAGCGCGTGCGCAGCGAAGGCCGCATCAGCACCCGCCGTCGTCCGCCGCCCTCCAAGTCCTCCAGCTCGATCAGCCCGAAGGCCGGCAGGCCCTCCTCGAGAGCGCCATCCTCGACCGCGACAGGAACCACGTCGTGGCCCTGGAGCCGTTCGAACACGGCGCCGATCAGTGCCTCGGGCAGGCGGAAATCCGAGACCACCATCACGAGCTTGCGCCGGCCCGCGAGGAACGCGGCCGCCGTGAGGAGTCCGTCGGCGCTCGTCCCCCGGGGCCGGATCGCCGCGAGCCTGTCCGCGACGGCGTCGGCGGTGCCGCGCCGGCGCGAGGCCGGCAGCATCAGGTCCGGCCCGGCACCGCAGCCGATGAGCCCGAAGGCGTCGCCGATCCGGGTCGCCGAGCGGGCGAGCGCGATGCAGAGTTCCGTCGCCAGGGCCCAGGCATCGCCCTCGCCCCGGAAGCGCATCGAGGCCGAGACATCGAGGAGCACCCAGACCTCCAGCGCCCGGCGCTCCTCGAACCGGCGCACCACGACGCCCTCGAACGGGTCGCGCAGGGTCGCCCGCAAATCGATGCGGCGGGCATCGGGGTGGCGCCAGAACGGCACCTGGTCGCGAAAGACGCCGATGCCACCGATCTCGCGCGAGCGGTGGGCGCCGGGGCCCGGACCGGCGGCAGGGCCGCGCAGGCGGTAGAGGATGTCCCCGGTCACGGCGCCGGCACCGTATCGAGCACCGCCCGGCACAGGGCCGGCACGATCTGCTCCCGGCGCATCTCGTAGACCGGTTCGAGGAAGATCCGGTGCGCCATCGTCTCGGGAAAGACCGCGCGCAGATCCTCGGGCAGCAGCATGTCGCGGCCCTCGAGCCAGGCCCGGACCCGGGCGGCGCGGATCAGGAAGGCGATGCCGCGCGGGCTCGCCCCGCCCTGGACCAGGGCGTCCATGGCGACGTCCGGCAGGGTGATACCGGCCCGCCCCGGCTCCCGGATCGCCGACCATAGCCGGACGACGTAGTCCTCGAGCGCCGGGCTCGCATGAATGCCGTGCTGGATCGCCGCCGCGATGCCGGCGACCGACGCCTGGTCGATCACGTCCGGGGCGACCTCTTCGATCAGCGCATCGGTGTCGTGGAAGAGCGGATCGAAGGCGAGGCGACGGCGCATGCCCGGATCGGTCGGCGCCTCCATGCCGATCTCCATCAGGAACCGGTCGCGGGCCGCCGCCGGCAATTCGAAGGTCTCTTCGCGCTCGACCCGGTTGCGGTCGGCGAAGACCTGGAGACGGGGAAACCGGTACTCGCGGTTGAAGGCCGACACGCTGCGCTCGGCCATCAGCCGCAGGAGCAGGGAATGGACCTGGGGCCGCGCGCGGTTGATCTCGTTGAAGAAGAACACCGAGAGGTCTTCGGACCGGCGCAGCACCGGGCCGGGCTCGATCCGTGGCCTTCCATCCTCCGCGAGGTAGGTATGGTAGATGAGGTCGGCCGGCATCATGTCGACCGTGCCCTCGACGCGCTCGTAGGCGCCGCCGAGCGCCCTCGCCACCGCCCGCAGCAGGGTGGTCTTCCCGACGCCGACATCGCCCTCTAGCAGCACGTGGCCGCGGGCGAAGATCGCGATGGTGACGAGCCGGATCGCCCTGTGCTGGCCGATCACCGCCTTGGCGATCTCCGCTTCGAAGCGCAGGGCGATTGGGCGCCAGTCGGCGATTTGGCGCCAGTCGGTCGGGGCCGCATCGGCCGGCCGGATCGGGTTCATGCGGATCGACGACTCCGGGACTGTCGCGGGCAGGGGGGAGCGCGGCGCGCGACGGCGCCGCGCGGATGGGAAGTTACTGCGCCGCGATCTTGCTGACGTCGTATTCCCACTTGCCGGTCTTCTTGAAGTTCTCGACGCGCTTCTTGTTGCGCTCCTCCATCGCCTGGATGGAGGCGGCTTGCTTGTTCAGCTCCTTGGGATCGTGCTTGGGATCGTACTTCGTCCCGGCGATCTTGTCGGGGAAGCCGGGCTTGGGCTCCCAGCAATCGCCGGCGGCCTTGCACTTCGTCCCGTCATAGGCGAGCGCGGGAACGGCCGCTCCGGCGAGCAGGGCGAGGGTCGCGGCGGCGAGGGTCAGGCGCATGGTGTTCCTCCTATCGTCATCGTGTTCGAGGCGGGGGCCGGGGCACGGATCCGGCGGTGGCACCCCGAGCCGCGACCGCGGCTCGGGATCGGACGCCGTCAGGACTTGCCGCTCTTGGCGCACATCCCGGGCGGATCATCGGGGAAAGTCTCGCCGAGCTTGTAGGGGGTGTACTTCTTCTTCTGCTCGTCGTTCAGCCACTCGGCGTCCTTGACCGGTCCCGTGTAGAGGTGACGGACCCAGGCGGTGACCTGGAGCATGTCGTCGAGGGTCAGGCTCTCGTTGTGCGGCCCCATCTGACCGTTGGCGCCGCCGAACACCGTCGAGAACAGACCGGCATCGGTCGTGTTCTGGGGATATGTCCAGTAATTGTCGGCGAGGCCGGGGCCGATCTTGCCCTCGCCGATGTGGCCGTGACAGCCGGAGCAGGCGGCGAGAAAGGTCTGCTCGCCCTTCTTCAGGCAGCTCGCATCGGTGATGTAGGGGTTGTGGCCGGTGGCGAGGAACTGCTTCACGCCGGGCGTGTCCTTGCCCTCCGGCAGCACGTCGCTCAAGTCGAGCTTCTCGCCGGTGACGACGTTGCGCAGATCGACGGCACTGCTCTGCGCCGTGGTGGCGCGCGGCAGGGCACCGAGGCCGGCGATGAGGATGACGAGCCCGAGACTGGCGCCGAGGGCGGTCCTACGCTGGATCATGAACGCTCGCTTCAAGTCGAGGGACCGCGCCCGGCGGTCCGCCAAAGAGGGGGTCGGGAAATGTCAGGAGCCGGTCGGAACCGTCGGCACGCCCTCGTCCTTCAGGATCGCCTCGATCGCCGGGCGCGCCTTCACGAGGGCCTGATCGAGGGCCGCGAGCAACGCGTCGTCGCCGCGGCGCACGCCCATCGACTGGTCGAAGCGCATGGCGACCTTCTGGCCGTCGCTGCGGGCGGCGTCGTCCGCCACCAGGGTCATGCGCAACGGCACGGTCGATGCCTTGACGAAGCGGGCGACATCCGGGGCGAAGGGGGCTGCGACCTCGGCCTTGCCGCTCGCGACCTCGCCGACGAGGCGGGCGGGATCGATCTGGGTATATTGGTTGCGCGGCGAGCGGAAGTTCACGAGCGAGTAGAGGTAGGCCATGTCCTCCTCGTAGCGCCCGATGTTCTTCAGCATCGCCTCGCTCGGTGAGCCGAACGGCACCGCGACGTGGTTCACGTCCTTGAGGCGCGGATCGGACCAGGACGTGAGGTCGAGCCCGTCCTGCACCCGCGTCACGAAGACGTAGCCGCTGCGGTAATAGGGCTTGGTCGTCAGCACCCGCGGATCGCCGGTATCGAGCCCGGCGACGACATCGCAGAGCTTCTTGTCGAGGAAGTCGCGCACCAGATAGATCGCGGGCTTGTCCGACCACACGAACTGCACCTTGCGCCCCATCGCCTCGGCGACCGCACCGGCGATGCGGTTCTCGAGGCCGGTGCCGTCCTTGAGCGACAGCGGCGGCTGAGTCGCAGCGCAGACCCGCAGGACGGTGTCGTCTGGGCGCGCCGGAGCCGCGGCGGGCGCCTGGGCCGAGGGTGTCTGGGCGGAGGGTGTCTGGGTGATCGTCTGCGCGATGGCCGGGGTGGTCAGGCCGGCGGCGGCGAGCGTCGCAGAGAGGAGGGACCGGCGCAGAAGTCCGAGCGATCTCAACATGATCGGATCCGTTGTCACGAGAGGCAGCGGGTCGCTCCTCCCCAAGTGGGGAGGAGCGGGAGTCGACGGCTCAGTTCGCCGAGTACTCGCCGACATTCGGGTCGTCGTAGGGACCCTTGCCGTCGAGGGAGAACACCGTCACGCCGCCACCCATCTGGGTGTAGTTGGCGAGCTTCTTGAAGGCGCCGACGGCACCGAGGCCGGCGGTCGGATCCTGGAGGTCGAAGACGAGGCCGACGCCCGGCCAGCCGCCGACGCCGTAGTAGATCGCGACGTATTGCGTGCCCTTGTGGCTGTAGGTCACCGGGTAGCCGATGGCACCCGACGGCAGCTTCGACTTCCAGAGCAGCTCGCCGGTGTCGGAGTTGCGCGCCTTGATGTAGCCGTCCAGCGTTCCGTAGAAGACCAGATTGCCGGCCGTCGCCATTGTGCCGCCCCAGACCGCGAAGCGCTCCATCTTCTCCCATTTGAACTTGCCGGTGATGGCGTCGTAGGCCTTGATCTGACCCAGCCCCTCGGCGTTCTGGCGGTCGCCCTTCGGGCCCGGATACATGTTCAGCGTCGCACCGACGAAGAACTGGCCGGCCCGGTAGGGCAGCATGAAGGGCTCCCAATCCATGCAGATGTGGTTGATGCCCATGAAGAAGAGCTTGCGATTCGGGTCATAGGAATCGTGGCCCTGATTGTGGTAGCCCATCGCCGAGGGACAGATGTCCTTGGCGAGGTGGTCCATCCGGGTGCCGTATTCCGGATCGCGCACCGGCAGGCCGGACTTCAGGTCGACGGTCTTGAAGACGTTGACGGTGTCGTCGATCTTGTGGGCCGAGACGAGGTCGCCGTTGGTGCGGTCGAGGGTGTAGACGATGCCGTTGCGGTCCGGGTGGGTCAGGAGCTTGCGCTCCTTGCCGGCGAGATCCTTCTGGGTCGACAACATCATCACGTTGACGCCGGCATAATCCCACTCGTCGTGCGGCGTCTTCTGGTAGCCGAACTTGGCCTCACCGGTATCGGCGTCGCGACCGAAGATCGTCATCGTCCACTTGTTGTCGCCCGGCCGCATCGTCTCGTTCCACGGCGCCGGGTTGCCGGTGCCGAAGTAGATCAGGTTGGTGCCCGGGTCGTAGGCGTACCAGCCCCAGTTGGTGCCGCCGCCGATCTTCCAGGCGTCGCCCTCCCAGGTCGAGGTGCCGAGGCCCTTCTGGCCGTAATGGGCGTTGTGGATGTTGAAGTCCTTGGCCAGCAGCAGGTCGGGATCCGGGCCCGTGGCGTAGGCGCGCCACTTCTGCTCGCCGGTCTTCACGTCGTAGGCGGTGAGGTAGCCGCGCACGCCGAGTTCGGCACCCGACGAGCCGATGATGACCTTGTCCTTGACCACGTAGGGCGCGATCGTGAGCGTCGACCCCATCTTGATGTCGGAATTCTCGATCTTCCACACCGTCTCGCCGGTCTGGGCGTTGAGCGCCGCGACGTGGCCGTCGAGCAGGGTCTTGAGGATCAACGGCGGGGTCTTCCCGTCACCCGGCCAATAGGCGAGGCCGCGATTGACGAGGTCGCAGCAGGCCACCGAGCGCGCGGCCGGGTTCTGCTTCGGCTTGTCCTGCCACAGGATCTTGCCCGGATCGTCGAGACCGAGCGCGAAGGTGTTGTTCGGGAACGAGGTGTGGACGTACATCTTGCCGTCGACGACGAGCGGTGCGCCCTCATGGCCGTTGAGCAGACCGGTCGAGAACTGCCAGGAGACCTTCAGGTTCTTGACGTTCTTGTCGTTGATCTGCGTCAGCTTGCTGTAGTTGTCGGAGTCGTAGTTCTTCCCCGGCATCACCCAGTTTTCGTCGCTCTTCGACAACTCGTCGAGCTTGTCGTTGGCGAGTGCGGCGTGCGGCACCGCGAGCGGGGCCAGCGCCAGCAGCGCGGCCACCGAAACGGAATTCACGAACTTACCCATGCTCTGCGTCTCCGGTCAGCGTTTCACGTCTCTGCGGCACCCGGGCCGCGAGTCCGAACGTGTTCGCGTGATGAGGAACGGCAAGCGAGTGAGATCACGACCAATCTCTCTTAGTTTGGTCTTATATAACTCTCACTTCGCTCTCTTATAAGGAACTTATTACCTTCACTCACCGCAGTTACGTTAGCATCGACAAACCTGAATGTCTTCCGTCTGGTGTTCGTATGTTTCGGGACAATGCGGCAAACGGAATGGATCTTATTCTTAGTGCAAATGCGAATTCAGATATATTACAAGATATAAATAAGAAACTTATTATCTTATCAAGTATTTGATTTTATAATTTGTATATTGCCTCATCTCCAGTTTTTGCGGCGCAGCAATGACCGCATTACGACCGACCTTGAGCGAATTTTTCAGCAAAACGTGATTGCGGAGACTTGAGGGCTATTGACTTAGTACGGCAAAGGGTGCCTAGATACCCGGTTACTATCTATTTTTAGACTCACACTTCTCGTTTAGTAGCGCCTATGTCCACACAGTGCAAAAATCGCAAATACCACAATGTGTCAAAATAATTCATACCATAAATCACGATAAACCGTGAAATATTATGTATTTGTTATGTATATATGAGATCTATATATTAAAACTTATTTTTATCAACGTAGAAAATATGTTTATGACTGCTATTATTTTAATTTTCGATACTTCGGGAAATATCCATGCCAGTGCATAGGCCGCTGGCTCGACCGTCATACCATCGTGTGCGCTCAGTTCTATCCCTTCGGTGAGGTGTAAGATGCGGTGACTGCTGATGCGCCACCGCATCGTAACGTTCGTTCGCGCGCAGGCCTTCGAGGGCGACGCGCTGTGCCAAGCTACTTTCCCAAGCTACTCGCCGGGGCGGCCTTTCATTCGCGGACCGCGCCTGCCCGGCGCTGGCAATGGTCGCGCGGCCTCACCGTCCCAACGGCGAACAAGGGCAGGAAACCGAGGCATATGGCATCCGCAGCGTCGTGTTCCGGGCTCGCCGCCCCCTGCATCCGCGCGAGTTCCACGATCTGGTCGCGCGCGGCTTCCCGTGCGTGATCCGGGACAAGGAACATTTCTGGATCGCCTCGCGCCCGCTGCTGCGGGCGGCTCTCCCGCGCGTCGGCGATTCCCGCTCCATCAGGGCGGGGAAGCGGGCGGCGAGATGGGTGTCGGCCGCGACCTGCGCGGCCTTCTTCGCCTCCGGCAGATCGGAATGGGCCATTTCCGGCGGTATGGGCAACCGCTCGACCGGGCCCACGCCGTAGAGGGCGGGCAGCGCCTGCGTGAGGTCGCGCGCACCGATCACGTCGATCCGGGGCAGGCCCGCCAGCAGGGCGGGATAGAGGCCCTCCCGCTGGAGACCGAGATGCATGCCGGCATGCCAGAGCACGGTGGCCGGCGTGACGAAATCCTCCCGCGGCAGGAGCGCGGCGACGCGGCCGAACTCGCAGTCGACCTCTGGCTCCGCCCGGGGAGTCCCGACGAGGTCGGCCGTGCGGCAGGCCTCCTTGAGCGCCCCGCGCAGCTGCGCCTCGTCATGGGCAGCATAGCCGAACCAGACCTGCCAGATGTCGGCGAGCGACCGGGGTGGGACATGGGCGAGGTGACCCGCAACGTCATGGCAACCGTGGACCATCACCGCCCGTGAGACGCTACATGATGAGGCCGCTGCCCTTGGCAAGGCCTCCCTGCTCCCGCTAGTCTGGCGACAATAAAAATGCAGGAGGGAACATGATCGGGCGATGTGCAGCTCTGGCGGGTATTATTGGAGGCTCCCTGCTTGCGATGTGTGGGGGTGCTTCGTCTAGCCCGTACATGATCGTCGGAAACGACGAGAAGGCAATTTGGGACGATGAAGGGAAGCTGGTTTTATCCCCACCAGGAAAAGACAGTGTCCTGATCGTCGATCTTGCAAATCCGGAAGACCCTAAAATTATCGCGAGCCTTCCCCTGAAAAACTCCGTCGTAGGCCCACCTGTGAACGTTGCCATCAATCCATCAGGAACTCTCGCTCTTGTGGCCGATTCCATCGATGTGCTGAAAGATGGCGCCAATTTAAAACAAGTGCCCGATAACAAGGTGTATGTCATCGATCTTGAGGCCAATCCTCCAAAGCTTTTGACGACTATAGACGTCGGAAAAATGCCTTCCGGTTTGGACATCAACCCGAAAGGAGACATGGCCCTGATTGCCAACCGCGGTGACAACTCAGTGGCGGTACTCTCAATCCGTGGCAAGGAGGTGAAGCTGGTGGATACGGTGCCGATGGGAGATGTTGTTTCTCATGTGGCGTTCACACCTGACGGTCGTAGAGCCGTCGCAGTAAAATTTCCTAATCACAAAATTTCCATTCTCGAAATATCGGATAATGGAAAGGTAACCTATAATAAGGTTGATCTTCCAACGGGACAATGGCCGTACAATGTCGCGGTCTCACCTAATGGTAAGATTGCTATTACAGCGGATAACGGCAATTCCGGCGCATCGGATGGAAGCGTCGATACGGTGAGCGTGGTCGATCTTGAGGCAAGTCCGCCTCGCATAACGGATCGCGTCGTGGTTGGGGATGGCCCTGAGGGGCTAGCCATCAGCCCGAAGGGAGATGTCGCAGTCGCTGTCATATTAAGGGGATCGAATTCAAACAAAAAATCATACTTCTATAACAAAAATGGTAACATTGATATCTTGAAGATAGATGGAAAAAATTTGAGCAAAATCAAAGAAATTGAGGTTGGCGGACTTCCAGAAGCTGCCGTGTTCACGCCCGATGGACGGTATTTGCTGGTTGGGAACTACCTCGATCAAGATTTTTCCATCTTGCGCGTCGATGGTACCGAAATTACTGATACAGGAAAACGATTCAAGGTTCCCGGCCATCCCGCGTCTGCTCGAATGAGCCTTCGTTGACGCATTATCGAAGCTGGTGAGCGCGACATCCTCTCGCGCTCGCTGCGAGGCGCGAACGGCCGCGATCGCCGCCGTTCCAGAGCACGCCAGCGCGATCGAGGCGGCGGAGGACGGCATCCGTATCGCCGACTGTCGCAGGCTCATGCGGGCTCTTGAGCGACACGAACACCGATATTCCTCGTCGAACCCGCCCTCGACCGCTTGTTTCCTGCGCAGCCGACGGATGCCGCTCCTCGCGCGCACTCCGGCGATCCGGGGACATGTCCGGGGCGTCGGCGCGCACGCGCGGCATGGCGAAAAGCCTACCGGTTGGGCCCTAACAACATTTTACAAGCTTGCGCCCGAACCAGGGATCGCGCCATACTTGTCGCGAGGTGGTGGGCCGGTCCGGCCGCATCGGGGAGCCAAGGGACCTCATGCATTCGGTAGTTCAGGGTGTCGTCGACGCCGTGCCGGACGGTGCCGCCCGGCCGTCAGGCCTGGCCGACGGCGTCTATCACGGCCTGCTCACCGAGATCGCAGGCGGCACCTACGGCGAGAACCAGAAGCTGCCGAGCGAGAACGAGCTGGCGTCGCGCTACAAGGTCTCGCGCCCGGTGGTCCGCGCCGCCCTGGAGCGGCTGCGGCGGGAGAGCATCATCGTGTCCCGCCAGGGCGCCGGCAGCTTCGTGCGCGGCAAGAGCCGGGCCCCGGCGCTCGGCTACGCCCCGGTCGAGAGCATTGCCGACATCCAGCGC
Source organism: Methylobacterium sp. SyP6R (assembly GCF_019216885.1). Taxonomy (NCBI): domain Bacteria; kingdom Pseudomonadati; phylum Pseudomonadota; class Alphaproteobacteria; order Hyphomicrobiales; family Methylobacteriaceae; genus Methylobacterium; species Methylobacterium synurae. The sequence continues at coordinate 106,350 of NZ_JAAQRC020000002.1, read as the reverse complement.
TGCTACGAGTTCCGCCTCACCATCGAGCCCGAGGCCGCCCGCTACGCCGCGCTCCGCCGCAACGGCCCGGCGCTGGAGCGCATCGCCACCGCCCTCGACCTGATGAATACCGCGACGCGCCAGCAGCAGCACCGCGACGACGCCGACTTCGCCTTCCACCTCGCCATCGCGGAAGCCTCGAACAACCACTATTACGGCGCGTCGCTCCAGGCCCTGCAATCGCACATCGCGGTGGGCATGAAGATTCACGGCCTGGCCCTGCTCGGGCCGAATTCCGGTCTCCAGGGCGTGCTCGACGAGCATCGCGCCATCTTCGCGGCGATCCGCGACGGCGATGCCGAGACCGCCCGCGACCGGATGCACCGCCACATCTGCTCCTCGCGCGACCGGCTGTTCGAGGGGCGGATGCTCGATCTGTCTCTGTGACGACCGATAGGCGGACGGGAGGAATGCGCTGGCGTGACGGCGATCCGAACCCCCGTCACGCCGGCCGCCACAAGGTCTCGCGCGTGCCCGGATCGAAGGTCCGGCCCTGCCGATCCGTGACCGCCCGCAATCCCGGACCGATCCGCTCGGGCGGCATCGGCCGGAAGCCGTGCCGGCGGAACCAGGGCCCGTTCCAGGCCGGTTCCCGGAACGTCGTCAGCGTCACCGCCGGGGCATTGACGCGCACGGCCCGCGCGCGGACGTCGTCGAGCAGCGCCGTCCCGATCCCCCTCCCCGACGCATCGGCCTCGACGGAGATGTTGTCGAGGTAGAGCAGGCCGTCGAGGAGGCGCGTGGCGGCAAAGCCGACGATCTCGCCGCTCGCGTCGTCGACTGCGATCTGCACCCGGCACGCCGCGAACCGCGCCTCCGTGAGGGGCGGTGCGTCGGCCACGCCAGCGAGCGCCGGGATGGACCTGTAGCGCTCGCGGGCCTGCGCGGAGATGAGCCGCAGCCGCGCGAGGCGAGCGTCGCCGTCCGCAGGGGGCAGATGGAAGCCCGTCATGGTGACCTCGATCCGATGCCGCCCCTCGCCGGATGCGGGCCTCGTCGCCTGCCGCGCGGCATCAGGCTGCCATCGCCTCGTGACGACCGCTTGACAAGTCCGCACGACCTCCCGTACCACATAACAAGTTTACAACAAATGCGGCACCTGTGATGGCGCCGACGGGGAGGATGACATGACCGGTGCCGGGGGGACGAGGGACGCAAGCACGACCCGGACCGTCTTGTGGCATGCCCGGCGGTCCGGGGTGGTCCGCACAGTTGTCATGTTGTCCACCAAGCTCGGCATCAGTCGGGCCGGCATCCGGGCAGCCGGCCGCGCGTGAGCCCGATGCCGATTCTGCGCCTCATCGCCGACGACCTTACCGGCACCCTCGACACCGCCGCCGGCTTCACCGGCCTCGTCGGGCCGATCGAGGCCGCGTGGATCGGCGGGGCCCTGCCGGCGCGCGGCAGCCTCGCCCTCGATACCGGCACGCGCGAGCGGGAGGTGCCGGACGCGGCCCGGGTCGTCGCGTCCGCCGCCCCGATGTTCGCCGGCGCCGATCTCGCCTTCAAGAAGCTCGACAGCCTGCTGCGCGGCCCCTGGGCGGCGGAGCTCGCCGCCTGCCTCGGCGACGGGCGTCCCGTGATCGTCGCGCCGGCCTTCCCCTACCAGGGCCGCGTCACCCGCGACGGCCGGCAGGTCGCCCGCACGGGGTCCGGCTGGGAACCGGTCTCCGGCGATATCGCCGAGACCCTGCGCGCGGCCGGCGTGCCGGCCCGCCGCGCCGCGGTCGCGGACGGGCTCGTCCCGGGCGTCGCGGTCTACGACGCGGCGGAGGACGGCGACCTCGACCGCATCGCAGCGCTCGCCCACGGCGCGCCGGTCCTGTGGTGCGGCAGCGGCGGCCTCGCCGGGGCGCTCGCCCGCCGGGCGCCCGCGCCCGGCGATGCGCGCCTGCACGGCCCGGTCCTCGGCCTGTTCGGCTCGGACCGGCCCGAGACCGAGAACCAGCTCGCACACTGCCCCGAGCACCGGCTCGTGCTGGACGAGACCACCCCGACCGGCGTCGTCGCCGACCGGCTGGCAACGGACGACGCTGCCCTCGTGAGCCTCTCGCTGCCCGCAGGGCTCGCCCGGGATGAGGCCGCCGAGCGCATCGCCGCCGCCTTCGGGCGCCTCGCCCGCGCCTTGCCCCCGCCCGGCACCCTGATCGTCGCCGGGGGCGAGACCCTGAAGGCCCTGTGCCTGGCGCTTCGCACCGAGGGCCTCGTCGTCACCGGCCAGGTCGCCCCGGGCCTGCCCCGCTCCCGCATGCGCGGCGGCCTGTGGGACGGCACCACCGTCATCTCGAAATCCGGGGCGTTCGGCACGCCCCCCGTCTGGCGCGACCTCCTGCGCCAGAACGGATTCATCTCGGAAAGGACCGTCGCGTGACCCGTCACCTCGCCATCACCATGGGCGATCCCGCCGGGATCGGCCCCGAGATCATCGTCAAGGCCGCGCACAAGCTGAAGGACCGCCTGGCCTCCGGCGACCTGAAGCTCGTCGTCATCGGCAGCAACCCGGCGCTCGAGCGGGCACAAGGCGCGCTCGGCCTCGGCGTCGAGATCCCGGAGGTCTCCGGCGACGGTCCCTGGCCGGCGCTCTGCTGCCTGCAGGCCGACGACGAGGGCGCGCCGATCGAGCCGGGCCGGCTCAGCGCCGATGGCGGCCGCTTCGCCTACAAGGCGATCGAGCGGGCGGTGCATCTCGCCCTCGCCGGCACGATCGGCGGCATCGTGACGGCGCCGCTCAACAAGGAGGCGCTGAACCTCGCCGGCTACCACTATGCCGGCCATACCGAGATGCTGGCCGACCTCACCGGGGTACGCGGCTCGGTGATGATGCTCGCCCACGGCAACATGCGGGTGAGCCACGTCACCACCCACGTCGCGCTCCAGGACGTGCCCAAGCGCCTGACGCCCGAGCGGCTGCGCCTCGTCATCGACCTCACCCATGCGGCGCTGAAGGGGATCGGACTGGAGAAGCCCCGCATCGCCGTCGCGGCCCTCAACCCGCATGCCGGCGAGGGCGGGTTGTTCGGCCGCGAGGACATCGACGTCAGCGCGCCGGTGATCGCCGGCAAGGTGGCGGACGGCCTCGACATCGTCGGCCCGGTCCCGGGCGACACGGTCTTCGTCAAGCTCCGGGCCGGCCAGTACGACGCGGTCGTGGCGATGTACCACGACCAGGGGCACATCCCGGTCAAGCTCTTGGGCTTCGAGGTCGACCCCGAGACCGGTCGCTGGGTCGACCTGTCGGGCGTCAACATCACGCTCGGCCTGCCGATCATCCGCACCTCGGTCGATCACGGCACCGCCTTCGACATCGCCGGGCGGGGCATCGCCAACGAGCGCAGCCTGATCGAGGCCATCGAATACGCCGAGCGTCTCGCCGCCAACGGCGTAATGACCCAGAGGAGCGCCGCGTGAATCCCTTCGCCACCGCCATCGAGATCGTCCGCCCGGACATCGACTTCGGCTCCGGCACCGTCGCCGCCGTCGGCCGCCGCGCCCGCGCGATGGGCGCCCGCAACATCCTGGTCGTCGCCGACGCCTTCAACGCAGCCCGGGTCGATTCTCTCGACCTGCCCGGCGAGGTACGGGTGTTCGGCGAGGTCAAGCCCGAGCCCGACATCCCGAACCTCGACCGGGCGCTGGCGCTCGCCGAGGAGACCAATCCGGATATCGTCGTCGGCTTCGGCGGCGGCAGCGCCATGGATCTCGCCAAGCTCGTGGCGGTGCTGCCGGGCAGCGGCCAGACCCTGCACGAGGTCGTCGGGCCCGAGAAGGTGCGGGGCCGCCGCATCGGCCTGATCCTGGTCCCGACCACCGCCGGCACCGGCAGCGAGGGCGGCACCCGGGCGCTGGTCACCGATCCGGCCACCCAGAACAAGCTCGCGGTGCAGAGCCGCTTCATGCTGGCCGACGCCGCGGTGATCGACCCCGACCTCACCATGACGGTGCCGGCCGCGGTCACCGCCGCCACCGGCGTCGACGCCATGGCGCATTGCGTCGAGGCCTTCACCAGCAGGAAGGCCCACCCGCTGATCGATCTCTACGCGCTGGAGGGCATCCGTCTCGTCGGCCGCTTCCTGCCCCGCGCCGTGCGCGACGGGGGCGACCGCGAGGCCCGGGCCGGACTGGCGCTCGCCTCGCTCTACGGCGGGTTCTGCCTCGGTCCGGTCAACACCACGGCGGGCCACGCCGTCGCGTACCCGCTCGGCACCCGCCACCACATCCCGCACGGGCTGGCCTGCGCGGTGATCTTCCCCCACACGCTGGCCTTCAACGCGCCCGCGGTGCCGGAGAAGACCCGCCAGGTGATGGCGGCGCTCGGGCTGCCCGAGAGCGACGACGAGGCGGCGGTGGTCGAGGCGACGACGCGCTGGTGCGCCGATCTCGGCATCGCGATGCGCCTGTCGGCGCACGGGGTGCCGGCCGGCGATCTGCCCGCCATGGCGGCGGAGGCCCACGCCATCCGCCGGCTCCTCGACAACAACCCGCGCGAGATCAGCGAAGAGCAGATCCTCGCCCTCTACCACGCCGCCGGCTGAGGAGCGCCAAGACCATGATCGATCCCGTCTTCCCGCGCGGCGTGTTCTGCGCCGCCCTCACGCCCCTCGACCAGGACCTGAACCCGAATTATCGGGCCTTCACGGACCATTGCCGCTACCTGATCGACGAGGGCTGCACCGGCGTCGCGTTGCTCGGCACCACCGGCGAGGCGAACTCGTTCTCCGCCGACGAGCGGATGCGCCTGCTCGAAGCCGCGCTTGCCGGCGGCGTCGCGCCCGCGCAATTGATGCCCGGCACCGGCGTCGCGGCGTTGCCCGAGACCGTGGCGCTCACCCGCCACGCGCTGTCGGTCGGCGTCACCACGGTCGTGCTGCTGCCGCCCTTCTACTACAAGGGCGTCTCCGAGGACGGGCTGGTCGCGGCCTATTCGCGGATCATCGAAGGCGTCGGCGACGATCGCCTGCGGGTGGTGCTCTACCACATCCCGCAGATGTCCGGCGTGGCGATCCCCCACGGCGTCATCGCGGCCCTGCGCGAGCGCTTCCCCGGCATCGTCACCGGCATCAAGGATTCATCCGGCGACCTCGCCCACATGACGGCGCTGGTCGAGCGCTTCCCGGGCTTCTCGGTGCTGGCCGGGGCCGACCCGCTGATGCTGCCGCTCCTGAAGATCGGCGGGGCCGGGGCCATCACCGCCACCACCAACCTCTGCGCCCGCGACCTGCGCTTCGTCTTCGACCACTACGCCGATCCGGCCAAGGCCGAGGCGGTCGCGGCGGCGCAAGGACGCGTGGTGGCGACCCGCGAACGCGCCTCGCGCTTTGCCCAGATGGCCTCGCTCAAGGCAATGACGGCGGAGCGCACCGGCGATGCCGGCTGGCACCGCCTGCGCCCGCCGCTGATGCCGCTGACCGAGGCCGAGCGCGCCGCGCTGCTGGGGACGAACGAGGGACTGGCCCGGGCGTCCTGAAGACGTCGCCGGGGAACTGCGCGCGAAGACGCCGGCCCGGCCTGTCGCCCCCCCCCGTTCGGGTCTCCGTCCGCTGACGGATCAGTCGTCCGGACAGGGGCGGGTCGCCAATCATCGATCGACAAAAGCATCATCCCGAGGACACGCCCATGCATGAATTCACCGAGGGCGAGAGCCTGACCATCGCGGTCATGGTGGTCGCCTACATCCTGTTCACCGGCTGGCTGACCCTGAAGCTGCGCAGCCGCACCAACGCCCAGTTCATGACCGCGTCGCGCTCGATGCCGGCGCTCGTCGTCGGCGTGCTGCTGATGTCGGAATTCGTCGGCGCCAAGTCGACGGTCGGCACCGCGCAGGAAGCGTTCAATTCCGGCATCGCCGCCGCCTGGTCGGTGCTCGGCGCCTCGATCGGCTTCCTGCTGTTCGGGCTCCTGATCGTCCGCCGGATCTACGATTCGGGCGAGTACACGATCTCGGCCGCGATCGCGCAGAAATACGGCAAGTCGACCATGATGACCGTCTCGATCATCATGATCTACGCCCTGCTCTTGGTGAACGTGGGCAACTACGTCAGCGGTGCGGCCGCGATCTCGACGGCGCTCCGCGTCAACATTCCGACCGCGATGTGCATCATCGCGGCGGTGAGCACGTTCTACTACGTCTTCGGCGGGATGAAGGGCGTCGCCTGGGTGACGATCCTGCACAGCGCCATCAAGGTCGGGGGCATCGGCATCATCCTGTGGGTCGCGCTGTCGGCCACCGGCGGCATCGCCCCGATGCAGGCCGCGCTCCCCCCCGAATACTTCACCTGGGACGGCAAGATCGGCGCGGCGACGATCTTCGCCTGGACCTTCGGCACGGTCGGGGCGATCTTCTCGACCCAGTTCATCGTCCAGGCGATCTCCTCGACGAAGAGCGCCTCGGCGGCCCGGGCCTCGGCGCTCTACGCGGCGGCGTTCTGCCTGCCGCTCGGGGTCGTGCTGGCGCTGATCGGCCTGGCCGCGAAGACGCTCTATCCGAGCATGGACAGCCTCTACGCGCTGCCGATCTTCTTGAAGAACATGCACCCGCTGCTTGCCGGCGTCGTCACCACCTCGCTCGTCGCCTCGATCTTCGTCAGCGTCAGCACCGTGGCGCTCGCCATCGCGTCGCTGGTCGTGCGCGACTTCTACGTGCCGTACTGGAAGCCGGAGCCGGCCCAGGAGCTGCGCATGACCCGAGTGTTCTCGCTGGTCATCGCCGTGGTGCCGCTGGTCTTCGTGTTCTTCATTCCCGAGATCCTGAAGCTGTCGTTCTTCACGCGCGCCTTGCGCCTGTCGATCTCGATCGTCGCGATGGTCGGATTCTACCTGCCCTGGTTCGGTTCGAACCGCGGCGCGACGCTGGGACTGCTCGGCTCGGCGCTCGCCACCACGATCTGGTATGCGTTGGGCAATCCCTACGGCGTCGACAACATGTACATCGCCGCCCTCGCGCCACTCGTCGTGATGGGCATCGAGCGCGCCTTCCGCTGGAGCGACAGCTCCGGGCGGGGCGACACGGAAACGGCTCCCAAGACCGAACCCGCCCGCCCCGCCACCACCGCCTGACCCCGGAGAGACCCCCATGCTCGACACCATCGAGACACCGATGGACCGCACCGGCGAGGTCCGGCCGGTCGCCGGCGATCCCCTCCGCCGCGAGGCCTTCATCCCCTCCCCGTGCGTGCAGAACCACGCCGCCAACATCCTGCCGCTGCCGAACGGCGACCTCGCCTGCGTCTGGTTCGGCGGCACGCAGGAAGGCATGGCCGACATCTCGGTCTACGGGTCGCGCCTGCCCGCCGGCAGCGACACCTGGACCGAAGCGCAAAAGCTCTCCGACGATGCCTCCCGCTCGGAGCAGAACCCGATCCTGTTCAACGCGCCGACGGGCGAACTCTGGCTGATCTGGACCGCGCAGGTGTCGGGCAACCAGGACACCGCCCTGGTGCGCCGGCGGATCTCCCACGATCACGGCCTGACCTGGGGTCCGATCGAGACCCTGTTCGCGCAGCGGCCGGGCTGCGGCACCTTCGTGCGCCAGCCGCCGGCGGTGCTGAAGGACGGCACCTGGCTCCTGCCGATCTTCCACTGCCCGAGCGTACCCGGCGCCAAGTGGGTCGGCGACGACGACACCAGCGCGGTGATGATCTCGTCGGACCAGGGCAGGACCTGGCGCGAGGTCGCGGTGCCCGACAGCACCGGCGCCGTGCACATGAACGTGCTCGCCCTCCACGACGGCACGCTGCTGGCGCTCTACCGCAGCCGCTGGGCCGATTCGATCTACGAGAGCCGCTCGACCGACGGCGGCGAGACCTGGTCGGCGCCGGTGCCGACGGCACTCCCGAACAACAACTCGTCGGTCCAGGCGACACTGCTCGCCAACGGCCACGTGGCGCTGGTCTTCAACGCGACCAATGCCGAGGCCGCGACCGAGCGCCGGGCCTCGCTCTACGACGAGATCGAGGACGAGGAGCCCGCGCCGGCCTCCGCCCCGGCGGCCGCGGCCGATCCGGGCAAGCGCACGGCGTTCTGGGGCACGCCCCGGGCGCCGCTGACGCTGGCGATTTCCCCCGACGGCGGCCGGACCTGGCCGCATCGGCGCGACCTCGAGGTCGGCGACGGCTACTGCATGACCAACAACTCGCGCGACCGCTCGAACCGGGAGCTGTCCTACCCCTCCGTGACCCAGACGCCGGACGGGGCGATCCACGTCGCCTTCACGTATCACCGCCAGGCGATCAAGTACGTGCGGGTGAGCGAAGCCTGGGTGTCGGCCGGTGAGTGAGGCGTTGCGCCACGCCCTCGTCACGGGGGCGAGTTCGGGAATCGGTGCCGCGATCGTCGCGCGGCTCCTCGCCGATGGCTGGCGGGTGACCGGCGTGAGCCGGGGCGAGGGGCAGCGCGCGCATCCGCGCTACCGCCACCTCGCCCTCGACCTCTCCGACCTCGACGCCATCGCGCCCGCGATCGGCGAGTTGCGGGTCGACGCCCTCGTCCATGCCGCCGGCCTCCTGCGGGTCGGCCGCCTCGGCGAACTGCATCCCGAGGACGGCGCCACGATGTGGCGGCTCCATGTCGAGGCGGCGACGCGGCTGGCCGACCTCCTGGTCCCGCGCATGGGAGCGGGCGGCCGGGTCGTCCTGATCGGCAGCCGCACCGCCGCCGGGGCGGCCGGGCGGAGTGCCTACGCGGCCTCGAAGGCGGCCCTCGTCGCCCTCGCCCGCTCGTGGGCCGCCGAGGCGATGCCCCGCGGCATCACCGTCAACGTCGTCGCCCCTGCGGCGACCGAGACGCCGATGCTGACCGATCCGTCGCGCAGCGGCGTGGCGCCGAAGCGGCCGCCGCTCGGGCGCTTCATCCAGCCCGAGGAGGTGGCGGGGGCGGTCGCCTACTTCCTGTCGCCCGAAGCGGCCGCGGTGACGGGGCAGCACCTGGTCATCTGCGGCGGCAGTTCCCTCTAGGGAACCTCCGGGGTCGCAGATCCCGACGGAACCGTTCGGTCCGGTGCAGGGTGAGGAGGCTGGCCTTGCGGGCGTGTGAAGGCCCCGCTCAACGATACGCGGCTGCCGGCGCGCCCGAGCCTGCCCACGCGAGACCGGCCGCCCGGCCGCCTGGAAGCCCGGTCCTCTCGCGAAGGCCGGGCTTCGTCGCGTCGCCACCGGGCCCGGTCGCGACGCAGGCACGCTCTGCCCGCCGCGTGGGCAAGTTGCATCATATATTGCATGTGCGCATGAGATATTGCGACGCAGCATGGCCGTCCAGCGAAGTCCGATTGCGAATTGTCGGCAATTACAGAAGGTTTCGTCTCAATCCTGCGCGATGTGGATAATCGGAACGCGTTCGGGATAGCCCGATCCGGCGACGGACATGACAATTCCTGCATGGACGATGCGCGCCCTGGAGGGCGCCCATGACGGAGACGGCATCATGGTCACGCAAGCCAACGTGTGCGTCATCGGATCCGGCATCAGCGGGCTCGCCGCCGCCAAGGCCTTCCGGGAGCGCGGGCACCGGGTCACGGTGATCGAGCGCGGCCCGGATCTCGGCGGTGTGTGGGAGCCGTCGCGCTCCTATCCCGACGTGAGGACGCAGACGCCGAAGGATATCTATGCCTTCGGCGACATGTCGATGCCGGACGACTATCCGGAATGGCCGTCCGGCGGCCAGGTCTTCGCCTATCTGCGCGCCTATGCGGAACGATTCGGCCTCCTGCCGCTGATCCGCACCGGCCAGTCGGTGACCCGGCTGGCGAAGCGGACCGAGCGGGGCTGGGACGTGACGACGACGGGCGCCGACGGCGCGGCGAGCACGCAAGCCTACGACTTCGTGGCCGTCTGCACCGGCCAGTTCAGCCACAAGAACAAGCCCGTGCATCCGGGCGCCGAGGGGTTTGAGGCGGCCGGCGGACGGATCCTCCATTCGAGCGAGCACACCGACGCTGGAGCCGTCCGCGGCCGACGGGTCGTGGTCCTGGGCTACTCGAAATCGGCCACCGACGTCGCGGTGAGCGCGGTCAAGCACGGGGCCGCCGCCGTGACGGTGGTGTTCCTCGAACCGACCTGGAAGATCCCCTACTTCTTCGGCGGGCTGATCAACTTCAAGCGGATCCTGTATTGCCGCGCGGCGGAAGCGATGTTCCTGCCCTTCGATGCCGGGCCGGTGCGGCGCGCGGTGCAGAGGCTCGCCGCCCCGCTGGTCTGGGCCAACTGGCGCGCCCTCGAGACGCTGCTGACCGCGCAGTTCAAGCTCCGCCGCAACGGCTTGGCGCCCAAGACCCGGATCGAGGACGACATCCACTGCAACCTGGCCGTCGAGACGCCCGGCTTCTACAGGCTGGTGACCGAGGGCAGGATCGCGACGATCCAGGGCACGATCGCCTCCTACGAGGGCGCGCAGGCGGTGCTCACCGGCGGGCAGCGCATCCCGGCCGACCTCGTGGTGATGGCGACCGGCTGGCGCCAGGACGTGCCGGTGCTCGACGCGGCCGACCGCGCCAAGCTCATCGATGCCGATGGCCAGTACCGGCTCTACCGCTGGGTGGTGAACCCCGACCTGCCCGATCTCGGCTTCGTCGGCTTCAATTCGAGCTTCGCCACCAACCTCTCGGCCGAGCTCGGCGCCCACTGGCTGGTGCGCTACATGGACGGACAGCTCGCGCGCCAGCCGACGCGGGCGCAGATGGAGGCCGAGATCGCCCGCCTCAAGGCGTGGCGACAGACCGAGCGCCCCTCCGCCAAGGCTTACGGCGGCCTGTGCATCGCGCCCTACCACAACCGCCACTTCGCCAGCCTGCTCGCCGATATCGGCGTGCCGACCCGCCAGGCGAATCCGATCGCGGCCACGTTCGCGCCGCTGCGGCCGTCGGTCTATGCCGGTCTCCTCGCCCGCGCTCCCGCCTACCAGGCGAGCGCGCCCGCCTGGCCGGGCCTGCGGAGCGTCGGGACCTCCCGGGCCGCCTGACAGGCGCGTCAGCCCCGGCGCTTGCGCAGGGTCTGGGACGGGGCCTCGCCGAAGCGGTCGCGATAGGCCGCCGCGGCGCGGCCGAGATGGTTGAGCCCGACGCCCAGCGCCAGGTCGCCCACCTTCGCCTCCGGGTCGGCGGCGAGGATCAGGGCCCGCCACCGGTCGAGGCGCTGGGCCAGGATGAAGTCGGAGATCGTGCTGTCGCGGAACTGCCGGAAACCGTCCTGGAGCGAGCGCATGCTGCTCCCGGCCCTCTCGGCGAGATGCGGCAGGCTCAGAGCGGAATCGAGATGCGCCCGGATGTACTCCTCGGCCCGCCGGACATGCGCGGGCGCCACCGAGACGCGCTGCGCCTGCGCCGGCACGGCCCCGCCGCGTTCGAGCATGTGGCCGACGAGCAGCGTGACGAAGGCGGAGGCCAGTTCGCGCTCGACCGCGTCGGGCGCGGAGCCCGGCCACTTGCGGCTCTCCGCCAGGTGCTGGACCAGCCGGGCCTGGGACAGGATCGCGGCGCCGCGGGGGTGAAGCAGGTCGATCGCCGGATCGAAGTCGAACGGGCGCGGGACCCGGTCGAGCACCCGGACGACGTGCTCCTCCAGAAGCCCGCGCGGCACGAGCACGATGAGCTTCTGGCAGCCCGCCTCCCACACCATGCGGGTGGGCAGGGCCGGCGAGAGCAGGGTGGCGCGGCCGCGATCGGCGAGGGTCTCGTGGGCGCCGTTGCGCACCAGGGCAGAGCCCGCCAGCGGAATCTGGAGCAGGAAGAAGCGGTCGAGGCAGCCCGGATCGATCTCCACCCGGGCGCCGTAGGAGACGAAGTTGATCGTCAGGCCGCCGAAGGCCGCGGAATGATGCCGGGCCTCGAACCGCGCAGCCGTGCCGGGATCGGCGAGGATCAGGCCGTGCGGACAGAAGATCCGCCCGATCTGCTCGCGCGCCAGGTCGGGATCCCGCGTCGCCACGACGGGGAAGCGCGCCAGCGGCAGGGCGGCTCCCGCGATCATGTGCGGATCGGCAACCATGCGCGGATCGGATGGCGTCTCGTCGTCCATGGCGAAGAACCGGTCGTCCGGACCCGAGAGGGGAGAATGCCTGTCGTGTCGAAACCTGCACAAGGCCCCGCCGCCACCGGACCTCCGTTTTCTGCGTGGATCGGATTTCTGCGTGAAGTGGACAGGGCCGGCGCGCGGCGGATCGCCTTGGCCGACATGGGTTCTCGGCCTTCACAAGAGAATCCGCGCAACCTCGAATTCAATCTTCGAAACCGCAGCACAGCGAGGACGACATGAGCGAGAACGGACCGCTTCCGGCACGGATCACGAGGTCGGGCGAGGGGATCGACGGGACCGTGTGGAACATCCTCGGACATACCTATACGTTCAAGGCGAATTGCGACAGCGCCTTCTCCTTCGAGACCTACGACCCGCCGGGCACGTTCGTGCCGCCGCACATCCACCCGACGCAGGACGAGTTCATCTACGTCCTGGAGGGGACCTTCGATCTCTATCTCGACGGGGAGTGGCTCCAGGCCCGGGCCGGCGACCTGGTCTGCATGCCGATGGGCAAGCCGCACGCCTATTACAACCGCACCGACACGCCCAACCGCGCGATCTTCTGGGTGAGCCCGGGGCGCAAGCTGAAGCAGCTGTTCGACCTGCTCCACGACCTCACCGATCCGGAGGAGGTGGTGCGCCGCTCCGCCGCCTGCGAGGTCGACTTCCTGCCGCCGGGCTCGGTTCCGGGCGCCTGAGCCGGCCCGCCGGGACCACGACGCGACGGCGGCGGCCCGGGCGCCGCCGCATCCGCGACAGGGACATCACACCTGTGGGGGCACCGTCTCGCCACGCATCGCGGGACTGCGAGGAACGGGCTCTCGAGAGCCGGCATGCCCCCGGCCGGCAGCGCTCAAGCCCGTGCCTCGCTCGGCGAGGGCGGCCCGACCGGCAGGCCCTCGTAGCGCGCCTTCAACTGGAGGGCCAGGTAGCGCGAGAAGTGGCGCGACTGCTGGAGGTTGCCGCCGTGGAACCACAGCCCTGCCTGCGCGGTCGGCGTCCACATGTTGCGCAATTCGCCGTGCCAGGGGCCGGGATCGCGCGCCGTGCCCGAGCCGATGCCCCAGCACGGGCCGACCCGCGCGGCGACCTCCGGCGAGATCAGCCGCGCCGCCCAGTCGGTCATCGGGCCGTAGCCGGTGGCGGAGACGACGAGGTCGGCCGGCAGCACCGTGCCGTCGTCGAGCACCACGGCCTCCTCGGTCAGGTGGCTCACGCCCCGGCCGCTCGCGAGCCGGATCTCGCCCGAGGCGATCAGCCCGGAGGCCCCGACATCGATGTAGTAGCCCGATGCCCGGCGCGGATACATCATGCCGATGCCGGTCTCGTCCTCGCCGAAGGTCAGGAGGAAGCCCGCCTTCTCGAGGGCGGCGTAGAACGCCGAATCCTCGTCGCGGATGCGTCGCATCACCGGCTTGAGGAGGTCGGGCAGCAGCGCGTAGGGCGTCGAGGCGGCGATGAGGTCCGCCCGGTCGGCATCGATCCCGGCGGCGACCGCCTCCTCGGAATAGAGCGGGCGGCCGTGGCGCTGGAGGCTCTCGGCCCGCACCACCAGCGTGGGGGAGCGCTGCACCATCGTGACCGCGGCGCCGTGCTCCCACAGGTCGGCGGCGATGTCGTGGGCGGAGTTGTTCGCCCCCACCACGACGCATCGCTTGCCCGCGAAGCCCGCACCGCCCGGGTGGCGGCTCGAATGGTGCAGGGTGCCGCGGAAGCGCTCCATCCCCGGCCAGTCCGGCTCGTTCGGCACGCCCGACAGGCCTGTGGCGAGGACGAGGTGCTTGGGGCGCAAGTCCAGAACCCTGCCCTCGCGCTCGACCGTGACCGTCCACTCGCCGCGTCCCGCGTCGTAGGCGGCGGAGCGGCAGGTGGTGGCGTACCAGCCGTCCAGCTCCATGATCGACGCATAGGCTTCGAGCCAGTCGCCCATCTTGTCCTTGGGCGTGTAGATCGGCCAGTGCTCGGGAAAGGGCAGGTACGGCATGTGGTCGTACCAGACCGGATCGTGCAGGCAGAGCGAGCGGTAGCGCCGCCGCCAGGCGTCGCCCGGCCTCGCCGAGCCGTCGACGATCAGGGTCGGCACGCCGAGGCGCTTCAGCCGCGCGGCGAGCCCGAGCCCGCCCTGGCCGCCGCCGACGATCAGGCACCAGGGCTGGCGGTCGAGGCCGAGGCGCGCGTCGTCGGCGCGCCGGTCGGCCCAGGTCCGGCGGCCGCGGATCGCGCCGTGCTCGGTGCCGGCCTCGCGTGTCGGGCCCCGACGCTCCTCGAATCCCTTCAGCTCGCGCAAGGCCGTGAACAGCGTGCGGGCGAGGCCGTCGACCAGCCGGACCTGGCCGATGCCGCGCCCCAGCCGCGTCTCGAAGCGGAACCAAGCCTCCACCGTGTCGCCGGCGCGGGAAGCCGGGCGGTCGAGGATGAAGCTCCCGGCTCGCGTGCCCGAGGCCGTGGCGGCCGCGCGCTCCCGGATCGCCGGCCGGCCCTCGACCGTGGCGATGGTCCAGGTGAAGGCGACGAAGTCGCGCCACCAGCATTCGGGGGCGAACAGGGCCGCGACGGCGGAGGCGTCGTCGGCCGAGAGATGTTTTGCGAGCTGATCGAGCCAGGCTTGCGCGAGGGCGTTCGGGTCGGCCTCGTTCGTCATCGGCATACCCTCTATTTCAACAGACTGAGATCGTACCGAGATTCACAAACACTGTTGCTCCCATTCCCGACCTCATCCTGAGGTGCGACCGAAGTGAGCCTCGAAGGAGGGCTCCAGGGAGCACGGAGATTTCTGGAACCCTCCTTCGAGGTGAGTCGATCGTCGGTCGCGTGCGATCTCCGATCGCCGACACCTCAGGATGAGGCCGTGGGGAGGACGAACCGTGCCGGCGCCGCCACACCTGCAAAGTCGACACGGTCTCGACTCGGCATCCGTCTCAGCGTCCCCTGCCCCCACCCGAGAACCGGTCGAGGGCGTTGCGGGTGACGGCTTGCGTGAAGGGGTCGTGACGGGTGAGGCCCATGATCCACTCGCAGGAACCGGCGGTGAGCACCTCGCCCTTGCCGCGCGGCATGCCCACCAGCATGCCCGACCCGTACTGGAACTTTCGCCGCGCGACCGAATACGCGTCGGCTGCCAGCTCGGCGAGGCCGTTGAGGTCGCCGTCGCGCACGTAATAGCGCGTGCCCTCGCCCTCGTGCTCGTACTCGAACAAGACCGCCGGGCTCATCGCCAGGATCTCGATGGTGTCCGGCACGCCGGGGGCCGGCACCGGATAGGGCAGGCCCTGCCGGAAGGTGTAGTCGAGCCCGTCGACCTCGTAGCCGAAGATGCCGGCCTCGGCCCCGAACACGTCGGCGTAGCGCAGGTCGGTGCCGGCGAAGGCCCAGTGCTCCGGCCGGTAGACCGTGAAGCCGCGCGACCCCCGCGGGGCGAACCCGCCCCAGCTGCCATACATGCCGTGGCAGCCGTTGACGCCGACCGTCGAGGCGCCGGGCCAGGCGACGCCGCCGCTCTCCCACGAGGCCGTCAGCAGGTGCTTTCGCGAAGGATCGTCGCGCACCGGGTCCATGGTCGGCGCCTTGAACTTCCAGCAGACCTGCCGGGCGCCCTCGTCCTCGAGCCGGATCTGCCACAGGAAGTTGCCGCCGAACCGGGCAAAGCCCCCTCCCCGCTCGACGAAGTCCTCCACGCGCCGGCGCATCTCCCACGACCAGTACTCGTCGTGCCCGCAGGTCACGAGGCAGGAATACTCGTCGAGGATCTCGGGCCGCAGGTGCAGGTCGGTCTGGGTGACGATGTCGAAGGCGTAGCCCTCGCGCTCGGCCCAGACGGCGAAGTGGCGGTCGAACTGCGCCCAGCCGGCGGCGGCGTAGTACTGGCCCCAGCCGCCGGAATAGCCCCACTCCTTGGAGGGATAGCGGGTGACGTCGTTCATGTCCGGCAGCGGCGAGACGGTGATGCGGGCCGCGCCCTTAGGCAGCCAGAGCATCCCGCGGGTCCAGGGCCGCTTCAGGCTCAGGATCGGCGAGCCCTCGTTCCGGTTCGGGCCCCAGGTGCCGAAATAATGGTTGGCGCCGCCCCAGTCGTTGTAGGCGGTCCAGGTGCCGGTCGCGAGCATCAGGAGGATGCGGCCCGACCGCGTCGCCTTCGTCGGCCGCACCACCACGAAATGATGCTGGACGAAGCGCTCGCCGTCCCGGCGCCGGCAGGTCGAGACCACGCGGTAGAGGCCCGACCGGGCACCCTCGGGAATCGTCCAGGTATGGACCACCGGCCAGTCGCAACCGTCGCGATAGGCGGTCTCGGAGGTCTTGGTGAAGGTGCCGGGCAGGTCGAACGCCTCGTGCATCATCTGCGGCGCGACGCCGTCGCGGTAGATCTGGATCGACCAGGTCTCGGCGGTGGTCGAGCCGTAGAACGCCACCGTCTCGCCCGGATCGAACGACATCCGGTCGGTGCAGACGAAGACCTCGGCGAGGTCCGGGTCCTCGCGCGGGAACTGGAAGCGGTAATCCGACAGGAAATGCTCGTCGGCATACCCTTTGCGCACCGCCCAGGGCTTGACCGCGTGGGACCCGTTCTCCGGATGGACGAAGGGGGGCTGCGTCATGTCGGTCGGCTCCGCGTCGGGATCGCGTCGTTCCGGGGGTCAGACGGTCTCGGGGCTCAGGCAGTCTCGGGGCTCAGGCGGTCTTGGGTCTCAGGCGGTCCGAGACTTGGCGAGCGCCCGGAAGGCGCCCTCCGTCGCCGCCAACGCCGTGTCGATCACCGCCGGCGTGTGGGCGAGCGACAGGAACATGTTGTGGCGGTGGTGCAGGTAGACGCCGCGGTGGAGCGCCTCGAGGCAGAACGCCTCGCCGAGCGCCGCCTCGGGGTCGTCGCGAAACAGCATCACGGGCATCGCCGGTGGGCCGGTGATGTCGAGGGAAAAGCCGTGGCGGGAGGCCTGCTCCATCAGGCCGTCGCGGAAGCGGACGCCTGCGGCCTCCAGCACCCGGGGGGCGTCGACGCGCTTCAGCTCGTTCAGCGTCGCGACGGCCGCCGCCATCGGTGCGCCGGCATACCAGAACGAGCCGGTGACGAAGAGGCGCGACGCGGCCTCGCGGAAGCGATCGCTGCCGGTGACGGCGGCCAGCGGCTGGCCGTTGGCGATCGCCTTGGAATAGCCGGCGAGGTCGGGCCGCACGCCCACCCGTTCCCAGCTGCCGCCGAGATCGAGCCGGAATCCCGCCCGCACGTCGTCGACGACGAGGGCCGCGCCGGTCCGGTCGCAGGCCGCCCGCGCCGCCGCCGCGAAGGCTCGGGTCGGCAGTTCCTGCGCCTGGCCGATATCGTGCCGGAAGGCCGAGACCAGGATCGCCGCGAGGTCGTCGCCCGCCTGCGCCACCGCCTCCTCCAGGCTCGCGACGTCGTTGTAGCGGTAGTGGACCAGGTGGGCGCGGTCCTCCGCGGTGACGCCGACGAGGGAGGGCGAGCACCAGGGGACGGCCCCGTGATAGGCGCCGCGCGCGGCCAGCACCTTGCGGCGTCCGGTCCCGGCGCGGGCCAGCGTCACGCAGGTCGTCATCGCGTCCGAGCCGTTCTTCTGGAACATCGCCCAGTCGGCGTGCGGGATCATCGCCACCAGGGTCTCGGCCAGGTCGACCGCGTGCGGCGTCGGGCCGTCGAGGCAATCGCCGCGCTCCTGCTCGCGCCGGACCGCCTCCGACACCGCCGGATGGCGGTGGCCGAGGATGATCGGCCCCCAGGCGCACATGAAGTCGATGTAGCGGCGCCCGTCCGCGTCCTCGACCGTGGCGCCCTCCCCGCCGACGAAGAATTGCGGATAGCCCCGCGGGACCGCCGCCGCGCGCTGGTGGCCCCACATCCCGCCCGGGATCACCCGGGCGGCGCGCGCCCGCAGGCCGGCATCGCCCGTCGGCTCAGGTCCCTCGACCATGCTCGGCATCGGACAGGATCCTTCCGGCTCGGCGTCGCCGGCATTCCACGGCCGCCATCGGTGGGCCCGAGCATCCGCCGATGCCGGGCCATGTCAAGCGAAATGGTCCGATAAAGCCATATGAAATTCGATTACTGCGGGGCGGGGGCCATTGCCACGGGAGGCCCCCGGCCCGGGCCACCGAGACAGATCCCGCGATCCGTACACAGAAACGGCGGCTCGTCCTGCGCTCGATGAGCCGAAAGCATCGTCTTCACATCGATTGCACTCTCGGAGCGATCTTGCGCGGCGCTGCCCACCAGACGGGCGCCGCCCGCCAAAAATCGTGCTTTGAAATTCGGCTAAACTCGGCTTCAATGACCCATCGCCTCAGCCGAGAGGGACGCGGCATGCTCGCCATCGGGGCCATCGCGGGAGGGCCGGGCGCCTCCGCGGCGACGACGGGCGCGGCGATCAGCGTCCGCGGCCTGACGCGCCGCTTCGGGTCGGTCGTCGCCGTCGACGACGTATCGCTGGAGATCGCCGCGGGCGAGTTCATCGCGCTCCTCGGGCCCTCCGGCTCGGGCAAGTCGACCGTGCTGATGAGCCTCGCCGGCTTCGACCTACCGGATGCCGGCCGCATCCTGATCGGGGGCGAGGATTGCACGCGCCTGCCGCCGCACAGGCGCAACGTCGGCATGGTCTTCCAGCACTACACGCTGTTCCCGCACCTGAGCGTGGCCGATAACGTCGCCTTCCCGCTCAAGATGCGCGGGCTCGGCCGGGCCGAGCGGCGCGCCCGGGCCGAGGCGGCGCTGGAGGTGGTGCGGCTGTCCGGCTTCGGCGCGCGGATGCCGCGCCAGCTCTCGGGCGGCCAGCAGCAGCGCGTCGCGCTCGCCCGCGCCATCGTCTACCGGCCGCGCGTGCTCCTGATGGACGAGCCGCTCTCGGCCCTCGACAAGAACCTGCGCGAGGAGATGCAGATCGAGATCAAGCGGCTGCATGCCGAGCTCGGGATCACCATCGTGTTCGTCACCCACGACCAGGGCGAGGCCCTGACGATGGCCGACCGGGTCGCGATCCTCCGGGCCGGGCGCGTGCAGCAGATCGCTCCGGCGCGGGAACTCTACGAGCGGCCCGCCACCCTGTTCGCGGCCGGCTTCATCGGCGACATGAACCGGATTCCCGTGACCTGGGACGGGCGGGCGGCCCGCCTCGCCGGCCGGGCGCTGGCCCTGGGCGCGGAGGCCGCACTCTCGCCCGTCCCGGCCGGGCCGGCGATCCTCGCGGTGCGGCCGGAGCGGATCGGCGTCGCCTCCGCCGACCGGCCGGACGCCCTGCCGGCCACGATCACCGACGTGGTCTATGGCGGAGCCGGCACCCTCGTCATCGCGACGCTCGACGACGGCGCGTCGATGCGGGCGCGGGTGCCGAGCGCCGAGTTGTCTGCGCTCGCCCCCGGGACCCGCGTCGGGCTCGTCGTTCCGCCCGGCGCCGCCCTGCTCTATCCGGCGGAGGCGTCATGAGGGACGTCGTGCGGCCAGGTTTCTTGCGGCCAGGTTTCTTGCGGCCAGGCTTCTTCCAGCCGCGCGGGCGGCGGATGTCGAAGGCGGCGATCTCCGGCCTGATGCTGCCGTTCTTCTCGCTGCTCGTCCTCGCCTTCCTGTACCCGCTCCTCAGCCTGCTCGCGATCTCGGTGACCGAGCCGCAGCCGGGGCTCGCCCAGTACGCCCGGGTCTTCGAGAACCCGGTCTACGCCACGGTGCTGCTGCGCACCCTGCGCGTCGCGCTCCTCGTGAGCGTGCTGTCCCTGGTCCTGGCCTTCCCGGTCGCCGCCCTGATGGCGCGCTCCAAGGGACCGAAGCTTGCGCTGATCACCGCCTGCATCCTCCTGCCGTTCTGGTCCTCGGTGCTGGTGCGTACCGCCGCCTGGGCGGTGCTGCTCCAGCGCAACGGGCTGGTGAACGGCCTCCTCACCGGGCTCGGCCTCACCGACGCACCGGTCAAGCTCCTCTACACCCAAGGCGCCGTGGTGGTGGCGATGACCCACGTGCTGATGCCCTTCATGGTGCTGCCGATCTACGGGGCCTTGCGCAATATCCCGCCCGACCTGACCCGGGCCGCCGCGATCTGCGGCGCGGGGCCCGCCCGGGCCTTCCGCGAGGTGACGCTGCCGCTCGCCCTGCCGGGCGTGACCGGCGGCTTCATCCTCGTATTCCTGTCGGCGCTCGGCTACTTCATCACCCCCTCGCTCCTCGGCTCGCCGCAGGAGATGATGATCGCCACTCTGATCTCGCAGCAGATCCGCGAGAACCTCGATTGGCCGTTCGCCGCGGCGCTGGTCGGCGTCCTCACCCTGTTCGTCACCGGCATCACCCTCGCCTTCGGCCGATTGTTCCGGTTCGACCGCCTGATGGGAGCCCGGGCATGAGGCAGCGCCTCCTCGACGCGGCGGTCGCGGCGATCCTCGCCTTCGTGCTGGTGCCGATCCTGATCGTCCTGCCGATGGCCTTCAGCGAGACGACCTATCTCGCCTTCCCGCCCAAGGGCTTCACCACGCAGTGGTTCCACGAGTTCTTCGACGACCGGCGCTGGATGGGGGCCCTGCGCTTCAGCCTGGAGATCGCCGCCGCGACCGCGCTTCTCGCGACGACGATCGGCACCATGGCGTCCTACGCGCTCCTGCGCGGCGCCGGCGCGATCGGCACGGTCTTCCGGGCCCTCCTCGTCGGGCCGATCGTGGTGCCGCACATCGCGCTCGCCGTGGCGCTCTACCTGTTCTTCCAGAGAATCGGGCTCGGCGGCACCCGCCTCGGCTACGTGCTCGCGCATGCCGTCATCGCGATGCCGTTCGTGGTGCTCACCGTGACGGCGGCGCTCGCCAGCGTCGATCCGGCGCTCGAGGACGCGGCGATGATCTGCGGCGCTCCCCGCTTCACCGCCTTCCGGCTGGTGACGTTGCCGCTGATCCTGCCCAACGTCGTGTCGGGGGCGCTCTTCGCCTTCATCATCTCGTTCGACGAGCCGGTCGTGGCCTTCTTCCTCGCCGGCATCCGCGACAAGACCCTGCCCAGGATGATGTTCGACGACATCGAGCAGAACCTGACGCCGGTCGTCCCGGCAATCGCCGTGCTGCTGACCGGCCTGTCGGTCGCCGTCCTGGTCGGCGCCGCGCTCCTGGCCCGGCTCGGCCGGACGAGGGCGGCACCGGCAGGGGAGTGATCCGAAATCCGGAAGAACACTTCCGGATTTCGGATCACCATCCCGCGCGGCGCGTGAGCGAAGCCGATTTCCGCATCGCGAAGCGATCAGTCGGAAATCGTACGAGAGGAAGCCGGGCTCCCCCGCCCGGGCATCGACGGGAGGTCACACGTGAGGCTGAAACGGATCGTCGCCGCCGCGCTCGCCGGCACCCTGGCCACGGCCCTGCCCGCCGCTGCCGACGAGGTGGTGATCGCGACCACCGGCGGGCTGATGCGCAACACCCTGGAGAAGCTGGTCTACCGGCCCTTCGCCAAGGCGGCCGGCACCGAGATCGTACCCTTCGACATCGAGGTGCCGGACCAGTGGGCCCGCGCCGAGGGCATGGTGCGGACGAAGCGGGTCGAGTTCGACATCGTCACGGCGACCGGGCCCGACCTCGTCAGCCGCGCCGACATGCTGATGGACATTCCCTGCGGCGAGCTCGCCCACGTCAAGGAATACGCGCTGCCGGGGGCCTGCCAGCCGAAGGGCGTGGCGCGCACCACCGGCGGCATGGTGCTGACCTACAACAAGACCGCCTTCGGAGGGCGGACACCGAAGAGCTGGGCCGATTTCTGGAACGTCAAGGATTTCCCCGGGCCTCGCGGCCTGCCGGATACCGGCGACCGCGACTGGTGGTTGCCCGCGGTGGCCCTGCTCGCCGACGGCGTGCCGAAGGACAGGCTGTTTCCCCTCGACCTCGATCGCGCCTACGCCAAGCTCGACCGGATCCGCCCCGCCGTCGCCGTGTGGTGGAAGACCGGCAACCAGGTCCAGCAGATCATGCGCGACGGCGAGGTGGTGATGACCATGTCCTATTCGGGCCGGTCGCTCGCCACGATCAAGGACGGCGCGCCCTTCGCCATCGCCTGGGACGGGGCGTTGCGCGACACCGGATACTTCGCGATCCTCAAGGGCGCGCCGAACCCGAAAGGCGCACTCACGTTCATCGATTACTTCTACCAGGCGTCGGAGAGCCATCCGTCCTTCATGCGCACGGTCGGCTACGCGACGTCCTCCACCAAAGGCCTTGCCGGCCTGCCGGAGGACGAGCAGAAGCTCTTCGCGACCTACCCGGCCAATTACGCCGGGCTCGTCGATCCGGACTTCAAATGGATCGGCGACAATCGTGAGACGCTGCGCGCGCGCTGGACGGCGTGGCTGACGAAGTAGCCCCGTCCGGCGGCCGAGGAACGGCACGACCCTCACCTTTGCCTTTGCCGTGCCGATGCCCTTGCGTCGATGCGGAATCGGTGAGCCAATCGGGTCCCGCCGGAGGATCCCGGCGAACAGGGTGCGCACCGACCCGCGATGGAACAGGAACCGATGGTCGGAAGGGCCGCCCGGCCGATGCGCCGGCGCGGCCAGGCGCGGGCCTCCCTCATCCTGGACGCGACCGAGACCCTGCTGGCCGAGCGCAGCGCCGCGGATATCAGCCTGGCCGACATCGCCGCCGCCTCCGGCGTGCCGCTGCCCTCGGTCTACCACTTCTTTCCCAACCGCAACGCGGCCTTCGAGGCGCTGGCCCTGCGCTTCAACGAGGAGATCTACCGGCGCTCGATCGAGGTGCTGACCGATCCCGAGCCGCAGACCTGGCAGGACCTCCTCGACCGCAAGCACCGTCGCGCCGCCGAGTTCCAGAACGGGCGGCCCGCCGCCCTGCGGCTGTTCCTCGGCGCCGGCGTCAGCGTGGCGGTGCGCAACGCCGACATCACCGGCAATGCCCGCATCGCGCTCAGCCGCGCCCGGATGTTCGAGGCCTATTTCCAGATGCCGCCGATCCCCGGCTTCGTCACCTACCTGGAGATTGCCGCCGCGGCGATGGACGGGGTCTGGGCCCTCTCCTACGGCCGCCATGGATGCATCACGGAGCGATACCGCCAGGAGGCGACGGCCGCGACCATCGCCTATCTGCGACGGTTCCTGCCCGAATTCCTGCCGCGGCGGCCGCTCGAACCCGCGATGCTCGCCCGCATCGAGGTCTCGCCCTCCGAGGTCTCCGTGTCCATGACGGCGGCGGGCGAGCCGTGAGGCGGGCTCCGCAGGGGCTCAGGGGATGCGGTAGCGCGCCTCGCGGGCGTCCCAGGCGTCCTTATCGACCGCCCGCTGGCGCTCCTCGAACGAGGCGAGGCGGTCGGTGACACCGGCGAGCGAGCCGTCACGCCTGAGTGCGCCGAGCACGTCGAAGGACGCCTTCAGCGCGGCCTGCAGTGCGGCGTTGGCGTAGAGCACGATCGAGAAGCCCATCCCGGCCAGCCGCTCGCGTCCCGGATCCGGCGTGCGTCCGCCGAACACGATGTTGGCGACCTGCGGCACCGGCAGGTCGCGGGCGATGCGCGCCAGTTCCTCGACCGAGACCGGCGCCTCGACGAAGGTCGCGTCGGCGCCGGCCTCGATATAGGCCCGCGCCCGCTCGATCGCCCGATCGAGATCCTCTACCGCCCGGGCGTCGGTCCGGGCGATGATCTGGAGGTCGCCGTCGCGCCGCGCATCGACCGCGGCCTTGACCTTCTGCACCATCTCGCCGGCCGGGATCACGTCCTTGCCGGTGAAGTGGCCGCACTTCTTTGGAAAGACCTGGTCCTCGATCTGGATGCCGGCGGCCCCCGCCCGCTCCAGCAGGCGCACGGTGCGCACCATGTTCACGGCGTTGCCGAAGCCGGTATCGGCGTCGACGACGATCGGCAGGCTCACGGCATCGGCCACCGCCGCCACCGCGCTCGCCACCTCGGTGACGGTGGTCAGCCCGATATCCGGCGCCCCCAGATGCATGTTCGCGAGACCGGCCCCGGTCACGTAGACCGCCTCGAACCCGAGATCCTCGACGACGCGGGCAAACAGGGCGTTGGCAGCTCCGGGCACGCTCACCGCCTCGCGGCGCGCCAGGATCGCCTTCAGGGTCTGGGTGGCCCGCATCGGTTCCGTCATCCTCGACAGTATCGCGCCCCGCCGGCGCGGTTTCAGGGCGCAGCGTCCCGATCGATGGCTCAGGCTCTCGGCCTCGGCACAATGGCAACAACTGGCGAACTATTTCCTGTCGTTATCATGTCTCCAATCGAGATCCTGCTTTTCTTGTCTTTCCAGATCTCGAACTCACCCGGTCGTTCCGGGATCCGCCGTGCATGGCGACGGCTCCGGGCGCGAGGTTCCCCCCCTCGCGCCCGAGGGATGCCGGATCAGCGCTCGACCGCTGCGGGAGCCGGCGCGACGGCCGGATCGTGATCCGGCCGCAGGTCCTCGAGGCTGCGGTTGCGGGTCTCGATGCCGAACAGGCCGACGCAGAGGGCCTGCAGCAGCAGGGCGCCGACCAGCATGGCGAGCACGGGCACGACGCCGCCGGAGGCGTAGAGCCAGACCACCGCTTGCGGGATGAAGATGCCGGCGATCCGCCCCGCCGTGCTGGCGACGCCCGTGCCGCGCAGGCGGTACTCGGTCGGGAAGAGCTCGGGGATGTAGGCCGCGATGCCGAGCGCCACCATCAGGTAGATGCAGGTGAACAGCCCGAAGCCGAAAGCCGTCGCGACCGCGATCGACGGCGCGAGGGTGTAGGCGACGCCGAGAAGAGCGGCGATGAGCGACGTGATGGTCAGGCCGTTGCGCCGGCCGAGGCGCTCGGCGATCAGGGCGCCGAGGCAGGCGCCGACCGGGCCGCCGAGGGACATGAAGGTCGTGTAGCCGAGCGACGAGCCGACGCTGAGTCCCTGCTGGACCAGGAAGGTCGGCACCCAGGCGACGAAGCCGTAGATCGACACGTTGATCATCACGTTGATGACGGTGGCGAGCAGCGTGCGGCGGATCACGGCCTTCCCGAACAGGATCTTGAGGCCGGGATCGGGGCGGGCCGCCACCGCCTCGCGGCGCGGCGCCGGCAGTCTTGCGCCGTAGGTCGCCTCGATCTGGCCGAGAACCCGGTCGGCCTCCTCGGTCCGCCCGACGGATTCGAGCCAGCGCGGGCTCTCCGGCATGCTCTTGCGGGCGTACCAGACCGCGAGCGCCCCGAACCCGGCGATGGCGAACATCGCCCGCCAGCCGAAGGCCGGGATCACCAGGTAGCCGACCAAGGTCGCGGCAAAGAGCGCCGTGTTGGTGATGATCGACAGGTAGGCCGCCCAGCGGCCGCGCTGCGCGGGCGGGATGAATTCGCCGATCGTCGCGTAGCCGATCACGATCTCGGCCCCCAGGCCCACGCCCATGAAGAAGCGCAAGACGATCAGGCTCCACATGTCGGGAGCGAGCACGGCGGCGAGCGAGGCGAGCCCGAAGATCATCAGGTTCGCCTGGTAGGTGAACCGGCGCCCGAACCGGTCGCCGAGGATGCCGGCCGAGAAGCTGCCGATCACCATCCCGATGAAGGTCGCCGAGAGGAAGGCGGCGTTGAGCCTCAGATCCGACCAGCCCTCCTTGACGAGGGCGCCGAGGATGCCGCCCGCCAGGTAGATGTCGAAGCTGTCGAAGAACATCCCGGCGCCGATCAGCCACAGGATCCGGCGGTGGAAGCCGGAGATCGGCAGGCGGTCGAGGCGCGCCCCGGCCGAGAACGTCGGTGCCATGTCTTCAGGTTCCTTCCCTCTTGCCGCCGCTGTCACGCGGGCTTGTTCCTGGTCGTCAGGCCGCCAGCACCGCGGGCCAGGGCGTGACGTGGGCGCCGTGGCCCGGCAGGCGCCGCCCCATCTCGCCCTCGAGCCAGAGGGTCGCGTCGCGCAAATGCTCGAGCGAGATGCCGGTCGCGACGCCGTCGCGCTCCAGCATCGAGACGAGGTCTTCCGTGGCGATGTTGCCGGTGGCGCCCGGTGCGAACGGGCAGCCGCCCAGTCCCCCCAGGCTCGAATCCAGCACCGTGACGCCGGAGCGGAGCGCCGCATCGGCATTGGCGTAGCCGGTGTTGCGGGTGTTGTGGAAATGCGCCCGCAGCGGCAGGCCGGGCAGCGCCTGCGCCAGGGCGGCGAAACGCTCCTCGACCGCCCGCGGCGTCGCGACGCCGATCGTGTCGGCGAGCGAGATCTCGTCGATGCCGCTCTCCGCCAGCGCCCGGGCGATCGCGATCACGCGGTCGAGCGGCACCTCGCCCTCGAACGGGCAGCCGAACGCCACCGCGATCGTGACCGAGCGGAACAGGCCGGCTTTCTCCGCACGCTGGCCGAGGCCGGCCCAGGTCTCGACGAGGCCGCGGGCGGTCGTGCCCTGGTTGCGCGCCGCCATCGTGTCCGTCGCCACCGCCACGAAGCTGATCTCGCGCAACCCCGCCGCCAGCGCCCGCTCGAAGCCGCGCGCGTTGAGGACGAGGCCGGAGACGCTGACCCCCGGCAGGCCGACGACGCGGGCCAACACCGCCTCGGCATCGGCCATCTGCGGCACGCGTTTCGGGTTGACGAAGCTCGCGGCCTCGATCCGCCGCAGGCCCGCCCCCGCGAGCCGCCGGATCATCTCGACCTTGGCGTCGGTCGAGAGGTGGCGGCTGTCGTTCTGCAGGCCGTCGCGGGGGCCGACCTCGACGATGTCGACGGCTTTGGGGCGCGGGGTGGTCATGGTCGTCGTCTCCATGCTTGGGTCGGGGCGCGCCAGCGGTGGACGCATAGTCGTCGGTAACGGGCCTGCATGATTCTTCCCGCCCACGACCTCATCCTGAGGTGCCGAAGCGAGGCGTAGGCCTCGAAGGAGGGCTCCAGAAGCCGCCGCGATCACTGGAGCCCTCCTTCGAGGTCAGTCGATCTACAATCGACTGACACCTTAGGATGAGGTCTTGGACAGGAGAAGAAAATTTCTCACGGGACTATCATTGCGGACCAAACGAACTCTCGCTCTGGATGCGTCAGCTTCATTCTGGTGTGTCGGCGGCGATGGATCCTTAAGCTCTGCTTCGCGGCCCATGGACGACGTCGAGACAGGTGCCGCCGATCACCCGGCCCTCGACCAGCCGCGCCCGCTCCGCCTCGCTCAAGCCGAGGAGCCCGCCGAAAATCTCGGCATTGTGCTGGCCAAGTTCCGGCCCGGCAGAGACCACCCGGCCCGGATTGGACGAGAGGCGCGGCGCCACGTTCTGCATCTTGAGGGTGCCGAACAGCGGATGCGCCACGTCGACGATGGTCTGGCGCGCCTTGAAGTGGGCGTCCTCCAGCATCTCGGGGGCGCGGTAGATGTCGCCGCGGGGCACGCCGGCCTCGTCGAGGATACGGCCGAGTTCCTCGCGCTCGAAGCCGGCCGTCCAGGCGGCGATCAGGGCGTCGAGCTCGGCCTGGCGCTTCCCGCGCTCGGTGTGGGTGGCATAATGCGGATCGGTGGCGAGCTCCGGCCGGCCCATCACCGCGGCAAGGCGCCGGAACACGCTGTCCTGGTTGGCGGCGATCAGCACGTAGACGCCGCTCTTCGTCGGATAGACGTTCGAGGGCGCGATGTTGGGCAGGATCGCGCCGGTGCGCTCGCGGATGTAGCCGGTCTTGTCGTATTCGGTGACGAGGTTCTCCATCACGGCGAGCACC
The DNA here is from genome assembly GCF_019216885.1 of Methylobacterium sp. SyP6R. Classification (NCBI taxonomy): domain Bacteria; kingdom Pseudomonadati; phylum Pseudomonadota; class Alphaproteobacteria; order Hyphomicrobiales; family Methylobacteriaceae; genus Methylobacterium; species Methylobacterium synurae. Next base: position 78,687 of record NZ_JAAQRC020000002.1, on the reverse strand, counting down.
GCCTCGTAGATCGCGCTGTCGACGACCTGGCCGCGGCCGGTGCGGGTGCGGGCATGCAAAGCCATCAGCCCGCCGACGCAGGCGAAGGTGGCCGCCAGCGTGTCGCCGATCGAGATGCCGGCGCGCGACGGCGGGTGCGAGGGATCGCCCGCGACGTAGCGCATCCCGCCCATCGCCTCGCCGATCGCCCCGTAGCCGGCCTTCTGGGAGTAGGGCCCGGTCTGGCCGTAGCCGGAGACGCGGATCATGATGAGCCGCGGGTTGATTGCCGACAGGGCGTCGTAGCCGAGCCCCCATTTCTCCATCGTGCCGGGCCGGAAGTTCTCGATCAGGATGTCGGAGCGCGCGACGAGCTGCCGGATCAGGTCCTGGCCCGCCGCCTCGCGGGCGTTGATCTCGATCGATTTCTTGTTGCGGGCGATGACCGGCCACCACAGCGACTGGCCGTGCGGCTTCTCGCGGCCCCATTCCCGCATCGGGTCGCCGGCGCCCGGCGGCTCGATCTTGATGACCTCGGCGCCGAAATCGGCGAGCAGCTGACCGCAGAACGGGCCGGCGAGGAGCTGGCCCATCTCGAGGACGCGCAGGTCCGACAGGGCTGGCGCTGCGGCAGGGTCTATGGTCTGGATCATCGGGCGTTCCTCTTGTTCGCCAGAGCCTAATCGGGCAAATTTGTCTGGACAAGTGGCCGATCGCAGACTCGGAGGGAATCTTGTCCGGCAGGGCATTGGGGACGCGGGAGCGCGGCCAGGATCGCGGCCAGGATCGCGGCACTGAGGCGGGCCCGCTCAACGAGCGGATCGCGCGGGCGCTCCAGGAGGAGATCCGCGCCGGCCTGCACCCGGTGGGCTCGACGCTGCCGACCGAGACCGCCCTCTGCGCGCGCTTCGAGGCGAGCCGGTTCACGATCCGCGAGGCCCTGCGCAAGCTGGTCGAGAAGGGGCTGGTCGAGCGGCGCCAGGGCGCCGGCTCGACGGTCGTCGCGACGACCGCGCATCCGGGCTTCGCGCAGGTCTTCGACGACCTCGCCGACATGTTCGAATACGCCCGCGACACCCATTTCGACGTCTCGGTCCTGGAGATGGTCCAGATCGACCCGGAGGTCGCCGGATTCGTGCAGGCCCCCGCCGGCTCGTCCTGGCTCAAGGCGGAGGGCGTGCGCTGGACGGCCGGGCGCGACGCGATGATCTGCTTCGTCAGCGTCTACGTGCATGCCCGGTTCGCGCCCCTGCTGACCGACCTGCGCGAGGTGGGCGGTGCGGTCTACGGGCTCGTCGAGGCGCGCTCGGGCGAAGTGATCGCGGAGGCGTTGCAGGAGATCACGGCCCAGCCGATGCCGCCCGCGGTCGCCCGCGCCCTCAAGCGCCCCCGCGGCGCCCCGGCGATGCGCTTCGTGCGCCGCTACTACGACGTCAGCGGCGGCATCATGCTGGCCTCGGTGAACTGGCACCCCGGCGAGCAATGCCGGTACACGACCCGGATCCGGCGGGGGGATTGGCGGGCGTGAGGCGGTTCCGCCACGAAACGCGGCGGTGACGCAAGCCTGTCCTCCTCCTCGCGACCTCATCCTGAGGCGTCAGTCCATCGAAGATGGACTGACCTCGAAGGAGGGCTCCAGAGATCACGGCGGCATCTGGAGCCCTCCTTCGAGGCTCAGCGATCTTCGATCGCCCGCACCTCAGGATGAGGTCGAGGGTGGGATTGTTTGATGAGGCGCTGGCCGTCCCAGCGGCGGCCCTCATGCCCTAACACCGCACCGAATCGCCATTGACAGACCCGAAACACGGAGTAGCCTGTCCGGACAACTGCATCCAAGCAGAGCGCGGACCGGATAGGCCGTGCGCCCCCGCGACGGGGCAGCGGGCCGAGAGGCCCGGCCAGGGAGGAACGGATGGGTCAGGCCCGCCAGATGCGCGCGCTCCTCGCGCGCCCGGAGATGATCGTCGCGCCCGGCGCCTATGACGGCATCACCGCCAAATTCATCGAGCAGGCGGGCTTTCCGGCGGTCTACATGACCGGCGCCGGCACCGCGGCCTCCCTCGGCTATCCGGATTTCGGCCTCGTGACGATGAGCGAGATGGCGGCCAATGCCGGCACCCTCGCGCGTTCCGTCGAGATCCCGGTCATCGCCGATGCCGATACCGGCTACGGCAACGAGCTCAACGTCACCCGCACGGTGCACGAATACGAGATGCGCGGCGTCGCCGGCCTGCACATCGAGGATCAGGTCAGCCCGAAGCGCTGCGGCCATCTCGACGGCAAGGAGATCGTGCCGCGCGAAGAGTTCGTCGCCAAGATCCGCGCCGCGGTGGCGGCGCGGCGGGACACGGATTTCGTCATCATCGCGCGGACCGATTCCCGGGCGGTCGCCGGCTTCGACGAGGCGGTGGCGCGCGCCAACCTCGCCCTCGCCGCCGGCGCCGACATGGCCTTCGTCGAGGCGACGCAGACCCTCGACGAGATGCAGGCGGTGCCGCGCCTCGTGACCGGGCCGTGCCTGCTCAACGTGGTGCGCGGCGGCAAGACGCCCGACATCGACATGCCGGCGGCGCAAGCGATGGGCTACCGGCTCGCGATCCTGCCGAGCCTCCTGTTCGGTGCCGCCATGGAGGCCTTCGACGCGGCGCTCGCCACGCTGAGGGAGACGAACGCACCGCCGGGCTCGGCCGGGGCACCGGCGATCCGCGAGCGCTTCCGCCGCCTCGGCGCCGACCGGTGGGACGGCCTGCGGACCCGCTTCCGCGACGAGCCCGCCCGCGCCGCGGCCGCCGAGTAGGCGGCGCGCCTCGACACCGACGATGCCGGCCGGACAGGGAGAGACGAGAATGATCCTGAGAACCTTGCGTGCCGGAGCTTTGGGTCTGCTGCTCGCAGGCGCCGGCCTCGCCGGGGCGGGCGCCCGCGCCGAGACCATCACGGTCACGCATTGGGGCTCGGCCTTCTACGGCGCGCCCTACGCGGTCGCCCTCGAGAAGGGCTTCTTCAAGAAGCGCGGGCTCGACATCACCGGCTTCCTCACCTCGGCCGGCGGTGGCACCTCGGTGCGCAACACGCTGGCCGGCGAGGTGCCGTACGGCGAGGTCGCGCTGCCGGCCGCCATCCTGGCGATCCAGTCCGGCCAGCCGATCAAGATCATCAGCGGCGGCGTCGAGAGCGTCGAGGACATCCTCTGGATCACGCAGCCCGACGGCACGATCGGCTCGCTCGCCGACATGAAGGGCAAGAAGATCGCCTATACGGCGCCCGGCTCCGTCACCAACATGATCATCCTCAACTGCCTGCAGAAGGCCGGGCTGGAGCAGAAGGACCTGCAGCTCGTGGCGGCGGGCGATCTCGGCGCCAACCTCTCGGCGGTGCTCAATCGGGCGGTCGATGCGGCGATGTCGGGCGAGCCGCTGTGGTCGGGCAACCAGGGCAAGGTCAAGGCGGCGTTCTGGGCCAAGGACTGCATGAACCCGGCACTGACCCAGACCGTCGGCATCACCACGACCGAGTTCGCGAAGACCGGCGGCGACACGCTGCGCGCGCTGATCGAGGCGCGGCGCGAGGGCGTCGCCTACATCAAGGCCCATCCCGACGAGGCGGCCGACATCCTCGCCAAGGCCTATGGCGGCGACGCGAAAGTGTTTCGCGCGGTGTTCAAGCAACTCGTCGGCTTCGAGTATTTCGGCGACGGCCGCCTGCACTACGACAACATGACCCGCATGCTCGACGGCATGAAGCTCGTCGGCCGCCTCAAGAAGCCGGTGGAGTGGGGTCAGGTGGTCGATCCGTCCTTCCTGCCGAAAGACCTCCAGGCCTCGCAGTAAGGAATTGAGATGGCCGTCGTTGCCCTCAGCGCCGATCCACGCAGCGGGATGCCCGCCCAGGCTCGCGAGATCCACGCCGAGCTTCGCGGGGTCACCCGGGTCTACGGCCGGCTCGCCGCGCTCGGGCCCCTCGACCTCGACCTCGTCAAGGGCGAGTTCTTCTCGGTCGTCGGCCCGTCCGGCTGCGGCAAGTCCACCCTGCTCGACGTCCTGTCCGGCCTCGGGCGGCCGAATGCCGGCACGATGACGTTCGAGGGCGCCCCGGTCGCGGGCGTGCCCGACGGAATCGGCATCGTGTTCCAGGAGGACGCCTCGTTCCCCTGGCTCACGGTTCGCGACAACGTCGCCTTCGGCCTGCGCCGGGCCGGCACCGACGCGGCCGAGATCGCCCGCCGGGTCGATTACGCGCTCGGCTTCATGGGGCTGTCCGACTTCGCGCAAGCCTATCCGGCGCAGCTCTCCGGCGGCATGCGCCAGCGGGTCTGCATCGCCCGCACGCTGGTGACGCAGCCGCGCCTGATCCTGCTCGACGAGCCGTTCGGGGCGCTCGACCAGCAGACGCGCCTGCTGATGGGCGACGAGCTCCTGCGGCTGTGGCGCGAGACCGGCGCCACGGTGCTCCTCATCACCCACGCCCTCGACGAGGCGGCGATGCTGTCCGACCGCATCGGCGTGATGTCGTCGCGGCCCGGCCGCTTCATCGAGATCGTCGAGACCGGCTGGCCGCGCGAGCGCGACAGCCGCATCGTGGCGGAGGAGCGCTTCGGCCAGGTCACCGCCCGGCTGTGGTCGCACCTGCGCGAGGAATCGCTGAAGGCGATCGGCAAGACGAGCGCATCATGACGCGGGAGCGCGCGATCGTCCTGACCCGGATCGGCTGGATCGCCGGCTTCGTCCTGCTGCTCGAAGCGGTCTGCCGACTGCACCTCGTCGATCCGCTGACCCTGATCCCGCCGAGCGAGATGATCGCCACGTTGTGGACCATGCTCGCCTCGGGCGAGATCACCGGCGACATCGCCCGCACCTTCGCGACGGTGGCGGTCGCCGTGGTGCTCGCGGTCGCGATCGGCTTTTCCCTGGGTGTCGCGATCCACGCCCTGCCCCGGATCCGGCAGGGTCTCGACCCGCTGCTCGCCTCCTATTACGCGATCCCGACCTTCGTCTTCTACCCGCTCTTCGTCGCCATCTTCGGCCTCAACAGCGTGCCGCTGATCGTGCTCGGCATGGCGTTCGGGGTGCCGGCGATGATCCTCGCGACCCTCAACGGTCTCGACCGGGTGCCGCGGGTGCTGATGCGCACCGCCCGGGCCCACCGGCTCGGGCGCCTCTCGACGCTTGCCCACGTGGTGATGCCGAGCGCCCTGCCCTACCTGCTCACCGGCGTGAAGCTCGCGCTCGCCTACGCCTTCATCGGCATCATCGCGGGCGAGTTCATCCTAGCCGATGCCGGGCTCGGCCACGCCATCGCCTATGCCTATGACGGCTTCGAGAACCGCACGATGTACTCCCTGATGCTGTTCGTGCTCGTGGTGGTGACCGGCCTCAACATGACCCTGCACGCCTGGGAGGGCCGCCTGATGCGCCGCCGCATCCGCTCGTGAGCGCCCCCTCCTCGCTTCCCGCCGCTCCGTCCCGCTCAGGCCTCCTCGACGGTGCGATCACCATCGTGGTTCTCGTCGGCCTCTGGCAGGCGCTCCACGCTTATGCCGGCGACGCGGCGATCGCCTCGCCGCTCGCCGCCCTCCGGCACCTGTCGGGCCTCGCCGCCACCGCGGGGTTCTGGTCGCATGCGCGCGCGACGCTCACCGCCTTCGCGGCCGCCCTCGTGATCTCGGCCGCCCTCGGCATCGGGCTCGGGCTGGTCCTGGGCCTGCGCCGCTTCGCCGGGGAGGTCGCCGAGCCGATCCTCGCCGGCCTGTACTCGATCCCCAAGGTCACGCTCTACCCGGTGATCCTGCTGATCTTCGGCCTCGGCCTCGGGGCGAAGGTGGCGTTCGGGGTGATCCACGGCGTGATCCCGATCACCCTGTTCACCCTCACGGCGGTCAAGGGCATCAACCCGGTGCTGGTTCGCACCGCCCGGGCGATGCGGCTGAGCCAGGCCGAGACGATCCGCACGGTGCTCGCCCCCGCGGTGCTGCCGGAGATCGTCACGGGCCTGCGGGTCGGCTTCTCGCTCACGCTGCTCGGCGTCCTCGTCGGCGAGATGTTCGCGTCGCAGAAGGGGCTCGGGTTCCTGATCGTGAACGGGATCAGCCTGCACAACGTGCAGCAGACGACCGCCGTGATCCTGATGCTGGTGATCGTGGCGGTGGCGGCCAACGGCGCGCTGCTATGGCTCGACCGGCGCCTGTTTCACCGGACCTAAGCAAACTTGCGTTGGCAGGCCAACGCTTCGTCCGCTTAGATCCTTATCTCATCGCAGATTTCTTCCGCAAAACCGGCAGCCACTTTTTCGAAATCTGCTTAGGCACGGAGCGGCGCGATCATGCGGCGCTCCGAGCAGACCTGCGTTCTCCTCACCCCGTCGCCGCCGCCAGCGCCGACATTTGCTCGCGGAAGGCGGCGAGGGCCGCCTCCGCGACGGCGTAGGCGCTCGGGCCGGGGCCGGGAGCATCCTCGCAGGGAATCCAGAACTTGCGCCGTGTCTGCCGCAGCGACCCGAGGAAGGGCGGCACGGCGTTGAACACTTCGAGCAGGTAGGGCCCGGTATAATGCGGGACGATCGGCTCCAGGAACGTGCGCCAGGGAATCCAGCTGTCGGCGATCACGCCGCGGTCGGGGGCCGACACGTGGACGTAATGAAGCCGGCGTTCGGCCACCGCATCGGCGATGCCATTGCGGAATGCGCCCGGTCCGTCGCTGCCGAGCAGGACGTGCGCGCTGTCCACGCACACGCCCAGGCGGGGGTTCGAGACGTGCCGGAGGAAGTCCATCACGTCCGCCACCATGTTCGGCGCCGGCGTTTCCCAGTGATCGACCGGTTCGATCGCCAGCGTGACGCCGTGCTCGCCGGCATAGTCGGCGAGTTCCCGAAGGACCGGAGCGGCGAGTTCGTAGCGCGGCGCGAGCCACGTCTGCAGCGCGTCGCTCCACAGCGGCTCGTTGAAGTCGGTGGTGGGGAAGACGCCGTAGGGGAACACGATCGGGCCGGCGAGCATCGTCCCGCCGAGCGCGACGGTGATGTCGACCCGCGACTTGAGATAGGCCAGGGCGGCGTCGCGCTGCTCCTTCCACGGCGAGGTCGGATCGAAGGTCCGGGTCGTGCCGACATTGGTGGCGATCCGCAGGTCGTCCAGGCCGGCAGCGGCGAGCCGGCGGCGCAGGCGCCGGTAGCTGTCGACCTCCGCCGCGTGGTCGAGGGTCGGCGTCGGCGCGATCGGCAGATCGAACCCGTCATAGCCCATGTCCAGGAGCGCCCGCATGTGACGGATGATCGTCTCGGAATAGACGACGTCGTCGGGCCGCAGGTCGGCCGTGAACATGAAGAAGCTGAGATAGACCTCGGGATGCGGCATGATCAGAACCCCAACGTCGCACGGAGGTATTCGCGGGCCATCCTGGCGTAGCGGAGCGGATTGGCCTTGGCCGGATCCTGCTCCGCCTCGACCACGATCCAGCCGGCGAAATCGTGTCTGGCAAGCGCTTCGAAGATCGGCGGGAAGTCGATGCACCCGTCCGGATCGCCCGGCACGGTGAACACGCCGTTCTCGACCGCCGTCTGGAACGACCAGTTCTGCGTGCGGGCCCGCTCGACGATCTCGGCGCGGTTGTTCTTGAGATGGATGTGCTTGATGCGCTTGCCGTGCTTGTTCGCGACGTGGAGAGGATCGACGCCGGCGAAATAGAGGTGCCCGGTATCGAGCAGCAGGTGCACCAGGTCCGGCGCGGTGCCATGCATCAGGCGGTCGATATCCGCCGCGACGTTGACCCCCGTTCCCATATGCGGGTGGTAGCAAAGGCGCTTGCCGCGATCGTTCGCCATGCGGCCGATCTCGTTGAGCCCGTCGCACAGGTGCTTCCACTGCCTGTCGTCGAAGATCGGCCGGTTGGCGAACACCGCGATCGGCTGGGGGTTGGCGGCACCGCCGAACTCCGCCACCACCAGATCGTGCCCGCCGACGGCGTCGAGGAAATCGAGCTGCTGGCGCACGGTGGCGATCGTCTGCGCATGGCCCTCGGGAATCGTGAAATAGGTGCTCACCCAGGGTTCGGAGACCGTGAGGCCGCGCAGGTCGAGCTCGGCCTTCAGGACGCACGGGTCCTTCGGGTATTTGTGCCCGACGCTGCACCCCTCGTAGCCGGCGAGCGCCATCTCGCTGACGCATTGCCCGAAGGTGATGCCGATGTCGATCGACCAGAAATCGTCGTTCCACCACAGTGTCGGCGTGACGCCGATCCTGACCTTGTCCCGCTTGAGCTTGGGTGGCTGGGCAGTCATTTCGGGAAGTCTCCGGAATGGGGCGGCGGATGTTCCGATTTCGGGGCGTGATGCGGGGCGACGTGGCCCTCGCGGACCTGCGTCACCATCGGGCCGGGGTCGTGCCCACCGCCGGGCCCGCCTCCGCGGCCACCCGTCGAGGCCGCGAGGGAACAGGTGAAGGCCGGAATGGACGGGGGCCTGGCCCAGGATCCATAGCCCGGCGCCTTGGCTCCCGGCGGATGGGCGCCGATGGCGGTCCACAGCAGGCCCTCGGCATAGGCTGCGGGCGTGACCATGCGGGAGGTGTTGCTGGCGCGGGCGCCGAACTTCTCCGTCCAGCTTCGCGGCAGCTCGTACCAGATGCCGATATACCACATCTTGATGATCGCGCGGGCGACCGGGCCGAGATACTCGTCGCCGAGGATCTTGTGGCGCAGGTCGACGATGCGATCGGGACCGGTCTTGAGGGTGCCGTAGCGCGCCAGGAGTTCGTCGAAGGCTGCGCCCGAGGCGGCCCGCGCGGCCTCGGCATAGTTCTCCGCCTGGCCCGTGCCGAGCAGCTCGAACCGCGTGAAGCAGGTCATCTCGACCGAGAAGTCGAGGAAATCGTTCAGATAGGCGGTCATGCCGGTTCCTCGACATGGGGCTCGGCATCGGGTTCGCAGGGGGATTGGCCCTGCGATCGTCCGTGCGGGCAGACTTCGAAGGTCGGGGCGGCGTTGAACGGCGAAGACTCGCTGAGCGGATTGCGGATGAGCCGGTTCATCGCGTTGCGCAATTCGAACATCATCGACACGCCGCCCTCCAGCAACTGCGGCTCCCCGGTGAAGGCGCGCTGCAGCAAGTGCAGGAAGCCGCGATAGGCGTCGTTGAAGGCTTTTGCCGCCGCCTCCGCTTCCGAGCCGGGCTCGTAATCGGTCATCTTGGCATTGGCCTTGAGCGGGTAGACCGCGTCCCAGTCCACATCCAGCGCGGGCCCGGTCGGCGTGAACGGAGGCCTGCCGGTATCGTCGGATTTCTGGAAGTAGCGACCGCATTTCAGCTGCATGTAGCGGTAGTAATGCGCCAGCTCGCCCTGGTCGCCATAGATGCTCTTCAGCTCGCCCTCGCCCTGCTCGATGATGAGGTCGATCGCCGTTTCCGCGCTCTTAAGATCCGTCACCGGGGTCAGCGAGCCGCCGCCCGAATAATAATACTCGGACGTGACTTGCCTTCTGGGATCGCCGCAGAACATTTTCTCACCCATCTGCGCGTAGACGTTCGAGAATCCTTTTTTGACCGCGTCGTAGAATTCGCCGATGCTGTAGAAGACGAAATCCGTCTGGGTCGGATGGCACGTGATGTAATGACGGCTTTCGGCCGTCACCTCCGGTCGATACAGGAGCTGCATGTCGGGCTCCGGGGCGAGGCGCGGTCGCTCGATCTTGAGGAAGGTGTCGATCGCGTCGCGCGAGAACGGCTGCAGGCCGACCCGGAAATCCGTCTCGCCGTCCGGAAGGAAGGCGGGATAGCACGGGACGAAGTCGTCGGCGGTCACCCGCGGCGTGCCGCCGATGGCGTTGAGGAGGTTCGCGGCCAGGACGAGATGGAGCATTTCCTCGACCGCCACCACACGCAGCACCTGGGCGGCATCCGGGTTCGTGCCGGGCTTGATCGAGTACAGAGCGGTCAGGTAGGGCGGGATCGTCGCATGTTCCAGCTTCATCGCGGTGTGCAGATACGATCGAAGCGTGTCGATGTCGGTGATCGGCTTGGCTTGCTTGGATTTCATGATCGGCGTTCCTTCGTCAGGCCGCGGTCCTGTACTGGCCGGTCGCCAGATGGGACAGCATGGCCCCGGCGCTGCGGAAGCAGAGCGCGGCGAGGGTGAGGGTCGTGTTGGCCGTCGCGATGGTCGGCATGCTGCCGGCGCCGACGAGATACAGGTTGTCGTGCTCCCAGGAGCGCTGATACGTGTCGACGACGGAGCTATGCTTGTCGTTGCCCATCACGTGCGTGCCGGCGATGTGATTGCCGCCGCGGATGACGTAGCCCTCCCCCTCGTAGGGAACGTAGCCGTAATCGGCAGGGTCGTAGGCCGTGTAGTCGGCGGCTCCGAGTCGCTGGAACACCATCCGGGCGAACTGGCGCGCATAGGCCGCGCCGCGCATCGTGTAGTCCGGAATGTTGTAGGAGATGATCGGCCGCATGTTGCCGAGCGCATCCGTGAAGGTCGGGTCGACGCTGACCCGGTTGCTCTCGTTCGGCATCACCTCGATCATGAAGGCGAGCTGCAGCTGGCGCGACACGCGGTCGATCAGCCCCTGGCGCAGCTCGCCGCCGAACTTGTTCTGGTTGTCGACGAGCTCGATCAGGTCGGAATAGGGCGAGCCGACGGCCCATCCCCAGCCGTCGTTGTGGATGTCGACGCTGAAGGCGGCCTGGTGCCGGCGGAAGTTGCCGCCGCGCAGCTCGACGATGCCGCCCGTGCAGTTGGTGCCGCGCATCACGCCGCAGATCTCGGGCATCACCGCCCAGCTCAGCAGGTAGGCGTGATCCATCAGGTTGCGGCCCATCAGCCCGCTGCGGCCGGGAAGGCCCGAGGCCAGCATGAGCCGCGGATTCTCGATCGCGTTGGCGGCCAGCACGTAGAGGGTGCCCCGGGCGACGTGGCGCTTGCCCGACGGTACCTTGGGATCGCTGTAATGCTGGAACTCGATTCCCGTGACCCGGCCGGAATCGGAATCGACCAGGACGCGCGACGCCACCGCCTGCCGCACGATGCGGACCCGGCCGTTCTTCACCGCGGCCGCGAGGGTCTTGCCGGCATTGTACTTCGCCTGGACCGGGCAGAGCGGGACGCAGGCGTTGTTGCCCTGGCAGCGCCCGCCCATGTCGGACTGGTGGTCGCTCACCGCCAGGACCGGCTCGAAGCCCTTTTTGTTGTCGTAGTCCGGATTGGGAATCCCGTTGCGCGCCTGCGGGAAGGGTCGGACCTTGAGTGCGAAGCTCTCGCCGTAGAGCTCGACATTCGTGCCGCGGATACCCTTGTCGACCTGCTCGTCGAGGTAGGAGAGCGGCAGGCCGTGCATCGGGAAGACGTATTCCGGGTCTTTGAAATACGTGCCGAGATATTCCGTATCCTTGCGGTTCGCCGACACGCCCATCTCGCGCTCGGCCTTGCAGTAATAGGGTTCGAGATCCTCGTTGGTGATCGGCCAGTCGACACCTCTTCCGTAGAGAGTCTGCATCTGGAAGTCCTCCGGAAGCATCCGGATGACCTTCCCCTCCCAGTGCATCGTCGTCCCGCCGAGCACCCGGGTATAGGTCGTGTCCGAGCCGTAGGGCCCGGTCTGGACCAGGTAGGCGCTGGTATCCGGGCGGCCGGGGGTGATCTTGTGCACGTCGCCGCTGCGCGGCATCGGCGCGTTGGGGTTGGGGCCGAAGGGGGATTGGTTGTCCTTCGACGCGGTGCCGTAGAACCGTTCGAGGTAATCCTCGTAGCGCTCGCCGACGCCGGCCTCCAGGATCAGGACGGACTTGCCCGCCTCGGCGAGTTGCCTGGCGATGATCGCCCCGGAGATCCCCGATCCGACGATCACGGCGTCGAAGGTCACGCCGTCGATGGCCGTCGGATCGGTGTTCGACGCGTCGTCAGGCAGCAGCATGGCCGGGCCCTTGCTTGAAGGTGGCGAGGATGTGATCGGCGGTCCGCAGCGCCAGCGCGGCGATCGTGAGCGTCGGGTTGGACGTGCCCATCGTCACCATGCTGCCGCCGCCGACCGCGAAGAGGTTGGGATGGCCCCAGACGCGCTGGTACGGGTCGACGACGGAAGTCGCCGGGTCGTCCCCCATCGCGTGCGTGCCGGCGAAGTGGCCCATCCCGTGGTAGCGGAAGGTTTCGCCCTCGAAGCTGACCGGGGGGAACCAGTTCTCGTCGATGCCGGTACGGTCCTCGATCCCGGCACGCCGAAAGATCGCGCGGCTCACCCGCGCGGCGGCCGCCATCCCGGCCTTGGTGTAGGCGTCGATCCGGTAGTCGATGATCGGCAGCGGGTTGCCGATGGGGTCGAGATGGGCGGGATCGATGCTGATCCGGTTCTCGCGGTCGGGCAGTTGCTCGACCGCGAGCGACAGGCGCACCTGGCGCGGGAGGATGTCGGTCAGGGCGGCCCGCAGCTTCGCCCCGTACAGGCCCCGCTTCAGCACCGCGTCGGCCACGGTGGAGTCGGGCGCGCCGGTGGTGGCGCGCCAGCCGTCGTTGCCGATGTCGTAGCGGAACGCCGCGTGCTCGCTGCGGAAGCGGCCGCCGCGGCAATCCTCGATGCCGGAGGTCGAGAGCGGCCCCCGGAAGGCGCCGACCGGCCGGGGCGCCAACCCCCAGGCATAGAGCGCCGGATGGTCCATCAAGCCCCGGCCGACCCCGCCCCCGGCGATGCCGGAGGCCAGCAGCAGCTTGGCGTTCTCGATCGTGTGCGCCGCCAGGACGTAGACGCGCGCCGTCACCGATGCGGGCGTGAAGGCGGTCGAGGCCGGGTCGTCGTAGCGCTTGTACTCGATCCGCTGCACCGTCCCGTCCGCCGGATCGGTCACGATCGTGCTGGCGACCGCCTGCGCGCGCACCTGAAGGCCGCCCTCGATCGCACCGGCGAGGGTCTTGCCGGCATGGTAGCGCGCCTGGATCGGGCAGATCGGCGTGCAGGCGGTGTTGCCGGCGCAGCGCTCGCCGAGGCTCTGCTCGACCTGCACGCCGCGGTCGCGGATGTCGATCGCGCCCTGGGGACGATAGCCGGCCCGCGGCACGCCGTTGCGGGCGGCCGGATAGCCGCGGACCTTGAGGCTGATCCGCTCCGTACCGACCGTCACTTCGAGCCCGTCGATTCCGGTGGCCAGTTCCCGGTCGGACCAGCTCGGCGGGATCCGGCGCATCGGGTAATCGTAGCCGTCCTCGAACGTGACCCCGAGATAGCGCTGCTCCGCGACGTCGCCGGACACGCCGATCGCCCGTTCGGCCGCGGCGTAATAGGGGGCGACGTCGCCGTAGCCGAGCGGCCAGTCGCGGGCGACGCCGTGCTCGGACTGCATCGCGAAGTCTTCGGGGAGCATGCGCAGAGAGACGCCGAGCCAGTGCAGGGTCGATCCGCCCCAGCGGCGCGTATAGGAGCTACCGTAGAGGTGCGGGCCGCGCTGGATGAAGTAGCCTGGTTGCGGCGTCTCGGGGTGAGCAAGGTCGATTTGCTTGAGGTAGGCCGTGTCGGCCTGCGGCGCGGCCTTCGCGGGCGTCCAGGGCGATTCCGGGCCCTTGGCCTGGGCGGCATAGAATTGCCGGAGATGATCCGTGTAGCCGTCGAAGCGGCGGACCGTGTCCGGTCCGGCTTCCAGGACCAGCACGCGCAGACGGGCGCCGGTCAGCGCATCGGCGATGAGCGCGCCGGCCACGCCCGCGCCCACGATGACGACGTCGAAGTGGTCTGGGGGGTTCATGGCGACGGCTCCGGCTCCAGCGCCCAGGCTGCGTAGCCCTGCGGCTCGGCACCCGCCGGATGCGCACCGGCGGCGCGCCACATCAGGCCGGCCTGGTAGGCGGCGGGCGAGATCACGCCGGCGGGCGGCTTCGAGGTTGCCGGCACCCCGGGCACGACCGTCCACGACCCCGTGTACCAGAGCAGGATCAGGGTGCGCGCGAGCGGACCCAGCCGCGCATCGTCCATGATCGCGTCGTCGTCGCCCCCCGCGGCGAGCAGGCCGTCGAGCAGCCCCGGCGGCAGGCGCGCATCGGCGGCGGCGACATACGCCTCGGCCATGCCGGTCGCCCGGAGGTCGAACACGGACCAGCCGGTCAGCCGGGCGGACAGGTCGAGGAAGCGCGCGGTCCGGTCCGCCATGGCTCAGCCCTCCACCGCTTGCCCGGTCCGGGCGCGCACCGCGGAGAGGAAGGCGGCGTAGCTCCAGGTCAGGTTCCGAACGCTCTTCTCGTAGCCGCTGGTATTGTCGAACTGCTCGCTCAGCTCGAGATGGTTGCTGTGGAACACGATGGCACGCAGGATGGCGTCGCCGGCCGTCCGGAGCGCCTGCGCGGCCGGGGCCGCCGCCGTGCCGGCCCCGACACCGACCTGGCCGAAGAAGTCGCGGGAGAGTTCGTCCAGGGGAACCCGCCCGCCGGCATCGACGGCGTTCGCGACGCGATAGTAGAGCTCGGCGAGGTTGCAGCTGCAGAGCGCCCAAGGGTGGCCGCCCTGCTCCGCGTCGCGGGTGTTGCCGTCGTAGATGTCGCCGGGATAGCGGCCGAGCAACGGCCCGAATCCGCGCCGCGCATCGTCCCCGTTGATCCGGTAGAACACCGCCGAGGCCGGATCGGCCCACTGGGCGCGCAGCTTCGCGGCGGTCGCCAGCAGCCTGGGATCGGTCGGCGGGACCGCGCCGTAGAGGCAGGCGCCGATGACGTCGATGTTGAAGTCGTAGCCGGCATCGGCGGCAAGCGGCGGGTCGGCGTCCAGGACGGAGAGGTAGGCGGTCCCGTTCCAGTGCCGGTCGAGGGCATCGGCCAGCCACGCGATGGCGGCATCGGTCCCCGCCGGGACCGGAATGCCGAGCGTGTTGGCCGCGATCTCCCGGAAGCAGCGGAGCTGCACCGAGCGGGCAAAGAACGACAACCCCTTGTGCTCCTCCCACAGATTCATGGTGGCCTGCCGGTAGACCCCGAGGAGATAGTCGAGATTGATCCGGATGAGTTCGTTCGCGACGGCGCGCGTCGGCGCGTCGAGCCGGTCGTAGACGCCGATCACGGCGATGGTCTGGAGGGCGGGACCGTCGCTCTGCTCGCTCCAGGGCCGCGGGCGCCCGTCGACGGTGAAGCAGGCGTGACCGAGCGTCAGCTGCGTGTCCCGCTTCGCGGCCTCCTGCACGTTTTCCTGGCACAGGCGCGAGAAGGTGACGTAGTCGATCAGGCTCTGCGCGCCGCCGACCGCCGGCGCCGGACCCTGCGCGGCGGCGATCTCGATCGCCGTGATGGCGGCGTCGCGCACCCAGTGGAACACGTAATCCTGGTCGATGCCTGGCGTGATCCGGGGATAGGACGGCGAGGCGATCACGCAACCGGGCTTCGAGAGCGCACCGCCGACCGGTTCGACGATGATGTACCCGGCCGACGTGACGTTGCGCATCATCAGCGCGAACATGTGCTGAGCGATGACGTCGAGATCGGCGTTGCCCGCTATGGCGGGTTTGGCGACCTCGCCGTCGCCCAAGCCCGATTGAGCGCGCGTCCGGTTGAGTGTTCCCACGCCGCATCCCCATCGATCGACGGACCGAATCGGCATCGCCTGCCGACGTCCCGAGCTTTACGACAGCCGGCCAATCGAGAGCCGGTTAATCGACGATTTTACCGAGAGAGACGACCTGGATCGGCGACGCCTTACTTGACGTGGCCGCGCCTCGACCAGCTCAGGGCGTTCGTGACGTCGCCGGACGGCAGATGCTGAACCGGCGTATGCAGAGTCAGGATATGGTCGACGAGCGTGAACGGACGGACTTGTCTCTGCCCCGTCCATCCCGGGAACAGACTCGCGGTGATGTGATGGACGACTTCGTCCCCGTTGACCTCGAACGTGCCGAAATAGGCAAGGCAGGTCGAGTACGCGGTGGCCCGCTCCTCCACCGTTCCCCCGTTGAGCGGATCGCCCGTATCGATCGTCGGCCGGTTCGCGGCCGCGATCTGCACCGCCATGTTGCCGTCATGGGTGTAGATCAGAGATCCCACCGCATGCTCGCCGATCGGATAAGTAATGGACCCGGCGGCATCTTTTCGCTGCCACGCAATCAGGTCCCAACAACCAATAAGCCCTTTTGTCATCGCCGACTCCTTTCGGGACGGATCAAGACATGGACACTTGCGGTTGTGACTTAGAGTGCCTGGCGCGCACTTTGTCAACCAGCAAATCCCCCAGTCGACGGCGCGACCGGGAGCGAATTTCATCGTCTCCGGCAGCAAAGCAACCGAAAACTTCTTCGGTCATAAAATTGTCAATTGGAACAATCGCCTGGCATAAGGCCGCACTCCTTGTCCGGACACGAAGGCTACAGCTGGAAGCGAGGCGTTCGAACCGGGGGCAACCATCTCCGGAAGAACCGACGAGATCGGCCGCCCAGCCGGCATCCCACGCATTTTTACTTATCATTAATCTCGTCCGAGGGCCGGTCGGCGAGGCCGCACCCCTTCGGCAGGCGCGGAATCCGGTGGCGGCCGCATCGGCGGGCCGCTCCACCCCTCATCTCGACCGCACCGACAGGCAAGTAAAATTTTACGGTGCGGTCGATTTCTTCGTATCCTGACATCCGTGCTGGAACTAGCCTTCATCCTGTGCCGGACCAGCATGATGCACCCACGTTGCATGCTTTTTGCATCTGCCCCGTGGCAGGACTATGCACGGTATTGATTTTGACAGTCTTGAAACAATGCAAGACGGCTCATGCGGCGAGGTGAACAGGGAAATTCCGATCGAGATCCCATGACGGCATCCGCAACCGCGCACGGCTCCCGGGCGTGGGCCATCTCCCCGGCGTTCGACGCGCGCGGCGAGACGGCGGGCACGCCCGGCCGCCGATCTTTGCCGCAACGGAGCGGGGAACGCCGTCACGCCCGCCGCTTCGCCCCCGGCCGTTCCTGCCGACGAGACCGGCCGCCCTTCTGCCTGAGGACCATCGATGACGTCGCATCCGCAGATCCGCCTCGGCGCCGATATCGGCGGCACGTTCACGGACATCGTCCTCGATGTCCGGGGCCGCCTGTTCTCCACCAAGCTGCTGACCACCTACGCCGCGCCGGAACAGGCGATCCTCGACGGTATCGCCGTCGTGACCCGGGAGGCTGGCGTCACGCCGGCCGATCTCGGCCTCGTCATCCACGGCACCACGCTGGCCACCAACGCGTTGATCGAGCGGCGCGGCGCACGGGTCGCCTTCGTCACCACCGAGGGGTTTCGCGATGTGATCGAGATGCGGACCGAGAACCGCTTCGATCAATACGACCTTTCCTTGCGCCTGCCCCCTCCCCTCGTGCCGCGCGAGGACCGTTTCACGGTGGCCGGGCGGATCGGGGCAAGGGGCGACGAGATGCTCGCCCTCGACGAGGCCGCCCTGGACGCCCTCGGCGACGTGCTGGCGCAGCGCGGGTTTGGGGCGATCGCGATCGGCTTCATCCATGCCTACGCCAACCCGGGCCATGAGCGGCGCGCCCGCGAGATCCTGAGCCGCAAGGTCGGCGTGCCGATCTCGCTCTCGTCCGAGGTCTCGCCGCAGATGCGCGAGTTCGAGCGCTTCAACACCGTCTGCGCCAACGCCTATGTGCGGCCGCAGATGGCCGATTACCTCGGCCGGTTCCAGGTCAGGCTCAAGGAGGCGGGCGCCGAGTGCCCGATCTTCATGATCCATTCGGGCGGCGGCCTGGTCTCGCTGGAGACGGCCGCGGAATTCCCGGTCCGGCTGATCGAATCGGGGCCGGCGGGCGGCGCCATCTTCGCGGCCGACATCGCCCGGCGCTTCGACCTCGGCAAGGTCGTGTCCTACGACATGGGCGGCACGACCGCGAAGATCTGCCTGATCGAGGGCTTCCAGCCGCGCACCGCGCGCAGCTTCGAGGTCGCGCGCACCACCCGGTTCTGCAAGGGCTCCGGCATGCCGATCTCGATCCCGGTCATCGAGATGATCGAGATCGGGGCCGGCGGCGGGTCGATCGCCTGGGTCGATGCCATGGGCCGCATCCAGACCGGCCCGGAGAGCGCCGGCTCTGAGCCCGGCCCGGCCTGCTACCAGCGCGGCGGGACCCGACCGACGATCACGGATGCGGACCTGCTCCTCGCCAAGCTCGATCCCGACGCCTTCGCGGGCGGCGCGATCACGCTCTCGGCGGCGAAGGCCGAGGCCGCGGTCGCGGCGGCAATCGGGGACCGGCTCGGCCTCGCGCCGGTCGCGGCGGCCTTCGGCATCGGCGAGGTCGTGGACGAGAACATGGCCAATGCCGCCCGGGTCCATGCGGTGGAGAACGGCAAGGATATCGCCGACGGCGTGATGATCGCGTTCGGCGGCGCGGCGCCCCTGCACGCCGCACGCCTGTGCGAGAAGCTCGGTATCGATCTCTGCCTCATCCCGGCTGGGGCCGGGGTCGGCTCGGCGATCGGCTTCCTCAAGGCGCCGTTCGGCTACGAGGCGGTCGGCTCGCGCCCGATCCGGCTCTCGGCCTTCGACGCGGCGGCCCTCAACGCCCAGCTCGCGGACTTGCGTGGGACGGCCGAGCGCTTCGTGCGCGCCGGCACGGCCGCCTCCCTCACCGTCGAGGTGGTCGCCTATATGCGCTATGTCGGCCAGGGCTGGGAGATCCCCGTGTCCCTGCCCGACCGCCCCTTCCGCAATGAGGATTCGGGCCGGATCCGCGACGCCTTCCGGTCGCGTTACGCGCAGTTCTTCGGCCGGCCGATCGACGGGCTCGACGACCTCGACGTCGAGATCGTCACCCTCTCGGTGAAGGTGCAGGACGAGCCGCCCGGCCCCCGGCGCGAGAGCCTCGATCCCGTGGGAAGCCGGGCGGTGGCGGGGACGACCCGGCGGGCGGTGTTCGATCCGGCGAGCGGCGAGCCGCGCGAGAGCGCCATCGTGGCGCGCGACAGCCTCAGCGCCGGCGACCGGATCGCCGGCCCGGCGGTGATCATGGAGCGCGAGACCTCCACCGTCGTCACCTCGCCGTTCGACGCGGTGATCCAGGGCGACGGGTCGATCTGTCTCGTCCGCAAGGGATTCAGGGCAAAAGGGTCCGACCAATGAGCGCGATCGACGACATCCGCCTCCAGGTGATGTGGAACCGCCTGATCTCCGTCGTCGAGGAGCAGGCCACGACGCTCCTGCGCACCGCCTTCTCGACCTCGGTGCGCGAGGCCGGCGACCTCTCGGCCGGCGTGTTCGATCCGCAAGGCCGCATGCTGGCCCAGGCCGTCACCGGCACCCCCGGCCACGTCAACACCATGGCCGAGGCGGTCGGGAACTTCATGGCGGAGATCTCTCGCGAGGAGATGTTCGAGGGGGATACCTACGTCACCAACGATCCGTGGCTCGGCACCGGCCACCTGCACGACATCACCATGGTGTCGCCCTCCTTCCTCGACGGGGTGCTCGTCGGCTTCTTCGCCTGCACGGCCCACGTGGTCGATGTCGGCGGGCGCGGCTTCGGCGCCGACGGCAAATCCGTCTACGAGGAGGGCATCCAGATCCCGATCATGAAGTTCGCCGAGCGCGGCACGGTGAACCGGGATCTCGTGCGCATCCTGCGCCAGAACGTGCGCGAGCCCAACCAGGTGATCGGCGACTTCTACTCCCTGTCCGCCTGCAACGAGGTCGGCCACCGCCGGCTCGTCGCGCTCCTGCGCGAGATCGGTCTGCCCACCCTCGACGCCATCGCCGAGTTCATCTTCGCCCGGACCCGGACCGCGATGGCCGAGCGCCTCCGCGCCCTGCCGAAGGGCCGCTGGACGAACACCCTGACGACCGACGGCTACGACGCGCCGATCCCGCTCTCGGTCGAGATCGCCATCGGCGAGGACGAAATCCACGTCGATTTCAGCGGCAGCGCCCCCCAGAGCCGATGGGGGATCAACGTGCCGATCATCTACAGCAAGGCCTACGCCTCCTACGCGCTCAAATGCGTGGTGGCGCCGGACATCCCGAACAACGCCGCCTCGCTCGCCTTCTTCACCGTCTCGTCGCCGAACAACATCCTGCATGCCGAGCGGCCGGCGCCGGTGAGCCTGCGCCACGTGCTCGGGCACCTGGTGCCGGATCTGGTGCTCGGGGCGCTGGCCAAGGCGCTGCCGGGACGGGTGCTGGCCGAGGGCGCCGCGTCGTTGTGGAACATCCACCTCTCCCTGCGCCCGGTCCCGGGGAGATCCGGACGCCGGGCCGAGGTGCTGATGTTCAATTCCGGCGGCATGGGCGCGCGACCGAACCTCGACGGCCTGTCCGCGACCGCCTTCCCCTCGGGCGTGCACACGATGCCGATCGAGGCGACCGAGCAGACCGGCCCGGTGGTGATCTGGCGCAAGGAGCTGCGGCCCGATTCCGGCGGCGACGGCACCTGGCGGGGAGGCCTCGGCCAGATCATCGAGATCGCCGCCGAGGACGGGCACGATTTCGACTTCTCGGCGATGTTCGACCGGATCGACAATCCGGCCCGCGGCCGCGACGGCGGCGGCGACGGCGCCCCCGGCCGGGTCACCCTCGACGACGGCACCCGGATGCGGGGCAAGGGCTGGCAGCACGTGCCGCCCGGGCGGCGCCTGATCCTCGAGGCGCCCGGCGGCGGCGGCTACGGCGACCCGGGACAGCGCGACGCGGCCGCGCGCCGGGACGACCGGCTCAAGGGATACGTGACGGACGGGGAGTGACGGCCGGTGCCGCGGCATCGCGTTGCGGCGGCAGGACGGCCCTCCTATCATGGCGCCCGTCGTCGACGGCATCGAGGAACTCTTCCGCGTGAGGCGCCCTGTTCGCGATCCGGGACCGGATCGTCCGAAACACGTCCAGGGCAGCCGGGACGAGGCCGTGCGATCGAGGGGCGTGCGCCTGCCGCCGCTCAACGCCTTGCGGGTCTTCCACGCCGTGATGCGCCACCGGAGCTTCCGGAACGCCGCGAACGAACTCTTCGTCACGCCGCAGGCGGTGAGCCAGCAGATCAAGCTTCTGGAAGACACGCTCGGCGTGCTCCTGTTCGATCGGCGCGGCCGCGCGATCGAACCCACGGAGGACGCGATCCTGCTGGCGCATTACGTGCAGAGCGGCTTCGACGAGTTCCAGGAAGGCGTACGCCGGATCTGCAAGACCGGTCCGAGCCACCAGATCAACCTCAACGCCAGCCCCTACTTCGCCACCCGCTACCTCCTGGACCGGCTCGACCGGTTTCGCGATCGGCTGCCGGAGGCCGACATCCGCCTGAAGACGATGGTGGAGGTGCCGGACTTCGTCAGGGACGAGATCGATGTGGCGATCCAGTGGGGCTTCGGGCAATGGCGCGACTACGAGGCGACGCTTCTCGTGCGCGATCCCAAGGTGATCTGCTGCGCGCCGGCGCGGGCCGAGACCCTTCGCGGGCCGGACGACCTGCGCCGGTCCCCGTTGCTGCACCTCGTCCTGGCGCCCGGCCTGTGGGGGCGGATCGTGGGCCATCTCGGGGTCGCGATCGAGGAGATCGAGAACCGGATCCAGGTGCACGACGCCGCCAGCATGCGGCGGGCGACGCTGGCCGGCCTCGGCGTCGGCCTCATCTCGATGCTCGATGCGATGGAGGATCTGCAGGCGGGGCGTCTCGTGGCCCCGTTCGGCCCGGCGGCCCTGGCCGGCATGGCCCCGGACGACGTTCCGGGCTTCTACCTGGTCCTGCCCCGTGCCAACCGCCGGGTGAAGAGCGTCACGGCCTTCTGCGATTGGGCGCTCTCCGAGGATTGGTCGCAACGGCCCGAGTGATGCCCGAGCAAGGCCGGCCGATCGTCCGCGACACCGGTGCGACAGGCCGCCGGCGCGAACCGCGTTGATCCAGATCATCCGCGTCCGGTCCGGGGCCGGTATCCTCGGGCCTCCATGCCGCCCGCCGGATGGCGGCCGACGCCGGATGGAGCCATCCGATGCACCGATCCCACCCCGACACCCCCTGCCCTCCCCGGACGGACGAGGTCCTGCGCGCCGCCCTGCCGCTCGCGGCCAGCGTCGCGCGGGTCCACGTCGCCGCGTCCCGGCGTCGCGCCGGCGCTTCGAGCCTCCGGCCTTCCGCCGCCCTCCGGACCGTCGTCCTCGCCGCCCTGCTCGCCACGGGCGCCCGCCCGCACGTCGCCTTCCCGGAGGTCGCCGCCGCGGCGGATGTCGCCCGCGGCCGGCTGCTTGCCGTGCAGCTCTGCAGCCGGTGCCATGTGGTCGGCCGCGAGCAGAGTACGGGCGGGTTCGTCGGCCCGTCCTTCATCGGCATCGCCGCCATGCCGTCGACCACCGGGGTCGCCCTCAGCGTCTTCCTGCAGAGCCATCACCAGCGGATGCCGAGCCTGCAGCTTGAGCGGGCCGAGCGGGACGCGATCATCGACTACATCCTCAGCCTCCAGGCGGGCCAGCGGGCGACGCGGTGAGGTCGCGACGGCGCTCCGGCGGCGCCGTCTCCTCGCGCAGGTCCGCGAGCGCGCCGGCGAACCGGCCGTGCAGGACGGCGCGGCGCAGCTTGCGGGTCGGCGTGACGAGGCCGTCCTCGACGGTCCAGGGTCCCGGAACGAGGCGCACGGCCTCGACGCGCATCGCGCGCGGACGATCGCCGAGCGCCCGGGCGATGCGGGAGAGGGCGGCGCGCCGGACCTCCGGACGGTCGAGGGCGCCGGCTTCCGCCGGATCGAGGCCGAGACCGCGGGCGAGCCGCGCGAACTCCGCCGGATCGACCGCCACCAGGGCGCTCAGCCGCGGCCGGCCGTCGCCCACCACCATCGCCTGGAGGACGAGGGGGTCGCGGGCCATGGCCACCTCGACGACCTCCGGCGAAACCTTCTCGCCGGTCGACAGGACGATGAGTTCCTTCATCCGGCCGGTGACCACGAGGCAGCCGTCCCGCAACGCGCCGAGGTCGCCGGTATGCAGCCAGCCGTCGCGCAGGGCCTCGGCGGTCAGCGCCGGCTCGCGCCAGTAGCCGCGCATCACGCCGGGCGAGCGCACCAGGATCTCGCCGTCCTCGCCGAAGCGGATCTCCATCCCGGGCAGGGGCGGCCCGACGGAGCCCGGGACGGTCTGGCCGAGGGCGAAGGCCGCGACCGCCGAGGCGGCCTCGGTCAGGCCGTAGCCCTCGACCAGCGGCAGGCCGAGCGCGAGGCAGAAGCGGGCGACGTCCTCCGGCAGCGGGGCGCCGCCCGAGACCGCGAGCCGCAGGCGCCCGCCGAAGGCGCGGCGCAGGCGCCAGGCCGTCAGGCTCCGCAGGGCGGTGCCCGCGACCCGGCGGGCGAGTCCCAGCGGCCGGCCGTCCCGCCGGGCGGCGTAGAGGTCGAAGCCGAGGGCGAGGGCGGCCCGGAGCAGGTGGCGCGTCGGCGCGGAGCGCCCGGCTTGCTCGGTCACGGTGTGGTGCAGGCGGTCGAGCACGCTCGGCACGACGAGGAGCACGGTCGGGCGCGCGAGGCGCAGATCCTCGGGCAGGTGCGCGACCGAGCGGGCGAACACCACCGGCGCACCGAGGATCAGCGGCAGGACGCAGCCGACCACCCGCTCGAAGATGTGGGCGAGCGGCAGGTAGGACAGGAAGACGTCCCGCTCCGTCCCCGGATTGCGCGCCAGCACCGCGTGCGCGACCGACACGAGGTTGCGGTGGCTCAGCATGACGCCCTTGGGCCTGCCCGTCGTCCCGGAGGTGTAGACCAGGGTCGCCAGGGTGTCGGGACCGATCGCCGGGGCGGGCGCGGGGGCGCCCTCGGCCTGCGCGAGCCAGGGGCCGAGGGCGCGCAGGCGCGGATCGGCCTCGGGACCGGGCACGCCGTCGATCGCGATCACGCACCGCACGGCAGAGAGGCCCGCCGCGTGCTCGCCCAGGCCCTGCCACGCCTCCGGCCGCGGCACCACCACGAGGCAGGTCCCGGAATCGGCGAGCAGCAACGCGATCGTCGCCCGCGCTTCGTCGGGAAACAGCGGCACCACGACGAGGCCGAGCGACAGGGCGGCCTGGTCGAACCAGACCCATTCGAGGCCGTTCGGCAGCCAAAGCGCGATCCGTTCGCCCACGGTCACGCCCTGGCGCGCGAGTGCGGCGGCGCGAGCGGCGACCCGCGCCGCCGTCCCGGCCCAGTCGTGGAAGACGAGACGGCCGGTGCCGGGATCATGCGCCGCGTAGGCCCGGCCTTGCGGGCGGCTCGCGGCCCGGCTCCGCAGCAGGGCCGGGAGGGTGTCCGGCGCCTCGCCTTGGGGCAGGATCGGGGGCTCGCCGCGCTCAGCCATGGCCGTCGGCCCCCGCACCCGGCGCAAAGGTGGGGCCGGCGCCGAGGTCCGGCTCGCCGCATCGCGCCAGGATGACCCCGCGCACCGCGTCGCGCAGGCGGATCGCCGCCGGGAAGCCGGTTCCGTCGGGGGCGATCGGGGCGCCGAGAACGACGCGGATCGTCCCGCGCCGGGGAAACCACTGGTCGGCGCGCAGCCGCGACCGCGTGCCGATGATCGCGGCGGGGACCACCGGCACGCCCGCCCGGCAGGCCGCCGCGAAGGCGCCGAGATGGAAGCCGCCGAGGCCCGGCGCGCGGGTGAAGGTGCCCTCGGGAAACGCCACGATCTGCTCGCCCGCCTCGATCCGCGCGAGGAGCGCGCCCGCATCAGCGACCCCCTCCGCCGTGCCGCGATGGACGAAGGCCACGCCCAGGCGCCGCAGGAACGGACCGGCGACGCGCTGGCCCGCCAGCTCGTGCTTGGCGACGAAGACCGGAGTGCCGGGCAGGATCGCGGCGAGGACCGCCGCGTCGAGGTAGCTCGCGTGGTTGGCGACGATCAGTGCCCCGGGGAGCGGCGGACCGCCCTCGGTGGCGAGCGGCATCCCGGAGAGCCGGAAGAACATCCGCAAGGCGGCGCGCAGGGTCGCGTGGCGCAAGGTCCGGCTCGGCAGGACCAGCATCAGCGGCCACAGGACGGCGCCGAGGGCGACGACGAACCCCCACCAGGCGGCGGCATAGGCCGCCTCGCCCGCGAGCCGGGTGCCGCGCCGCAGCCGCGCCGGGACGCTGCCGAGGGCGAGGCGGGCGAGTTCTCCCCGCGGGCCGGGCCGGGCTCCGCCGAAATCGCCGGATTCGTAGAGCGCCCGCATCGCCGCGCGGCGGATCTTGCCGCTCGAGGTCTTGGGCACGGTGTGGGGCGGGCAGAGCAGGATCTCGTCGGGCGGCTGGTCGAGCAGGGCGGCGGTGGCCCGCATCAGCCTTCCGTGCAGCTCCGCGCGTGCGGCCCCGTCCGTCAGCCGCGTCTCGGCGACGAGGATCAGGCGCTCGGTCCCCGTGCGCGGGTCGCGGCCGGGGATCGCCGCGACGCAGCCCTTGCGCACGCCCGCGACCGCGCCCGCCGCCGCCTCGATCTCGTGCGGATGGATCTTGCGGCCGGCCCGGATGATGATGTCCTTGGTCCGCCCGGTGACGTGGATCTCGCCGCCCGCCAGGTAGGCGAGGTCGCCGCTCTCGAGCCAGTCGCCGCGGAACAGGGCGCGGGTCAGGTCGGGCCGGCGGAAGTAGCCGGCGGTGGCCGAGGGGCCGCGGAACTGCAGGCGGCCCTCCCGGCGCTCGGGCAGCTCGTGCCCGGCCTCGTCGACGATGCGGATCTGGTGGCCGGGCAGCGGCCCGCCGCAGGACGGACACCCGATCGAGTCCCGCGCGCCCGGGGGTGCCGGCCGGGCGACGCCGTCGCGGTCGAGCGCCGCGCGTTCGATCCAGTCGATGCGCGGCCCTCGGCCGAGGGGCGGAAAGGCGAGGCCGACCGCGCATTCGGCGAGGCCGTAGACCGGCATGAGGGACGAGGCCTGCAACGCATGCGGGCCGAAGCGCTCGGCGAACCGCGCCAGCGTGTCGGGGCTCACCGGCTCGGCCCCGTTGGTGAGGACGCGTAAGCAGCCGAGGTCGAGCCCCGTCAGGTCCTCGTCGCGCAAGGAGCGCAGGCAGAGCTCGTAGGCGAAGTTCGGCGCCGCCGAGATCGTGCCGCGGTGCCGGTGGATCGCCTGGAGCCAGGACGCCGGATCCGCCAGGAAGGCCAGGGGCGACAGGATCACCGCGGGCGCCCCGAAATAGAGGCTGCCGAGCCAGCAGCCGATCAGCCCCATGTCGTGGTAGAGCGGCAGCCAACTCACCACCACGTCCGACGACGAGGCGCCGAGCGCCTCGCCCATGGCGCGGATGTTGGCGAGAAGGTTGGCGTGGGTCAGCATCACGCCCTTCGGGTCGCCGGTGCTGCCCGACGTGTACTGGATCAGCGCGAGGCTCGCGCCCGTCGCCGGGACGGCAGCGTGGAGCGGGTCCGCGGCGGCCAGCTCCTCCACGCTCGCCAGCACCCGCAGCGTGTCGACGCGGTCGCGCAAGAGCCGGCTGAAGGGCGCGAGGTCCGGGCTGCCGATCAGGATCTCCGGGCCGGCATTGGCCAGGATGCCGGCCTGGCGCTGCAGGTGGTCCTCGATCCCGGTGCGCCGGAACGGCGGATAGAGCGGCACCGGCACGCCGCCCGCCAGCAGGGTCCCGAGGAAGGCCGGGAAGAAGTCGGGCCCGGTCGGCAGCATGATCGCGACCCGGTCGCCGCCCGCGAGCCCGTGGCCGAGGAGGCCCGCCGCCACGCGGCGGGCGCGCGCGTCGAGATCCGCGTAGGTGAGGATCGTCTCGGGTCCGGCCTCCTGCGGGAGCCGGAGATGCGGCCGGTCGGGATGATGGCGGACGTGGAAGGCGAGCACGTCGAGCAGGGTCTCTGCCCGGTGCGGCTCGGCCGCAGGCGGCAGCGCGCCCTCCTCCCCTGCGACCACCCGGACGGTACGGGCCGCGCCGGCCGCCTGGATCGCGGCGAGAAGGTCGGCGGGTGTCGCCGCCTCGCCGATCAGGCGAGCCGGCAGCGAGACCCGGAAGGTGCGCGACAGGCGCAGGAGAAGCTCGGCCCGACCGAGGCTGTCCAGGGCGAGGTCCCGCTCGAGGTCGCTGTCGAGGTCGACCGGGACCGGCCGGCGCAAGTCGGGATGCAGCTCACTGAGGAGCGACCGGATCACGCCGAGGAGGGCCGCCGCGGCCGGCGGCGTATCGTCGGTCGTGCCGACCTGAAGAGCCGTTCCCGGCACGATGCACTCCCGCTCTGGGCCCGACCCCGACGTAAGGGGGAGCCCGTCTCCTGCCGCAGCCTCGCACCCGCTCCTCGCACCGCCTTGATCTTCCTCAATGTGCGTCCCGCGCCGGGCTGGACTTCTGGGAGTGCTGCAGGCCGCTCCGCGGGCGGACCGGCGGCGATGGGGACGCGGTGGTCGAGACGAGGAGGCGAACGCGATGATCGCAGCGGGCCGTTCCGGTTTTTGCGCCCTCTGGCTGGCGCAGGTCCCCTGGCTTTTCGCGTTCCTCGCCGCCGCACACGACGCGGATGCCGGGCGCGGCCTCGCCTTCGCGCGGGCGCATTGCGCGCATTGCCACGCCGTCGCTCCCCGGGGTGCCGCGTCTCCCTCGGGCAAGGCCCCCACGAGCCCGATGCGGCACGCACCCCCGTTCCGGGACTTGGCCGGACGCATCCCGGTCGACGATCTCGCCGACTTCCTCGTCGAGGGCGTGGCTGTCCGGCATCCCGCCATGCCCGAATTCCGCCTCGCCCCGGACGACGCCTCGGACCTGACTGCCTATCTCAAGTCCCTGAGGCCGTGATCCGTACGCCCGCCGCTTCGCTCCGGTGAGACGGTCGTGTCCGGCATGATGACGATCCGACCTTGATCCATCGCAAGGCGCAATCGATCTCGCCGTCCTATCGACGGTCATGGTTTTTACCTTCGATAGACAAATGAAAAGACCCCATCGAGAGTCTCCGGACATGAATTCCGGAACGAACCTCAGCGTCTCGTCCTGTCGAATCACCCGCGCGATGGATGGCCGCCATGACTGCAAACATCGGAACGATCGACCGTTCGCTTCGGGTCGTCCTCGGCCTGGCGCTGCTGATCTCGGCCTATGATGTCCTATCGGGTATCTGGGTGTGGCTCGCCGCCGCGTTCGGAGCGGTTCTGCTGGCGACGGCCCTCATCGGGACCTGCCCGGCCTATTCCCTGCTCGGCGTCAGCACCTGTTCCGATCGTCTGAGGGGGGCGTGACCGCGGCGCTCTGATCACGCACCGGCTCCGACGGGAGGATCCTTGGCGGCTTCCGCCGATCCGGCTGCTCAGCGTCAGCAGGGACTGTCCCGCAGGCCCCGGGCGATGGAACGGCCGCGCCAGGACGACCTCGCCGAGCGTGAAGAGCGCGATGGTCGCGGCGATGTCCGCCGGGCCGAGGGCCAGCCGTCGTCGCAGCACGAGGAGGGGCGGGAGCGCCTCCGGGATTTGGTCGAGGCCGAAGGCCTGTGCATGAGCCGGCAGCCCGAGCCGGCGCTCGGCGCAGCTGGCGGCGAGGTCCCCGGTGAGCGACGCCGCCGCGAGAGCGAGCCCGGTCGCGGGGCCCCCCCAAGGCGGGGGCGGCGAGCTGCAGTGGCGGCACAGGAGGCCGCAAGCCCGCGATAGGTCTCCCCGGGCCCAAAGAAGGGTCGTCCGTCGGCGACCGTCCGGTCGAGGTCGATGGGCGTCGCGACGCGGTCGCCCAGCAGCGTCCGCGCCAGGATCGGCGCGCCATTCGCGACCGCCAGCAGGATGAGCGGCCTGCCGAGCCGGGCCAGGTCACGCGCAGGGTCATGGTCACGCGCAGGGTCACGGTCACGCGCAGGGTCACGGTCACGCACGGGATCACGCCTGGCGGCGGACCGGCTCATCGAATCCGGTCCCAGGGCTGGGGCATCGTGGGTGAGACCGGGATCTCGGCGGGTGTGCCCGGCGGCACACCGACCGGCTCGTCCTCGCGCGGCAGAACCGGCGAGACCGGGATTCCCGCCGGCTCCGGCACGGGCACTTCCGGCGGTTCGGCCGGCCGGGCCGGAGCCGGATAGGGGTCGGCCGGCGTCGGCCACACTGAGGGATCGCCCGACATCATCGACATGGCCTCCGGCATCGTCCCCGAGCGTGGAGCGCGCCCGGCCGTGCCGCCTTGTCACAGATCAAGCGGCGACGACCGCTGGACCAGCCGTCCCGCGCCGGCCTGCCAGGCAACGGTCCCGCCCGGTCGGCGGGCTCATCCGGCCATGCTACGGGAGGCGTCGCGGACCAGGCGGGCCGCGTCGTCAACCGCCCGGGTCGAGGAGGCCCGCGCGGTCTGGGCCGCGAGGCTCTTCACCTCGGCGGCGACGACCGCGAAACCCTTGCCGGATTCGCCGGCCCGGGCCGCCTCGATGCTGGCGTTCAGCGCCAGCAGGTTGGTCTGGCCGGCGATCTGGTCGATCGTCTCCACGACCTCGCCGATGCGCTGGGCGGCCGCCGCGAGGCCGGTCACCACCGCCGAGGTGGCCTCGGCCTGACCGACGGCCCGCCGCGTCACCTCCAGCGACCGCCCGACCTGCTGGCTGATCGCCCCGACCGACGCGGCGAGTTCCTCGGCCCCCGCGGCGACGCTCTGGGTGTTGCCCGTGGCCTGCTCGGCGGCGCTCGCCGCGGTCACGGCCTGCCGGGAGGTCTGCGAGACCGCAGCCGCGATGCCGTCGAGGTCGCGGTCGATGCCGTGGTGGAGTTCCGCCCGCCGCAGCCGCCGCTCCACGGCCGCCGTGACGTCGACGGCAAACTCGACCACCTTCATCAGGCGGCCGGATGCGTCGATTTGAGTGCAGGACTCCCCAGCAGCATCATCGTCCCCATCCGCGAAACGGGGTCTTCGCCCCTCCCGCCCGCAGATTGCATCCCTGCCGACTGCCGGACCCTGAACGAGGACCCGCAAAAGCAGGCATATGCCGGGATGGTCGACCGGCATTTCCGCTCATTCTCCGGACGCCCGGAACCGGGACCGGCAAATTTGAAAGATTTCCCATCGATGACATGACGTTGCGGCAGGATTGGAGCGGCAGGTACGCCGGTACGCCCTCGCCCAATCCACGATTCGATGCATTTAAGCTTTCCTTAATGGCCCGAATGGCATGAAACCCGCCACTGCGACGCCCGGACGGACAGAGGTGGAGAGATGCCGACGCGTGCCCTGATGCGAGCGCCCCCGACGCAGGCCGCCCCGCACGCCTTCTCCTCGCGCCACTTCCTCAAGCTCATCGAGGATACCGGCAAGGTCGGCTTCTGGTCGTCCGACCTGCATTCCGAGCGGCTGACCGCCTCGCCCGGCCTGTACCGCATCCTGGGGCTCGACCCGGCCACCGAGATGACGTTCGGCTTCGGGCTCGACATGATCCACCCCGACGACCAGGCCGCCCACCGCGACCAGATCGAGGTCCTCCGCTCCGGCCAGGCGGTGAGTCGCGAGTTCCGCATCGTCCGGCCGGACCGGACCCAGCGCTGGATCCTCCACCATGCCGAGGCGATCCTCGGCCCGGACGGCGCCCCCTGCCGCGGCATGGGCGTGGTGTTCGACGTGACGGCCCAGCACGATGCGGCGCGCGCCCTGCTGCAGCGGCACGACCGGCTGAACGCCCTGATCGCCGCCACCGCGTCGGTGTTCTGGGTCAACAAGGCCAACGGCGAGCCGAGCGAGATGCCGCAATGGATGGCGCTCACCGGCCAGACCCACACGCAGATGCAAGGCCTCGGCTGGCTCGACGCCGTCCACCCCGACGACCGCCCCCGGACGCTGGCGGCCTGGACGACGGCGGTGGAGCATACGGCGCCCTACAACACGGATTACCGGGTCCTGTGCGCGGACGGGATCTACCGCTGGTTCAACGCCCGGGGCGCCCCGGTCCTCAACCGCGACGGCTCGGTACGGGAATGGGTCGGGGTCTGCCTCAACGTCCCGGGCCGGACCCGCTACGGCGCCGCCGCGCCCGAGACGCCGCCGGCCCCAGGACCTGCCCCGGCCGGCACCGAGGGACTGACCCCCGGCCAGGTCCGGGCCGCCCGCGGCATGGCGGGCCTGTCGAAGGAGGAGCTGGCGAGGCTCGCCGACGTCTCGATCTCGACCGTCAACCGGCTGGAGGATTCCGGCTCCGTCGTCCGGCCCCGCGCCGACACCGTCCTGGCGGTGCGCCGCGCCCTGGAGAGAACCGGGATCGTCTTCACCTTCGAGCCCGGCGTGAAGCCCGGCCTGCGCGAGGCGTGACGCCACGGGCCCCGGCGATGCGGTGAGCCTCACTCCCGGCGCGCGCTTCCGGGCGGGCCGTGCATCAGGTCGGTATCGATCCACCGCATCACGGTCTGCACGATCTGCGCCGTGGCGAGGGCCGCCTCGCAGAGCCGGCACGAGACGGGGTCTCCGTCCGGCAAGGCGGCGACGACCCGCCGAACGTCGTCCCCGAGGACTTCCAGCGCCTGCGCCAGCGACTCCGACAGGCCGGCGATCTGCACGCGCCGGGAGCCGAGATCGACGCCGGCCCGCGCATCGCGCTCCAGCTGGGCGCAGAGGCGCAGGGCGCCGTCCGGCGTGAGGTGGAGCGGGAGGACCCGAACGTTGGTCATGACGGACCGATCTCCCGGATGGTCGCACCCCGTTCCCCGATCGACGCCGCAACGGCGACCAGGCTCGCCGCGCAGGGGGCGACGCCGATGAGGGCGGCCGGACGGAGAGCCCGAGGTCGCAATGATGGAACCATGACCGTGATCACGAGAACAAGCGGCATGTCGTCGATGGTCGCGAACGGCGATTAAGGAACAACGAATCTTTGCCATTCCTTGTCGTCGTGACGTGACACGATTTCTCGCATTGCCGCTCATCGAACGACGCCGGACGGCGCCGGCTTCCGCGACGATCAAACGCGCATTGATCTGGATCAAACCGCAAAGACAGGAAAAACAACTCACTTGATACATTGGTCTAAAGCCAATTTAAGGACCTGTTAGAGGATCACCTTCGACAGTCTCCGGGCCACACCGGCGACCGGATGACGATCGTCCCCGTCCCGAAGCAGCCGTCCGGGTTGCGTCCGCGGTGTCGCGAGCATCGTCGAGGTCCGCCATGAACCAACCGGCCCGCCCCCCGCGCGGCACGTATCGCTCGATCAAGGTCAAGATCATCGCCGTCTCGGGCATCTGCGTCAGCCTGACCGCCTTCGGCCTGGTCGGCTACGGCCTCTACGCGGCGACGAGCACCGGCGCCCTGGTGGCGGCCTCGACCGAGGAGATCCTCGACCGCAAGAGCAAGGAGAACCTGCAGGCGGTCGCGGCCAACCAGGCGACGACGATCCAGACCAAGCTCGACTTCGCCTTCGCGGCCGCGCGCAACACCGCCGGAGCCCTGGAGGTGATCGGGACCGGCAAGAGGAGCGCGACCCGCGAGGGCCTGCGCCGCCAGCAGCTCAACGACGTCCTGCTCGGGGTCCTGCGGCGGAACAGCGACTTCAACGGCACCTACGCCGCCTGGGAGCCCGACGCCCTCGACGGCGCCGACGACGCCTACATCGACCGGGCCGACATGGGCTCGGACCATACCGGCCGCGCCCTACCCTACTGGACGCGGGGCGCGGACGGAACGGTCGCGCTGCAGCCGCTGGTCGAGTACGACAGCCGCGCCCTGCATCCGAACGGCGTGATGAAGGGCGGCTGGTATCTCGGCCCGAAGGAGACGAGGCGCGAGAGCCTGCTCGCGCCCCTGCCCTACATCGTCCAGGGCAAGCCGGTCGTCCTCGCGACGATCTCGGTGCCGATCCTGTCCGACGGCCGGTTCATGGGCGTGGCCGGCACCGATTTCGACCTCGCCTTCGTCCAGCGCGCCGTCGAGGCGGTGAACGCCTCGCTCTACGAGGCCAAGGGCTCCGTGGCGATCGTCACGCAGGGCGGGCTGGTCGTCGCCTCGAGCCGCCACGCCGCCGGGATCGGGGCGCCGTTGAGCAAGACCGATGCGAGCTGGGAGACCTACGGCGAGGTGCTGCGCGCCGGACGCCGCTTCGTCGGGCACGATGCCGCCTCGGACGAGGTCCGGGTCGTCACCCCGATCACGCTGGGGCGGACCGGCGAGACCTGGTCGGTGCTGATCTCCGTGCCCCGCGCCCTGGTCATGGACGATGCCGCTCGGCTCGGCGCCATGCTGTCGGAGCGCGCGCGCCAGGATCTCCTGTGGCAGCTCGGCGCCGGCGCGGCGGTGGCGCTCCTCGCCCTGGCGATCATGTACGCCTTCTCCGGCAGCATCACCACGCCGATCAAGCGCCTGACCCAGGCCCTGCACGGCATGGCGCAGGGTGAAGTGACGACGGGAATCGCCGGCGCGGATCGGGCCGACGAGATCGGCGACATCGCCCGCGCCGTCGACCGGATCCGGGATCTGACCGAGGAGGACGCGGCGCGGCGCGCCGACCTCGCCGAGGCGGACCGGCAGCGGCTCGAGGCGGAGCGCCGGCGCGCCCTGCACGCGATGGCCCGGGCCTTCGAGGAGGCGGTCGGGGGCATCGTCGGGGCGGTCTCGGCCTCCGCGACCGAGCTCCAGGCCACCGCCGGCGCCATGGCGCAGAATGCCGCGCAGACCGCCGACCGGTCCGGGAGCGCGGCCGGCGCGGTGCGCGAGGCGGCGGCCAATGTCGGCACGGTGGCGGCGGCGGCCGAGGAACTCGGCGGCTCGGTGCAGGAGATCGGCCGCCAGGCGGGCGGCTCGGCGAACCTCGCCCGGGACGCCGCCGAGGAGGCCGCCCGGACCGAGAGCCTGGTGCGCGAGTTGAGCGGCATCGCCGCCCGGGTCGGCGACGTCGTCGGGATGATCGGCACGATCGCCGGCCAGACCAACCTGCTGGCCTTGAACGCCACGATCGAGGCGGCGCGGGCCGGCGAGGCGGGGCGCGGCTTCGCGGTCGTCGCCGCCGAGGTCAAGGAACTCGCCAACCAGACCACCCGGGCGACGGAGGAGATCGGCGGCCAGATCGGCCGGATCCAGGGCGCGACCGGCCAGGCGGTGACCGCGATCGGCGGCATCGCGGCCCGGATCCAGGAGATGAGCCGGGTCGCCACGGCGATCGCCGCGGCGGTCGAGGAGCAGGGCGCGGCGACGCAGGAGATCGTGCGCAACGTCAGCCAGGCCGCGGCCGGGACGAGCGCGGTGACCGCCCACGTCACCGGCGTGGCCGGCGCCGCCGAGGAGACCGGCGCCGCCGCGTCCCAGGTCCTGACCGCGGCGACCGAGCTGTCGCGCCAATCCGAGCAACTCGGCGCCGAGGTGGACCGCTTCCTCGCCACGGTCCGGGCGGCATGAAACCCGCCGGACCGGTTGTCCCACCCTCGACCTCATCCTGAGGTGAGAGCGAAGCGAACCTCGAAGGAGGGCTCCAGAAATCGCGGAGCCGTCTGGAGGCCTCCTTCGAGGCTCCCTACGGTCGAATGCGATCTTCGATCGCCAGCGCCTCAGGATGAGGTGGGAGGGTGGGGCGGCCTCATCTGCACCAATTCTTGGATGCAAAATCTTGCTCGAACAAACTCTAATGATGAGGCGGCGGACCGTGTTGATAATTTATATCCATTAACCGTCAACTATAGCTTCGCAATACTATGATAAAAATGACGATATTTATGCCAATCTATTAAAATATCTTCCAGCTTTTCAAAATCATGCCGCGATCGGCAAAGGCGGACATGCCTATGAACGCTCCTATCACTGACCGTTCTCCGGGACGAAATCCTCCCGCATCGGCGTGAACACGTCGGTCAATGCGCCGGCCTCGACCGCGACGGCGGAGTGGACGGCGCCCGAGGGAACGAGGAAGGTGTCGCCGGCCACGAGCCGCGCGGTCTCGCCTGCGATGGTGATGTCGAACACGCCCCGCTCCACCAGCGTGCATTGCACGTGCGGGTGGGAGTGGGCCGGGCCGACCGCGCCGGCCTCGAAGGCGACCCGCACCAGCATCACGCCCGCATCGTAGGCCAGCACCTGCCGGCGCACGCCCTCCCCGGCCGGCTCCCAGGCGATCTCCGCGCCCCGGGTGAAGACCTGTCCGCACCGTTCCATCCGGTCCTCCGTCACGACGCCCGTCACTTCACGAAGCCCATGCTGCGAGGCAGCCACAGGGTGATCTCCGGCACGAGGGCGATCAGCACCAGGCAGGCGAGGAGCAGGAGCAGATACTTGCCGATCGGCCGCACCGTCTCCTCCAGCGAGACGCCGCCGACCGCGCAGGCGGTGTAGAGGCCGAGGCCCAGCGGCGGCGCGAACAGGCCGAGCCCCATCGCGATGATGAGCACGATGCCGTAATGCAGGGGCGCGATGCCGAAGCCCTGCGCCACCGGCAGGAGCAGCGGCCCGAAGATGATCAGCGCCGGCGCGCCCTCGAGCGCCGCCCCCATGACCACGAGCAGCGCGATCGACACCAGCAGGAAGATCCAGGCGCCGCCGCCGTGGCTGAGCGCGATCATCGCCTCGGCGAGCGCGTGCGGGACCTGGTTGATGGTGAGCGAGAACGCGATGGTCTGCGAGGCCGCGACCACGAACAGGATCATGCCGGCGAGCGTCGCCGAGCGCACGAACAGGTCGGCGAGCGCCCGCAGGCCGAGTTCGCGGAAGCACAGGATGCCGACCACGATCGCGTAGACCACCGCGAAGGCGCCGATCTCGGTCGCGGTGGCGAAGCCCGAGCGGTAGCCGCCGAAGATGATGACGATCACCCCGAGGCTGACCGCGCTCGACCACAGCAGGTGGCGCAGGCCGTGATGCGAGCGCTCGACCGGAGCCGGGCGGGCGCGGGCCGAGAACACCACCACCCCGGCGACGAGGGCGGCGGCCATCAGCAGGGCCGGCAGGATGCCGGCCGCGAAAAGCCCGCCGATCGAGATGTTCGCCACGTAGCCGAGGATGATGAGGTTGATGCAGGGCGGGATCGTCTCGGCCATGATGGCGCTGGCGGCGAGCAGCGCCACGCCCTCGCGCGGGTCCTGGCCGGAGCGGCGCATCGCCGGCACCGTCACGGTGCCGACCGCGGTCACGTCGGCGAGCTTCGAGCCGGAGATGCCGGAAAACAGCACCATGGCGAGGATCGTCACGATGCCGAGGCCGCCCCGCCGCTCGCCGATGGCCCGGCGCAGCAATTCGATCAGCCGCACCGACATCCCGTTCACCTCCATGGCGAGGCCGGTGAGGACGAAGAACGGGATCGCCAGCAGCACGAAGTTGTCGATGCCGCTCGACGCCTGCTGGGCGAAGACCGCCGGGTCGATGCCGCCGTCGGAGACGAGGAACACCAGCGCGCCGACCGAGAGCGCGAAGGCGATCGGGATGCCCGAGCCCAGGGCCACGGCGAAGGCGAGGAGCAGGAGCGCGAGCGGGCTCGGCGCCGCATCGGGCAGGAGGATCGTCCAGCCCGCGACGAGGCCCGCGAGCCCCGCGAGCGCCAGCGCGGCCATGCCGACGTCGCGCCCGCGGAGGTCCGCGAGCCGCGCGGCGATGAACACCGCCATGCAGGCCCCGCCGACCACCAGCGGATAGATGAACAGGTTCTGCGGCAGGCCGAACGGCGTCACTTGCGTCGCCGCGGTCGCCGCGTAGGACAGGGCGCAAGCCGCGAGCGCCAGGACGACGCCGAGTTCGACGAGGAGGCCGGCCGCCTCCATCACGGCGCCGACCGCCGGCGGCACCGCGTCGCGCAGGATGCGGATGCCGACATGGCGCCCATGCGCCACCGCCGCCGCGCCGCCCAGGAACGCCACGACGATGAGCAGCATGCGGGCGACCTCGTCGGCCCATTCGAGCGAATCGCCGGTGGCGAAGCGCCACAGCACGGCGGCGGCCACGACCCCGAGGTCGGCGAGCAGCGCCAGGGCCGCCAGTGCCTGCACGGCGCGCAGGAGGCTCGCGACGATCGCGGCGGGCAGGGACGCGCGGGCCGGAAGGGCGGCCGCGCCGGTCTCGACGACCATGGGCGGGTTCCTCAGGCCTGGGTGATCGCCGCCAGGATCGGCTTCGTCGCCGGGTAGGCCTTGGCGAACTCGTCCCAGAGCGGCGTCACCAGGGCACGGAAGGCGGTGCGGTCGCAGTCGTGGATGCCGACGCCGTTGCCCTTCAGGGTCGCCAGCGCCCGCGCCTCGATCGCGGCGGCCTGGCCGCGCTGGAACGCGGTCGCCTCCGCGGCGGCGGAGAGGAAGGCGTCGCGATGCGCCGCCGGAACCTTGGCGAAGGCCCGGTTGCCGATGACGATCGTCTGCGGGTTGCAGATGTGCCGGGTGAGCGTGACGTGTTTGGCCACCTCGTAGGCCTTGATGGCGAGGATCGTCGGCGCGTCGTGCTCCATCCCGTCGATCACCCCGGTCTGGAGCGCGGTGTAGACCTCGCCGAGGGACATGGGGGTCGGCGAGGCGCCCATGGCGCGCAAGGTGGCGACGAAGTTCGCCACCGGCAGCACCCGGATCTTCTTCCCCTTCATCGCCGCCGGGGTCTCGGCGGCCTCGCGCGCCGTGACGTTGCGGCCGCCCAAGCTGTAGCCCCAGCTCAGCACCTTCACGCCGATCCGGTCGGAGAAGATCCGGTCGAGCTGCTGGCCCGCCGGCCCGTCGAGGATCGGCCCGGCGCTCTCCATGGTCGGGAAGAGGTAGCCGAGATCGAGGACGCCGATCTCCGGCGCCAGCGTCGACCAGATCGAGGAGCCGGAGATCATCATGTCGACGACGCCGAGCTTCACCGAGCCGACGACGTCCGATTCCTTGCCGAGCTGGTTGTCGGGAAAGTAGCGCACCTGCACGGCGTCGCCGGTCTTGGCCTTCAGGCTCGCGGCGAAGCGGTCGTACCAGAGCCAGTGGGCCGAGTTCGGATCGGCGGGCAGCGAGGAGGAGAGCCGCAGGGTGACCGGCGCGGCCCTGGCAGGGCCGGCCCGCAGCAGGGCGGCGGCCGGGAGCGCGCCGAGGCCGAGCGCGACGGTGCGGCGGGTGAGGCGACCTGGAAAGGGGAGACTCGGGGTCATGTTATCCTCCCTTCAGCCGGCGCCCTTCTGGTGGGGCGTCCGACTTGTATGGTAGTGTATGCATATCGCGCGGAGGCTGTGAAGCGGAATGATCGAGGTGACGACGGGCTCGGCGGCGGAGCGGGTGGAGGCGTCGCTGCGGCGCTCGATCATCGCGCTCGACGTGCTGCCGGGCACGCGGCTGTCGGAGCAGGAGATCGCCGCCCGCCACGGCGTCTCGCGCCAGCCGGTGCGCGAGGCGTTCATCGGACTCTCCCGCACCCGCCTGGTGGAGGTGCGCCCGCAGCGCGGGACGGTGGTGACCAAGATCTCGGTCTCGCAGCTGATGCAGGCGCGCTTCGTGCGCGAGGCGATCGAGATCGCGGTGGTGCGGCGCGCCTGCGAGACCTTCGATCCGACGAGCCGGCGGCGGATCGACGACCTCCTGGCGCTGCAGGAGGAGCGGGCGGCGGCGGGCGACCATGCGGGATTCCAGCGCGCCGATTCGCTGTTCCACGCGGCGCTCGCCGAGGGGGCGGGCTGCGCGCTCGCCTGGGAGGCGGTGCAGGACGTGAAGGCGCATCTCGACCGCGCCTGCCAGCTTACGCTCGCCGACGCCGCCGCGATGCTGCCCCTGGTGGAGCAGCACCGCGCGATCCTCGCCGGCATCGACGCCCGCGCCCCGGAGGAGGCCGAGGCGGCGCTGCGCCACCACCTGTGGGAGATCGTGCGCGCCCTGCCGCGGGCCGAGGCGCGCTACCCGGATCTGTTCGAGTAGGCGGCGCCCTCGGCCCGCGGCCGGTCGAGCGCCGCCTCGGTCCCGAGGAGCGCCGCGAGTTCGCGCGCTGACTTGGCGGCGGCCGCGGCGCAGCGCATCGCGCAGCGATAGCCGGCGAGGTCGTTCTCGGTCAGCCGCTCGGCGGCGGCCGCGAAGAACATGGCCGCCAGTTCCATGCATTCGGCCGCGCAATGCCGGATCATCTCCGGCGTCCCGTGCGCGGGGCCGGCCGCTGGCTCGTCCATCGCTCTCCCATCCGGCACGCGGTCCGGCGCCCGCACCGGGCAAGTCCGTCGGGCGGGGTGATCTGGCCCGCCGCGCCGCGCCGGGCAAGCCCGCGCGACGACGCGGGCATCGATGCCGCGAGCCGGGACCGGCCGCGGCCTCTCCTCGGACAATGCATCGCGCTCCACTCGGAAGAGTCTCTCTGTCGTTCACGTCCGCGCACGCAACATTCGACGGAATAGTCGTGAAACCGAACCGACGTAGTGAACGCCCCGCTTCAGTCCGGGGCCGATGACGGCGCAAGACGCCATGAAGAGTCGAGCCCGGCACCCGCAGGATCCACGTCCATGAACGCCATCGCCATCGCCGTCACGGCTGCCGTCGTCGCCGGCAGCGCGGCTTTTGCCCATGGCAGCCGGCCGGCGCCGCCGCAGAAACGGGCCGGCACGCTGACCTGCACCACGCGGGCGACGGCCGGCCTCGTCTTCGGCCTGACGCCGGTCGCCGATTGCACCTTCGTGGCGAGCCGCGGCGGGTTCCGGCAATCCTACGTCGCCCTGTTCTCCCCCGCCCATCGCGTCCGCGACACGTCGGTGCCGGAGACGATCCGGTGGGACGTGATCACGAAGGACGGCTTCAGCCGCCCGGGCATGCTCGGCGGCGCCTTCGACACCCTGACGGACCGGCCCGAGATCAGCCGCCTCTCGGGCGCGACGGCCTCCCGGGGCGGGCCCGTCACCCTGAGGCTCGTCGGTCATTCGGGGCAGCGGATCGCGAACTTCGCGCTCGGCACTCCGCGGGTCGGCTTCGCGGCGGCGACGGACGTTCTGGTGCGGTGAGCCTCGCGGCACGCGTGATCGCAACGGCCTGCTGGACAACGAACGACCGGTTTTGCCAGAGTTGCGCCCCCTCCTCCCGCCACGAGCCTCGTTCCAGGGTGCGCCTCCTCCGATCTTACGGCGTCGCCCGCCGGGTGTTCATCGTCGGCGCCATTCCGGTCGTCGTCGCGATGGTCATCGCCGTGGCGGCCTGGCTGCTCCTGATCGAGGCGGAGCGGGCGCGCGACGGGGCGGTTCTGTCGAGCGAGACGGTCCACACCTTCACGCTCCTCAACAAGGCCCGCGACGACTATGTGGGCCGGCCGGCGGGCGCCGGGGCGGCGGCGCGCGACCGCTTCGCGGCGCTGGCGGCGAAGGCCGCGAGCCAGCTCGGCCAGCTCGAAGGGGTCGCCCGGATGCAGGACCAGGCGGCGCTGATCGGCACCGTCCGGCAGGACCTCGCCGCCCAGGTCGACGAGATGCGCCGGCTGGCGCAGCTGGAGGGCGAGATCGAGATCGCCGCGGCGGGCATCGCGCGGCGGGCCGACCGGCTCGTGGCGCTGACCGACACCGAGCGCCGCCGGCAGCAGGACGAGAATGCGCGCCTGGTCGCGGTCCTCACCGCCCGGGACGACGCGCTCGAGCGCAACCAGCGGGTCGTCAGCGCGCTGCGCGACCTGCGCGAGGCGATCTCGGCGGTCGAGCTCAACAAGACCCGGATCGGCCAGCCCGTGTTCCAGATCGAGTTCGACGAGCTCGCCGCCGACATCCGGCTCCTCGACGAGACGGGGACGCGGCTGACCGCCGTCCTCGCCGGCCAGCCCGAGGCCGGCCAGCTGACCGCGCTGCTGCGCTCCTACCGGGCGCGGAGTCAGAGCGACGCCGGCTTGAACCGCGTCATCGCCGAAGGGTTCGAGCTGACCCGGGCGACGCAGTCGGGCCACGCCCTGATCGCCTGGTGCGACCGGCTGATCCGCGAGACCGTCGACGCGCAGCGGCGGCTCCAGGCCGAGGTCGCCGCCTTGATCCGGCATTCGGTGACGTCGAACGAGGCGGAACTCGCGACGCAAGGGATCACGCTCGCGGCGTTGCGGCTCGCGCAGCAATCCGCCTCCGCCCTCGACCGCCGCAGCGCCGAGGAGGCGGCCGCCGTCGTGGCCGAGGGCGCGGAGCTTGCCGGCCGCGCCGAGGGCCTGACGGCGGCCTCGCCCCTCCCGGGCGACATGGCGACGGCGATCCGGGGCTGGCGCGCCCAGCTCGCCGCCACGGTCGATCGGGTGCGGGAGCAGCAGGCGGCGATCGCCGCGATGAACGGCGGTGACGCGAGGCTCGGCGCGAATGCGCAGGCGCTCAACCGCGCCTTCGTCGACGATGCCGACCGCGTCGGCGCCGCGATCCGCCGGCTGCTGCTCGCCGGCGCGGCGGGGGCTCTGTTCCTCGGCACGGTCGCGGTGGTCAGCGTCGCGCGCTCGATCACGCGGCCTTTGCGCCTGCTCACCCGCAACGTGCTGCGGGCGACGACGGATCCGGGCATCGTGCGGGTCGGCCTCGCCTCCCGGCGCGACGAGCTCGGCGACATCGCCCGCGCCTCCGACACGTTCCTCGCTGAATTGCGGCGGCGGGAGGAGGGCTGGCGGGAGGCCGCGCAGCGCGCCGACGCGGCGCTCGCGACCCTGCGCCAGGCCCAGGACGACCTCGTGCGCTCCGAGAAGCTGGCCTCGCTAGGCCAGCTGGTGGCGGGCGTCTCGCACGAGATCAGCACGCCGCTCGGGATCGCGCTCACCACCTCGACCCAGGTCCAGAGCGAGTCGACGGCCTTCGAGGCCCTGGTCAACGAGAACCGGCTCTCGCGCTCGCGCCTGACGCAGCACGCCGCCCGGATGCGGGAGGGCGCGCAGCTGATGACCCAGAACCTGATGCGGGCCTCCGATCTGCTCTACAGCTTCAAGCAGGTCGCCTCCGACCAGGTCTTCGAGGAGCGGCGCGTGATCGATCTCGGGGCGTGGATCGAGGAGCTGCTGCGCAGCCTGC
Source organism: Methylobacterium sp. SyP6R (assembly GCF_019216885.1). Taxonomy (NCBI): domain Bacteria; kingdom Pseudomonadati; phylum Pseudomonadota; class Alphaproteobacteria; order Hyphomicrobiales; family Methylobacteriaceae; genus Methylobacterium; species Methylobacterium synurae. The sequence continues at coordinate 37,023 of NZ_JAAQRC020000002.1, read as the reverse complement.
GCGCGCTGGCGCGGCCGGGCCGGCACGAGATCGCGGCGGACTGCCCGGAGGCCTTGAGCCTCGACACCTATCCGGGGGTGCTCGCCCAGGTGCTGACCAACGCGGTCAAGAACGCGATCGACCACGGCGCACGCGAGGGCCGCCCCCTGAGGGTCGTCGTTGCGGCGCGAGCCGAGCCGACGCGGGTGCTCGTCGAGATCAGCGACGATGGGGCGGGCATCGAGCCCCGGCACCTCGACCGCGTCTTCGACCCGTTCTTCACCACCGCGCGCGCCCGCGGCGGGACCGGTCTCGGCCTGCACATCATCCACAACCTGGTCGCGCATCGGCTGCACGGCAGCGTCGAGATCGGCAGCGTCGTCGGGCAGGGCACGTCCTTGCGCCTGCTGCTGCCGCGGCAGCTCGGATAGAGCGCTTCACGATCGCGCTGCAATCGCGAAGCGCTCTCGGTCTTTGTCTGCCACATTTTCTTCGACGAACGGTATTCACTTCGTCGGAAAATGCCCTGGGGAGGACGGCCCATGTTTACAGGACGCGTGATCGCGCGCCTCCTCGCCTGCTTTCTGGCGTTGTCGCCGGTCGCGGCCCGTGCCGTGACCGAGCTTCAGCTCTGGCACTCGCTCGACGGGGCGAACGGCGCCCTGGTGGCGCGCATCGCCGAGGAGTTCAACGCCTCGCAGAGCGGCTACCGGGTCGTCACGATCTACAAGGGGCCCTATGCCGAGACGATCAACGGCGGCATCGCGGCCTATCGCGCCGGGGCCGCGCCGCACATCCTGCAGGTCTTCGAAGTCGGCAACGGCACCATGGCAGCGGCGATCGGCGCGGTGAAGCCGGTCTCGGAGGTGATGGCCGCCGCCGGGCGGACGATCGCGCCGGACGCCTTCCTGCCGGTGATCGCCACGAACTACCTCGCCCGCGACGGCAGCATGCTGTCGCTGCCCTTCAACATCTCCGCCATGGTGATGTGGATCAACCTCGACCGCTACGAGGGCGCCGGGCTGGATCCCCACCACCTGCCCGAGACCTGGCCGCAGGTCTTCGAGGCCGCCCGCGCCCTGCAGCGTGCCGAGCCGTCCCGCTGCGCGCTCTCGACCGCCTGGCCCACCTGGGCGCATATCGAGCAGTTGTCGGCCTGGCACGGTAGACCGATCGCGACCCGGTCCAACGGGCTCGACGGTTTCGATGTCGAACTCGTCTTCAACAAGCCGTTCCAGGTCCGGCACCTGCAGAATATCGTCGATCTGTCCCGGGAGGGGGCGTTCCGCTACGCGGGCCGGACCAATCGCGGCGAGGCGCTGTTCGCATCGGGCGAGTGCGCCCTCTTCCTCACCTCGTCGAGCCTGTACGGGACGATCGCCGCGCAGGACCGGTTCCGGTGGACGATCCGGCCGATGCCGTATTACCCCGACGTGGTCGACACGCCCCGGAACGCCGTCCTGGGCGGCGGCTCGCTCTACGTCATGCAGGGCAAGACGACGCAGGACTACGAGGGCGTCGCCGCCTTCCTCGACTTCGTGCTGAGCTTCCCGGCGCAGGCGCTCCTCTACCGCAACACCGGCTACGTACCGGTGACGAAGGCCGCCCTCGCCGACGCGGAGGCGTCCGGCTTCTACGCCCGCCACCCGATGCTCCGGGTCGCCGTCGACGCGATCACGCGCCACCCGCCGACCCGCGACACGGCCGGCATCCGGCTCGGCAACATGCTGCAGATCCGCGACCTCTGGGCCGAGGAGATCGAGGCGGCGCTCGCCGGCACCAAGACGCCGCAGCACGCCCTCGACGACGCGGTGGCCCGCGGCGACGCGGTGTTGCGCCTCTTCCAGCGCCGGACCGCGCGGTGAGGGCTGTCGACGCTCCGCGCCCTGCCCCCGGTTCCCGTCCCGGGCGACATTGAGGGCCCGCGGGCGTTGCCGGGATCGTCGCCGGCATGCGACAGCCCGCATTCTCCGCTTGCCGGCCACGTCGCAGCACTCGCCTCCCCAGACCGGACCCCGACAGCATGTCGAACCTCGCGACGATCGCGTCGACGCTCGTCACCGTAATCCTTCCCGTCTTCGGCCTGATCGTGATCGGGCGCCTGATCGTCCGTTTCGGGATCGTCGACCGAAGCGAGACCAGGGGCCTGACCGGCCTGATCTTCTGGATCCTGCTGCCTTCGCTGCTGTTCCTGTCGATCGTCGGTGCCAGGACGGCGCCGCGCCTCGACGTGATCGCCGTCTACTTCTCGGTGGCGCTGCCGGTCTTCGCCCTGTCGGTCCTCCTCGGCCTCGCGCTCTTGCGCATGACGATCGCCCAGGCGGCGGTGTTCGGGCTGAACGGGGCGTTCGGCAATACCGTCCTGCTCGGCATCCCGATCGTCGGGGCGGTCTGGGGCGGCGCGGGGCTCGCCATCCTGCTGTCGATCATCGCCGCCCACTCGCTGCTCCTCTTGCCGGCGGCGACGGTCCTCGTCGAGCTCGACCGGGGCGGGCCGCAGCGGCGTCTCCTCGCCACGGTGCGGGACACGGTCGTCGGCAGCCTGAAGAATCCGATCATCTCGTCGATCCTGGCGGCCTCCGTCTGGAACGGGACCGGCCTCCCCGTCCCGGAGGCGCCCCGGCGGATGCTGGAACTCCTCGCCGGCGCGGCGCCGGCCCTCGCGCTGATCAGCCTCGGCGCCTCGCTCCCGGTCCTGCATCGGGGCCATGTCGGCCCGCCCGTCCTGCTCGCCGTCGTGATCAAGCTCGCGGTCATGCCGCTCTGCATGGCCCTGGCGGTGACCGTCGCGGGGATCCCGCAGCCGGCCGCGATCGTCATGGTGGTGACGGCCGCGCTGCCGACGGGCGCGAACGCGTTCCTCCTCGCGCACCGGTCGGGCGCGATGATGGAGGTCTCGGCCGCCACGGTGGTGGTCGCGACGATCGTCTCCGTCGCGACGCTCACCGCGATCGTCTCGGCCGCGTCCTGAACGGGGGCTCGACCTGCCGCATCCGTGCATCCCGCCCGTCACGCCGCGCATGACGGGACGGTCGTCGTCGCGGTGCGCAAGCGCCATATTGCGGTCGAACGAAGACGCCGCGGAGACAGCCGAATGCCGACCTACGAGAAGACCGACGCCGCCATCGCCCGGCTCACCCCCGAGCAATACCGCGTCACGCAGCAGAACGGGACCGAGCGGCCCGGGACCGGGGAGTACCTGGAGAACAAGAAGCCCGGAATCTACGTCGACATCGTGTCGGGCGAGCCGCTCTTCGCCTCCTCCGACAAGTACGAATCCGGCTGCGGCTGGCCGAGCTTCACCAAGCCGATCGAGCCGGCCCATGTCGCGGAGCTGCGCGACACCACCCACGGCATGATCCGGACCGAAGTCCGCTCCAAGCACGGCGACAGCCATCTCGGGCACGTCTTCCCGGACGGTCCCCGGGACCGTGGCGGCCTGCGCTACTGCATCAACTCGGCCTCGTTGCGCTTCGTGCCCCGCGAGCGGATGGAGGACGAGGGCTACGGCGCCTATCTCGACCAGGTCGCGGAACGCTGAAGACGGCCGGCGGACGCGAGGCGGCGGATGGCGGCGGCCTGGAGGTCCTGCGATCCGATCGTGCGGTGAGGGTTTGTTTGCCTTGCGCGATGAAACCGCCGGGACATCGTCCGTTTCATGCCACCGGCCCGAGGTGCCGACGCATCGATTCGATCTCGGTCAAGCCCGAGATCGACGGTGCCGTGGCCCATCTCGGATTGTCGACATCGCACCAAAAGCTTGGCGACGATTCGAGGACGGAGCCAACGGCTGTTTCCAAAGACCGCTGGTCTCATCCGCGACCTTACCTTGGGGTCGTGGGTGAGACGGAACAACGGCGATGGCTCGAACGAGCTCTCGATCCATCGCGGGCATGATGCCTTTGCCGCATCTTGCGGCCGTCCGCCGAGCCCTGAGGAACCGCCACCGCGACAACCTCCTTTCCGCGACGTCCGCTTTGACAGCCGCCTCTCCTTGTGAGACCGCTCAAGCTGCGGATCGCCGGCACGCGCGTGCCGGCTCTCCCGCCGGCCGAGACCGCGACCGAACCCGCCCGCGGCACCCTCGCGTCACCACCGAAATGTCAAAGAGGTGGCGCTCATGGTGCCGTGGCCGTTCGGCGATGGGTCGGACGGGCGGACAGCCACAAGGTCGGCCGGTCGCGCCGCGGGCGCGCGAGGCGGAGACGGAACGTCATGCACGGCAGATCCGATGCCATTCTCTACGTCCCGGCCTTCCTCGCCGACGGCAGCAGGATGAGCGCGCTCATCCGCGGGCACGATTGGAGCGCCTCGCCGCTCGGCGAGCCCGCGACCTGGCCGTGCTCCCTGGCGACGCTCGTCGGCACGATGCTCGCCTCGCACCAGCCGATGTTCCTCGTCTGGGGGAGCGGGCGGACGCTCCTCTACGCCGGCATCCTCGGGGACAGGCATCCGGCGGCCCTCGGGCGCGACTATCTCGAGGTCTGGTCCGACATCAGGGCCGGTCTCGAACCCCTGGTGAACGAGGCCGCGTCCGGCCGCCCGGTCCATACGGACGCCGCCATGCACACCCTGGAGCGGGACGACGAGCACGAGGCGGCGCGGTTCTCCCTCTTCTTCGCGCCGGTCCGCGATGCGGCCGGGCGGGTCGAGGGTCTCTCCGGCGCCTGCCCGGCGATCCCGGGCCATTCCCCCGCGGTCACGGGCGGGACGCGGAGGGAGGTCCACGACAACGAGGAGCGGCAATCCTTCCTGCTCGACCTCAGCGACGCGCTGCGGCCGCTGACCGCGCCGACGGACATCGCCGAGGTCGCGGCCCGCCGTCTCGGCGAGCGGGTCGGGGCCACCCGGGTCTTCTACGCCGAGATCGCCGGCAGCCTGATGACGGTCGAGCGGGACTATACGAAGGGCGTCGTATCGCTCGTCGGGACGCACTCGCTGGCGGATTTCGGCCCGGACCTGCTGGCGGCCTACCGCCACAACGCGGTCGTCGCGGTCGGCGACATCGCCGCGGACCCGCGGTTCGGCGAGGAGGCGAGAGCCGGCCTAACGTCGCGCCAGGTCGCCGCCTATGTCGACGTCATCCTGTTCCGGGAAGAGCGGTGGGTGGGGCTCTGGGCCGTGCAGAGCGCGACCCCGCGCGCCTGGACCCAGGCCGAGGAAAACCTGATCCGGGAGGTCGGAGAGCGGGTCAAGGCGGCGATCGAGCGCGGCCGGGCCGAGACGGCCCTGAGCGAGAGCGAGGAGCGCCTGGCGGCGATCTTCAACGGTGCCTCCGTCGGCCTGTCCGAGGTCAGCGCCGAGGGCCGCTTCCTGCGGGTGAACACCGAACTCTGCCGCATCCTCGGACGATCCGCCGACGACCTGCTGGGGCTCGACTTCACCGCCGTCACCGACCCGGACGACCTGTCGCCGAGCCTGGCGGCGGTCGCGGAGACGATCGGGACGGGACGCAGCACCTCCCTCGACAAGCGCTACCGGCGCCCGGACGGCACCGCGATCTGGGCCAATACCAGCATCCGGCGCCTCGACGACGCGGAGGGCCGCTTCAAGAACTTCCTGGTCGTGACGGTCGATCTGAGCCGGCGCAAGGAGACCGAGCACCGCCTGGCCGAGAGCGAGCGCCGCCTACAGGAACTCAACGAGACCCTGGAACAGCAGGTCTCCGAGCGGACGGCGGAACGCAACCTGCTGGCCACCATCGTCGAGCGCACCGACATCATGGTGATGGCGGCCGACCTCGACTACACCATCCTCGCCATCAACAAGGCCAATGCCGACGAGTTCGAGCGCATCTACGGCGTGAGACCGAGAGTCGGCGACAACATGCTCGCCCTGCTGGCCGACCAGCCCGAGCATCAGGCCCAGGTACGGGCCGGCTGGGGCCGGGGCTTGGCCGGCGAGGAGATCACCGTGGTCGAGGAATACGGCGATCCCCGCCGCGCCCGCGCCGCCTACCAGATCAGCTTCCGCACCTTACGCGACGCGACCGGCGCGCGCACCGGCTGCTACCAGTTCGTCATGGACGTGACCGACCGGCTGCGCGGCCAGGCCGAGCTCGCCCAGGCCCAGGAGGCCCTGCGCCAGTCGCAGAAGCTCGAAGCTGTGGGGCAGCTCACCGGCGGGGTGGCGCACGACTTCAACAACCTGCTCACCATCATCCGTTCCTCGGTCGACTTCCTGCGCCGGCCCGACCTGCCGGAGGCACGCAAGCGCCGCTACCTCGAAGCGGTCTCCGACACCGTCGAGCGGGCCGCCAAGCTCACCGGCCAGCTGCTGGCCTTCGCCCGGCGCCAGGCCCTCAAGCCGGAGGTCTTCGATGTCGGCCAGAAGGTGCGGGGCATCGCCGACATGCTCGATACGCTCACCGGCGCGCGGGTGCGCGTCGTCACCGAGGTGCCGGGCGCGCCCTGCCTGATCCGGGCGGATCTGAGCCAGTTCGAGACCGCGCTCGTCAACATGGCGATCAATGCCCGCGACGCGATGGACGGCGAGGGCACGCTGACCCTGCGGGTGTCCTGCGGTTCGGCTCTGCCCCCGATCCGCGGCCATGCCGGATCGCACAAGCCGTTCGCCGCCGTGGCGCTGACCGATACCGGCACGGGCATCCCGCCCGATGAGATCGGCCGGATCTTCGAGCCGTTCTTCACCACGAAGGAGATCGGCAAGGGCACGGGGCTGGGTCTGTCCCAGGTCTTCGGCTTCGCCAAGCAATCGGGCGGCGACGTCGACGTGCGCAGCACCCCCGGGCGGGGGACCACCTTCACGCTCTACCTGCCGGAAGTGGTCTCCGAGGACCGGGCGACCGGCGACCGTCCTGCGCAGGAGGACGGCCTAGCCCCCCTCGGCACCGGCCAGCGGATCCTCGTGGTCGAGGACAATGTCGGCGTCGGCCAGTTCGCGACCCAGATCCTGGAGGATCTCGGCTACCGGCCGGTCTGGGCCGCCAATGCCGAGGAGGCGCTGGAGGAAATCGGCCGCGGGGTGAGCCGGTTCGATCTGGTGTTCTCCGACGTCGTGATGCCGGGCATGGGCGGCGTCGCCCTGGCGCAGGAGTTGCGGAACCGCTCGCCGCACCTGCCCGTGGTGCTGACCTCGGGCTACAGCCACGTCCTCGCCCGATCGGATGCCCACGGCTTCGAGCTCTTGCACAAGCCCTATTCGGCCGAGCAGCTCGGCCGCATCCTGCACCAGATGCTCGGCCTGCGGGCGAAGGTCGGGGCGATCTAGAGCACGGCCCGATCACATTGCAGCACGATACAAGACACGGATCGAGGCACGCAGAAGCCAAGTCTTGGCTCAAGATTTCCCACTCGCGACCTCATCCTGAGGTGTTGGTCGATCGAAGATCGACTGACCTCGAAGGAGGGATCCAGATAGACCTGAAGCTCCTGGAGCCCTCCTACGAGGCTCGCTTCGCTCACACCTCAGGATGAGGTCACGAGTGGGACCGGCGCCGCCGATGAACCGCCCTGCCGTGTCTCGTGATCCGCCGGGCGAGCCGGCCAGCGATCGGCGTAGCGCCCCGTCGGGCCGCCGATTCCCCCCTCTCAATCCGAACGACGGCGTGCCCGGGCAGCGTCATCGACCGATAAAGACCGCCGGCCCCATGGAACGAAAAGCACCCCGACGGCATTTCTCCGGTCAGCCAGCTTGGCCGTAAGGACTGCCACCTATGACTCTTCTGATCATCCTCATCCTGCTCATCCTGCTCTTCGGTGGCGGCGGCAGCTTCTACGGCGGTGGTCGGTACCGCACCGGCGGTCTCGGCATCGGCGGCATCCTGCTGATCATCCTGGTCGTGCTCCTGCTCACCGGCCGCATCACCATCTGATCCGCCTCGGCCCGGCCATCCGCCGTCGCCCGAACACCTGCGGCGGGTGGTCCTGTCCTGCGGCGGAGCGCCGGGCGCATCGCCCCTGGCCCGAGTCCGCCCTATCTGCCGCTCTCGGAAGGAGACGCCCATGCCTGACGAGAAGCCCGGGGCCGAGGACGACCGGGAGACCAAGCGCGACGCTGGACAAACGCAGCCGCGGAGCGACGATCGCCTCGTCGACGGCCGCCTCGATCCGGACGCGCAATCGCCCGACGACGAGCGCGCCAAGCCCTTCGACCCGAAGGAGAACGACCCGGCTTGACCGGGGGCGGCGCCGGGCCGATGCCTCTTCGCGCCCGCTACGAGGCGGCCGTGGCCGACTTGCGCGAGCGCGTGGCCGCCTTGCGCCGCGACGGCCTGCCGGCCGAAGCCATCGCGCGCGCGGTGCATGCCGAGCGCCTGCGCCTGGCGGCCCACTTCAAGGCCCTGACGCCGGAGCCCTACCGCACCCGCATCGTCGAGCGGACGGTCCGGGTCTACGGCAACGCACTCGGCCCCTCGATCGACTTCCTGAGGGTGCGGGGCAAGTCGTGGGAGGCCATCATCGAGAGCGCGACGCGGCCGGGGCCGCCGGTCGGCCTCGACCCCGAGCCGGGGGATGCCGCGGCCGGGCCGGCCCCGGCGCGTGACAGCGAGGCCTGAGGTGCGACTATGAACCCGCTCCGCCGCATGCTGCCCTCCAACCACGCCCTGTTCGTGTTCGAGGCCGTGGCGCGCAACCTGAGCTTCACACGGGCGGCGGCCGAGCTGAACGTGACGCAGCCGGCGGTCAGCAAGGCGATGGCGCAGCTCGAACGCCATCTCGGCGTGCGCCTGATCGACCGCTCGGGCGAAGGCATCGCGCTCACCGAGGACGGTGCGATCCTGCATCGCCGGGTGGCGAAGGGCTTCCGGGGCATCGAGGCGGCGCTCCGCGAGATCGACATCCGCCGCACCGGCATCGACACGGTGACGCTCTCCCTGTCCTCGGCCTTCACCACCCACTGGCTGATGCCGCGGATCAACACGCTGCAGGAAGCGTTTCCGTCGGTCGATTTCCGCTTCCAGCTGATCCCGGGGGCGCTCGCCGGGCCGGTCGACGACGTCGATCTCGGCATGCGCTTCGTCGAGGGGCCCGACCTCGACCACGAGGCGGTATTCCTGATGAACGAGGTGATGCTGCCGGTCTGCAGCCCGGCCTACCTTGCGGGGCGGGAAGCCGATCCCGACAGCCGCACCACCTTCGTCAACCTCACCGCCACCTCGCCGATGTGGACCGGCGGGGTCGATCCCGGGCCGGACTGGAACGGCTCTCGGGCCTCGCTCAACTTCTCGGATTACGCGGTGGTGCTGCAGGCCGCCCTCCTCGGCCAGGGCGTGGCGCTCGGCTGGGCCAGCGTGGTCTCGCACTGGCTCTCGACCGGCGACCTCGTGCCGGCCGCCTCCCGCCTCACCCGCACGGCGCGGGAATGCCAGCTCATCCACCTGCGCTCTCGGCCCCTGCGCCGCTCGGTCGCCGCCGTGCGCGACTGGATCGTCGCCGAGATGCGTGCCGACGTCGCGAAGGTCGACGGGCTCTATCCGGAACTCGGCTTGAAGCGGGCGTGCTTCGAGAGGGCGTGAGACGAACTCGGAGCCTGTTCGACGTCCTTGATGGAATTTACACCCTCCGGGTCATTCCGGGGCCGCGGAGCGGAGCCCGGAATGACCCGAAAGGTGTCGGCTCCGCAGCATCCAAACGAACGGTCAGATGGCCGAATAAAGTTCATAGCCTGTGTGAGCAGAATTTTCTACAAATTATTTGAGTAAGGCAGGATCGCCTCATCATTCTACCTCATCCTGAGGTGTTAGCCGATTGAAAATCGGCTGACCTCGAAGGAGGGCTCCAGGGATCGCAGAGGCATCTGGAAGCCTCCTTCGAGGTCAGTCGATCTCCGATCGACTGACACCTCAGGATGAGGTGGAAGGATAGGATATCCCATGATCCCTTTCAGCGTTGGTCAGACCGATCCGCTCAAACAGGCGCTCAGGAAAAGAGACGATGACCGCACAGACCGTGGCCGTGCTGGCCGCCGAAGACGATACCGAATCCCAGGCCGATCGCCTGGCCGTCGCCGAGTTCCGCCGGCGGCTCGCCGCGGGGGAGGAGGAGATGATCCCCGTCGAGGTGGTGGACCGCTTGCTGAGCGGCGAGAACCGCGTCCGCGTCTGGCGTGAGCATCGTGGCCTCACCGCGACGGCCCTGGCCGAGAAGGCCGGCATCGCCCAGGCCTTTCTCTCGCAGATCGAGACGGGGCGCCGGGAAGGGACCGTCGAGACGTTGCGCAAGCTGGCCCGAGCCCTCGACCTGACCCTGGACGATCTCGTCGGCTGACCGCCATCGGGGCGCACGGGCGAGCCAGCCAAGCCCCGTGCCTCTTCATTCCAACCCATAACCTGGAGTTATGAGGCAGCGGATTCTTTCGACATTGAACCGGCGCGGCGCTTTTGTGAGCATCCGGTCCATCGGCGGCACCGGACGCGAAGGCGGCACCCCACGATGGCGGCAGCGGGCACGAATTCGGGCGTGAGCGGCGGACCGCTCGCCGGCGGCAGCGTCGGGGTATCGATCCGCAACGCCACCCGGCGCTACGGCGCCTTCACGGCCCTCGACGACGTCTCGCTCGACGTCGCGCCGGGGGAGTTCCTGTCCCTGCTCGGCCCCTCGGGCTCGGGCAAGACCACGTTGCTCGGCATCCTCGGCGGCTTCATCGTGCCCTCCTCCGGCAGCGTGCATTTCGGCGCGGCCGACGTGACGGTGCTGCCGCCGCACAAGCGCGACATCGGCGTGGTGTTCCAGAACTACGCCCTGTTCCCGCACCTGAGCGTCGCCGAGAACGTCGCCTTCCCGCTGCGGGCCCGGCGCGAGCCCAAGGCCTCCTGGGGTCCGCGGGTGGCGGAGGCGCTCGCGATGGTGGAACTCGCCGGCTACGAGGCGAGGGCGATCTCGCAGCTCTCCGGCGGCCAGCGCCAGCGCGTGGCGCTCGCCCGCGCCATCGTCTTCCGGCCGCGGCTGATCCTGATGGACGAGCCGCTCTCGGCCCTCGACAAGCACCTGCGCGAGACGATGCAGATCGAGCTGCGGCGCCTGCACCGGCAGCTCGAAGCCACCATCATCTACGTCACCCACGACCAGCGCGAGGCGCTGACGATGAGCGACCGCATCGCCATCCTGCGCGGCGGGCGGCTTGCCCAGGTCGACACGCCCGAGCGCCTGCACGACCGGCCGATGAGCGCCTTCGTGGCGAGCTTCATCGGCGAATCGACCCTGGTTCCGGTGACCCGCGCGGGGTCCGACGCCGTCGCGCTCGGGCCCACCCCCCTGCGCAGCGCCCGGCCGCTGCCGGCGGGCGAGGCCCTGCTGCTGGCGATCCAGACCGAGAAGCTGATCGTGGCGGGCGACACGGCCCCCGAGGGCTACAACCGCCTGACGGGCCGCGTCACCGACGTCGTCTACCAGGGCGAGAGCCTGCGGGTGTTCGTCGCCCTCGATGGCGGGCCCGAGATCTCCCTGCGCCAGCCGGCCCACCATGCCGGACGCCTCGCGATCCCCGCCCCCGGCGGCGCGATCACCGCCCTCCTCCATCCCCAGGACACGATCGTCGTCCCGGCGGAATCCGCCTGACCCCCTCCCCTCCTCGCCTTACGAAAAGGACGACCCCATGCCCGCCCCCTCCCTCGATACCTTCAAGGTCCTCACCTTCGACGTCGTCGGCACCCTGATCGACTTCGAGAAGGGCATCCTCGACCATCTGCGCGCGGTGTCCGGCCGCAGTCCGGCGGAGTTGAGCGACGCGACGATCTTCGCCTCCTACCTCAAGGGCCGCGAGCTGAACTACGAGCGGTCGAGCGAGGTCTTCGCCGACGTCTACCGCCACGTCGCCAAGGAACTCGGCTTCCCGAACTCGGACGCCGATGCCGACGCCTTCCAGCTCTCGGTGCTGCGCTGGCCGGCCTTCTCGGATTCGGTCGCGGCCCTGAAGCGCCTGCGCAAGCATTACCGCCTCGTCGCGATGACCAATGCCGACCGCTCGGCCTTCTCGTTCTATTCCCACACCCTCGGCGGCCCGTTCCACGACAGCGTCACCTACGACGAGGCCGGGGTCGCCAAGCCCAATCCGCAATTCTTCGCTTTCAACCGCGGCCGCCAATCGGCCTTCGGCTACAAGCAGAGCGACATGCTCCACGTCGCCCAGAGCCAGTACCACGACATCGGCATCGCCCGGGACCTCGGCTACACCGTCTGCTGGATCGAGCGCCGCCAGGGCCTCGAAGGATTCGGCGGCACGCCCGAGCCCGAGCGGCTGACCACGCCCGACTATCACTTCCCGACGCTCGAAAAGCTCGCCGACGCCGCCGATGCGGCCTTCGCCGCCGCCGCCCGGCAGGCGGCCTGACGATGACGGCCTTCCCGAAGCCTCCGGCCGCCTCGCTCTGGGCCGCCGGCGCCGTGCCGGCCGGGCGCTTCGGGCCGCTCGACGGCGACGTCCAGGCGGATGTCGCGGTCGTCGGCGGCGGCTATACCGGCCTCTCGGCGGCCCTGGCTTTGGCCGCGCGCGGCGAGCGGGCGGTGGTGCTGGAGGCCAACGCGATCGGTTGGGGCGCCAGCGGGCGAAACGGCGGCGTCGTCTCGGCGAAGTACCGCCCGTCGTTCCAGGCGATCGCGGCCCGGCACGGGCTTGCCGTCGCCAAGCGCATGCACGCGATCGCGTACGACTCGGTCGAGACCCTGGAGCGGCTGATCGCCGAGCACGGCATCACGGAAGCCAACTACGCCCGGGTCGGCCAGCTCAAATGCGCCCACACGCCCGCCACCCTGGCGGCGACGGTCGCCGACAGCGAGTGGATGCGCCGGGAGATGGGCGACGGCTCCGTCTCCGTCCTGTCCCGCGAGGCGGTGGCGGCGGAGACCGGGTCGCAGGATTTCGTCGGCGGCGTGCTCTCGACGAAGGCCGGGGGGCTGCACCCGCTCAACTACGCAAGCGGCCTCGCCCGGGCGGTCGCCGACCGGGGCATCGCGATCCACGAGGCGAGCCCGGCGACCCGCTTCCACCGCGAGGCCGGCGGCATAAGGGTCGAGACGCCGGGCGGCTCGGTGCGGGCGCGCCAGGTGATCGTGGCGACGAACGGCTACACCGATCTCACCGGGGCGGGCGCGTCCTTGCGCACCCGCCTGATCCCGTTCCGCAGCGCGATCCTCGCCACCGAGCCCTTGTCCGACAACCTGCGCGCCGCGATCCTGCCGAGCCGGCGGATCTATGTCGAGACGCGGCGGATGATGCGCTGGTTCCGCATGGTCGATGGCCGGATGGTGTTCGGCGGCCGCGGCGCCTTCGGGCGCTCCGATTCCGAGGCCGCCTTCGCGACCTTGCGGCAGGCGATGGTGCGCACCTTCCCGGCGCTCGCCGATACAGCCATCGCCTATCGCTGGTCGGGCCTCGTCGGGATGACCCTCGACGCCCTGCCGCATGTCGGCCGGCTCGACGACCGGGTCAGCTTCGCCATGGGCTACAACGGGGCCGGGGTCGCGATGTCGAGCCACCTGGGAGGCCTCGCCGCCGCCTTCGCCCTCGGCGAGAGCCCGGACGTGGCGCTGCTCGGCGCCCGCGGCTTCCAGCCCGTCCCGTTCTACGGCTTGCGCGAGCCGGTGATCCGGCTCGTCGCCGGCTGGTACCAGTTCCTGGATTCGATCGGCCGTTAGGGTACGGCCTCAACATAGAGGGGAAGTCGAGATGGCGTCGCTGATTCGAACCACCGTCCTGGCCTGCCTCCTCGGCACGGCCGCCCCGGCGCTCGCCGCCGAGCAGATCACCTTCGTGTCGCAGGGCGGCGCCTACCAGCAGGCCCAGACGGTGGCGATCCTCGATCCGGCCGCCAAGGCGCTCGGCATCACCATCAACCAGGACAGTGCCCCCGATGCCTGGCCGGTGATCCGCACCCAAGGCGCGACCGGCAAGCCGACCTGGGACGTGGTCGACACCCCGACCCAGGATTGCGTGCGCGGCGGCAAGGCCGGGCTGATCGAGAAGCTCGACTTCTCGAAGATCCCGAACGCCGCCGCGATCCCGGCCCTGTACAAGACCGACTATTCGGTGCCCTACGAGTTCTATTCGAGCGTTCTTGCCTACAACAAATCCAAGTACGGCAAGAACCCGCCGCAGAGCTGGGCCGATTTCTGGGACGTGAAGAAGTTTCCGGGCGCCCGCGCCTTGCGCAACCACCCGCTGGCGACCTTGGAGGCCGCCTTGATGGCCGACGGCGTGGCGCCCGACAAGCTCTACCCCCTCGACGTCGACCGGGCCTTCCGCAAGCTCGAACAGATCAAGCCGCACATCGCGGTCTGGTGGACCTCCGGCGGCCAGTCGGCGCTCTTGCTCCAGGGCGGCGAGGTCGACATGGAGATGATCTGGAACGGCCGCGCCGCCGCGGTGATGGAGGCCGGCGCGGATGCCGATTTCAGCTTCAACCAGGGCATCCTGCAGAACACCTCGCTCTGCATCCTGAAGAACGCCCCGAACCTCGCCACCGCGGTGAAGTTCGTCAACCAGGCGATCGACCCGAAGCTCCAGGCCAACCTGCCGCTCAACATCCCCTACGGCCCGGGCAACCCGGCGGCCTTCGACACCGGCATCATCCCGGCCGCGCTGGCCGCCAAGCTGCCGAGCGCGCCGGACAACGCCAGGAAGCAGGCGGTGCTCTCGGCCGAGTGGTGGACCTCGGAAGCCGGCGAGGCGGCGCTCAAGCGCTGGGCGGATTTCGTGCAGAAGAAGTAGGGCGCGCGCCGCCTTCCTGAACCCTCCCCCCTCTGCGGGGGAGGGTGGCCCCCGGAGGGGGCCGGGAGAGGGGACGCCGCTTCCGGAAGTCACTGAACCGGTCTGACGGGCGCCCTCTGGATCAGCGTCGCGCTGCCCCTCTCCCGGCCCCTGCTGACGCAGGGACCACCCTCCCCCGCAGAGGCTAGCGGATTCACACTTCTCCTCAGAGAGCTAACCCCCTGTAAAGGTGCGCGCTTTCCCCTCCCCCTTGTGGGGAGGGGTTATGGGGATCGAAGATCCCGCGTGGGGGTGGTGCAGGAGGCACCGCTGAGTCTCCTCCGGCACCACCCCCACCTCCAACTCCTCCCCACAAGGGGGAGGAGAGGCGCGCTACCTTTGAGGGAAAAGCGCTCAAACCGAGATGTGTGAACATGCTAGCCCGCAGAGGGGGGAGGGTTCGCGGTGGCGACGTTCCGCCCTTTCCGTGACCCAGCCGAGTCCATGCCTTCGGACACCCCGCCATGACCTCATCCAGCCCCGCCCTGCGGCGGCATGAGCGGCGCGAGCAACTCCTCGTCCTCGCGCTGCTCAGCCCCGCCCTCGCCGTGGTCACGGCGCTCCTCGTGGTGCCGCTCGCCTGGCTCGCCGTGCAGTCGGTCACCGCCGACGGAGCCTTCACCCTCGAGCATTACCGGCGCTTCCTCACCGAGGACATCTACTGGCGCAGCTTCCTGCTCACCTTCCGCATCGCGCTCACCGTCACGGTGCTGGCAGTTCTTCTCGGCTATCCCGTGGCGTTCGCGGCGGCGACCCTGCCGCGGCGCTGGAGCGTCGTGGTGCTCGGCCTGGTGATCCTGCCGTTCTGGACCAGCGTGCTGGTGCGCGCCTATGCTTGGATGGTGCTCTTGCAGCGCCGGGGCCTCGTGAACGGCATGCTCCAGGGGCTCGGCCTCACCGACCAGCCGATCGCGCTCATCAACAACGAGTTCGGCACGGTGCTGGCCACCCTGCACATCCTGCTGCCCTTCATGGTGCTGCCGCTCTACGCCACGATGCAGCGCATCCCCCGCGACCTGATGCTGGCCGGCGCCAGCCTCGGCGGCGGTCCGCTCCACGTCTTCCTGCGGGTGTTCCTGCCGCTGTCGATGCCGGGCGTGGTCGCCGGCACGGTGCTGGTCTTCGTGCTGGCGCTCGGCTTCTACATCACGCCGGAGCTGCTCGGCGGCGGGCGCACCTTCATGGTGTCGATGCTGGTGAGCCGCAACGTCGAGCTCTACAACCAGTGGGGCGCGGCGAGCGCCATCGGGGTCGTGCTGCTGGTCTGCGTGGCCGCCCTGTTCTGGCTCGCCTCCCGGGTGGTTCCCCTCGAGCGCATCATGGGAGCCCGCTGATGCCGGCCTCGCTTCTCGCCCGCCTCACGCTCGGCACCGTCGTCGCCCTGGTGCTGCTGTTCCTGGTGGTGCCGATCCTGATCGTGGTGCCGATGTCGTTCTCGAACGCCCGGTTCCTCACCTTCCCGCCGCCCGGCTTCTCGCTGCGCTGGTACGAGGCGTTTTTCGGCAGCCCGGCCTGGATGCAGGCGGCGCGGGTCAGCCTCGGGGTCGCGCTCGCCACCGCTCTCGGCGCGACGCTGATCGGGACGGCGGCGGCCTACGCGCTCAGCATGAGCGGGTCGCGGCTCGCCCGCAGCCTGACGGTGATCCTGCTCCTGCCGCTGGTCGTGCCGATCGTCATCACGGGTATCGGCGTGTTCTTCGTCTTCGCCAAGACCGGGCTGCTCGCCACGCTGCCGGGGCTGGTGCTCGCCAACGTGATGCTGGCCACGCCCTACGTCGTCACCTCGGTGCTGGCGGGCCTGCGCGGCTTCGACCCGGCGCAGGAGATGGTGGCGCGCAGCCTCGGCATGAACCGCCTGCGCGCCTTCCTCAACGTCACCCTGCCGCAGATCCGCCCGAGCGTGGTCTCGGGGGCCCTGTTCGCCTTCATCTCGGCCCTCGACGAGACCGTGGTGGCGATCTTCATCGCCGGCGGCCAGAACCAGACCCTGACGAAGCGGATGTTCACGTCGCTGCGCGACGAGATCGACCCCACCATCGCGGCGATCTCGTCGCTGCTGACCGCCGCCTCGCTGATGGTGGTGGTGCTGGCGAGCCTGAGCGCCCGCAAGTCGTCCACCCGGTCATGACCGCGATCCTGATCCTCGGCGGCGGCTCGGCGGGCTGCGTGCTGGCCGCGCGGCTCTCCGAGGAACCGTCGTTCCGCGTCACCCTGGTGGAGGCGGGCGACGACCTGACCGCGGCGGGAATGCCGCCGGAGATCCGCAGCCGTTATCCCGGCCGGGCCTATCTCGACCCGCGCAACATCTGGCCGGCGCTGAAAGCCCGGATGGGGGCGCCGGCCGGCAACCGGCCAGAAGCACCGCCGCCGCGGCGCTACGAGCAGGCGCGGCGCCTCGGCGGCGGCTCGGCGATCAACGCCATGATGGCCAATCGCGGCGCGCCCGGCGATTACGACGAGTGGGGCGCGCTCGGCGCCGAGGGCTGGTCGTGGGAGACCTGCCTGCCCTATTTCCGCAAGCTCGAATCCGACCGCGATCGCGACGGGGAGCTGCACGGCCGGGACGGGCCGCTGCCGATCCGCCGGGCCAAGCCGGATCAGCTCTCGCCCTTCGTCGCCGCGACGATGCGGGCGCTCCAGGCACAAGGCCATCCGGCCGGGGCCGACCAGAACGGCCCGTGGCGCGACGGGGTCTATGTCGGCACGACCGCGATCTCGGATGAGGGCGAGCGGGTGCCGGTCTCGATCGCCTATCTCACCCCGGCGGTGCGGGCGCGAAAGAATCTCACCGTGCGCACCGGCCTGCTCGCCGAGCGGATCCTGTTCGAGGGACGGCGGGCGGTCGGCGCCGTGGTGGCGCCGCTCGGTGGCGGCCCCTCGGAAACGATGTCCGCCGACCACGTCGTGGTGGCGGCGGGCGCGATCCACAGCCCGGCCCTGCTGATGCGCAGCGGCGTCGGGCCCGGGGCGATGCTGCGCCGGCACGGAGTGGGCGTGATCGCCGACCGGCCGGGCATCGGCCGCAACCTGATGGAGCATCCCTCGATCGCGGTCTCGGCCTACCTGACCCGCGCCGGCCGGGTCCGCGACCGGGGCGAGCATCACGAGCAGGCGATCCTGCGCTATTCCTCGGGCCTGTCCGGCACGCCGGACGGGGACATGCACGGCGCGATCCTGTCGCGGACCGGCTGGCACAGCTTGGGCCACCGGATCGGCGGGATCTTCTTCTGGGTCAACAAGTCGTATTCGCGCGGCGAGGTCACGCTGGGCTCGCCCGACCCGCGGACCGAGCCGCAGGTCGATTTCCGCATGCTGTCCGATCCCCGCGACCTCACCCGGCTGATGGACGCGGTCCGCCTGGGCGCCCGGGCCCTCGGCGATCCCGCCCTGGCGGGTCTCCGCGGCCCGGTCTTCCCGGCGAGCTATTCGCCGCGGGTCGCCCGGGCGGCAGCGCCGAGGCCCTGGCCGGCGGCGCAGCGGGGGGTCCTGTCGGGGCTCCTCGACATCGCCGGCCCGGCTCGCGCCGCGCTGATCCACGGCCTCGTCACGCAAGGCATCACGCTGGAGCGCCTGCTCGGCGACGAGCGGGCGCTCGCCGCCTTCGTCGCCGCCGAGGTCGGCGGCACCTGGCACCCCTCCGGCACCTGCCGCATGGGCGCCGCCGACGACCCGATGAGCGTCTGCGACGGCGCCGGCCGGGTGCGCGGCATCGACCATGTGAGCGTCTGCGACGCCTCCCTGATGCCGACGATCCCCCGGGCCAACACCAACATCCCGACCGTGATGATCGCCGAGCGCATCGCCGACCTGATCCGGCGGGAGGGTGCGGCGGTGTGATACCAATGGCCCAAGATGCTGACGCATCGGGCCATTGACCCATCTCGAATTTTCAATTTCAAGCCAGAGGCTTGGCGAAAATTCGAGAGCGGAACCAAAGGTCGTTTCCAACGACCGTTGGTATGAGCCCGTCTCTCGCACCCACGACCTCATCCTGAGGTGCGAGTGAAACGAGCCTCGAAGGAGGGCTCCAGAGAGCGCCGAGACTTCTGGAGCCCTCCTTCGAGGTCAGTCGATCTTCGATCGCTGACGCCTCAGGATGAGGTCGTGGGTGGGAGAGGACGGTGCCGCAATTGCATCGTCCTGTCGTGTCCCGTGGACCGATAGCGGTCCCGTGATGGGAGACGCACGCCACCGGACGGCCTTGCCCACCGGCACTGCACGAAATTTGACCCCGGACCACACGCGCACCACGCCCTGCCGCCCCGCCCGGCCCGCTCCGTGCGCCGCTCCGAACGGCACGACATGCCTTATTTTTTCCCAGGGCGAAGCGGGCCCACCGATTGACTTGAAGGCCGGAATGACCCTCATATGTCTAATCATAATACCGGCCGGCCCCGTTCAGGCGCGCTGACTTATCCCAGTGGGAGCCCTGCATGAACAAGCGTCTCTTCGTACAGATCACACTTGGGCTCGGCCTGGCGATGACCACGCCGATTCTGGCGCAGGCACAGGACGCGCTGGCACGGGTCAAGACCGAGGGTGTCCTGAAGGTCGGGACCGAGACGGCCTTCGCCCCCTTCGACTTCATCGACGCGACCGGCGAGCATGCAGGCTTCAACGTCGATGCCTTCGCGGAGGTCGGCAAGGAACTCGGCGTCAAGATTAAGTGGGTGGAGCTGCCCTGGGACGGCGTGCTGCCGGCCCTCGAAGCCGGGCAGTTCAACATGGTGGCGGGTCCGGCCACCATCACCAAGGCGCGTATGGAGCGGTACCGTTTCCTGTCACCCGTCGCCGAGGCGACCGTCGCGATCTTGCGGCGCGCGAAGGACGACACGATCAAGACGCCCCAGGACATCGCCGGCAAGACCGTCGGCGCCGGCAAGGCGACGGCGCAGCTCGCCCAGCTGAAGACTTTCGGCGCGACGCTGCCGAAGCCGGTCGAGACGCGCGAATATCCGGGCTTCAACGAGGCCTATGCCGACCTCGCGGCGGGCCGCATCGCCGCCGTGGCGAATTCGCTGCCGAACATCGCCTACGTGGCGTCGAAGCAGCCGGCCGTCTTCGCGGTGGTCAAGCCGCCCTTCGGCCAAAAAAGCTATTTCGGCTATATCGGCACCAAGAAGCCGGACGATCAGCCCCTGCTCGACGCCGTGCAGGCCGCGCTCGTCAAGATCAAGACCGACGGCCGGATGAAGAAGCTGCAGGAGAAGTGGTTCGGCACCGCGTTCGACACGCCGGACGTCGCGCCGGAGCCGAGCTTCTGAGTTAAGCCTGCGAGAGCCCGATGTCCGCGCGACTGTTCGAACTGATGCTGAAGGCGGCCGGCACCACGGTCGTCATCAGCTTCGTGTCGATCGGGATCGGCCTCCTGATCGGCATCCTGGTCTGCGCGGCCAAGCTGTCGCCACGTCCGTGGCTGCGCTGGCCGGCGGTCCTGTTCGTCAGCTTCTTCCGCGGCGTCCCGCTCCTCGTCCAGCTGCTCCTGATCTACAACCTGCTGCCGGCGATCGGCCTTGCCGTCCCGAGCCTGGTCGCGGCGCTGATCGGCCTGTCGCTCTGCACCGCCGCCTATCAGGCGGAGAACCTGCGCGGCGGCTTCACCAGCGTGCCGCGCGGTCTGCTGGAGGCGGCCGACATGGTCGGCCTGTCGCCCTGGCAGCAGTTCCGCCGCATCCGCGCGCCGATCGCGCTCCGGCTCACGGTGCCGGCGCTGGTCAACGAGGCGATCCTGATCCTGAAGGCGTCCTCGCTGGTCTCGGTGGTCGGCGTGATCGAGCTGACGCGCACGGCGCAGAACCTCGCCGCCTCCACCTACGAGCCGCTGCTGTTCTACTCGGTCGCCGGCGGGCTGTACCTGGCGATCAACTGGATGGTGGCGGGCGGCGGCAGCCTGACCGAGCGCGCCTTGCGCCGGGGGCGGCTGGCATGAGCTTCGACGTCTCGGTCATCGTCGCGGCCTTGCCGGCCATCCTGTCCGGGCTCAAGGTCACGCTCGGCATCTGGCTCGCCGCCACGATGATGGGCGCCGGCCTCGGCTTCGTCGTCGCCGCGCTCCGGCATTTCGGGCCGCGTCCCCTCGGCCTCGCGTTGCGGCTCGCAGTCGAGATCTTGCGCGGCACCCCCTTCCTGATCCAGATTTTCCTGCTCTATTTCGGCGGCCCGTTCGTCGGGATCAGCCTCGATCCGGTGCCGGCCGGGCTGCTGGGCCTCACCATCTACGCCGCGGCCTATTTCTCCGAGATTTTCCGGGCGGGCTTTGCCGCGGTGCCGCGGGGCCATGTCGAGGCGGCGCAATGCGTGGGCTTGAGCCAGACCCAGATCGTCCGGCGCATCCTGATCCCCGAGATGACCATGCTGGTCCTGCCGCAATGCGTGAACATGGCGGTGGTCCTGGTCAAGGAGACGGCCGTCCTGTCGATCATCGCGGTGCCCGAGGCGACGGCGGTCATCAGCGCGCTCGGCTCGCAGCAATACGCCTTCGTGGAATCGCTGTTCCTGCTCGCCATCATCTACTGGGGGCTGGTCGAGGCCTGCGGCTGGGCCGGCCGGGCGCTCGAAACCCGGCTCTCGAAGTTCAGGTTCGCATGACGACCTCCCCCTCCGCCATCTCCATCCGCCACCTGAGCAAGAGCTACGGCCACACCGAGGTCCTGCATGGGATCGACCTCGAGATCGCGCGTGGCGCCACCACCTGCCTGATCGGCCCGTCGGGCTCGGGCAAGTCGACGCTTCTGCGCTGCATCGCGTTCCTGGAGGAGGCGACGCGCGGCACGATCCTGATCGACGGGCAGCCGCTCGGCTTCGAGGAGCGGCCGGACGGCACGCGCACCCGCCTGGCGCCGCCGCGCATCCGCCAGGTGCGCTCCGGCATCGGCATGGTGTTCCAGCAGTTCAACCTCTGGCCGCACATGACGGCGCTCGGCAACGTCACCGAGGCGCTCGTCACCGTGAAGGGCCTCTCCCGGCAGGAGGCCGAGGCGCGCGGCATGGCGCAGCTGCGCCGCGTCGGGCTCGAGGCGCGGGCCCGGCACTACCCGTCCGAACTCTCCGGCGGCCAGCAGCAGCGCGTCGCCATCGCCCGGGCGCTCGCGCTCGAACCGGAGATCCTGCTCTTCGACGAGCCGACCGCCTCCCTCGATCCCGAACTGACCGGCGAGGTGCTGAACGTCATGCGCGATCTCGGGACGGAGGGCATGACGATGGTGGTCGTCACCCACGAGATCGGCTTCGCGGCGAGCGTCGGCCAGCGCATCGTCTTCCTCGATCACGGCCGCGTCCTCCTGAACGGGACACCGGCGGAGCTGTTTGCCGCCCCGCGCCATCCCCGCCTGACCCAGTTCCTCGAAACCTACCTCGATCGCGGGGCGGCCATGTTGCTGAAGCCGGCGTGAGCGCGACGGATCGGACGACCCGCGGGAAGGCTCAAGGCGCGGATCCCTCCGAGCTTGCCTCCGACATTGCCAAGGGGGCAACGCGGCACGATCACATCGTCGAGGACATCCGCTCGCTGATCGTCGACGGGCGCTGGCTGCCGGGGTCCCAGCTCCCGGTCGAGACCGATCTCGCCGAGCGCTACGGCGTGTCGCGCATGACCATGAACAAGGCGCTCGGCCAGCTCGCCCGCGAGGGCTTCCTGGTGCGGCGCAAGAAGAGCGGGACGCAGGTGGCGCAACCGCGCGCCGAATCCGCCGTGGTGGCGATCGCCGATATCCGCGACGAGGTGCGCCGCTCGGGCCGCGTCTACCGCTTCCACCTGATCGCGCGCCGGATGCGGCCGGGCCGAGAGGAGGACGCCGTGCTGCTCGGTGCGTCCAGTGGCGGGGAGGTGCTGTGGCTGCAGGGCCTGCACCTCGCCGACGACCGCCCGTTCTGCCTCGAGACCCGCCTGATCAACCCTGCCGTCGCCGAGGGTGCGAAGGACCAGGACTTCACCGCTTTGGCCCCGGGCGCCTGGCTGCTCGAAGCCGTGCCCTGGAGCGTGGCGAGCCACCGCGTCCGGGCGGTGAACGCGACGGTGACCGAGGCCAAGGTGCTGGAGCTCGCGGTCGGCGAGGCTTGCCTGGAGATCGTCCGGCGCACCCAGGTCGCGGGCGAGTGGGTGACCGGCGTCAGGCTGCTCTATCCCGGCAGCGAGCACCAGTTGGTCGCGAATTTCGGGCCGGATGCGGTTGGGGGGCCGGGGCGGGGGTGAGGCCTGGCCGGCGGCAGAAAGTGGCGCGGGTTCCCCCTCCCCCCTCTGCGGGGGAGGGTGGCCCCTGCGTCAGCAGGGATCGGGAGAGGGGCAGCGCTACGCCGATCCAGGGGGCGCCTGCCAGAACGGTTCCGCCATATCCTGAAGCGGCGTCCCCTCTCCCGCCCCGCATTCGCGGGGCACCCTCCCCCGCAGAGGGGGGAGGGGGAAACCCGCGCTCTTCTTGAGGGGAGTCGCCTCACCCCTCCCCCACCACGAACCGCCCATACCCCCCGTCGCAATACAGCAGCGGATCGGTCTCCCGCGCGCCGATCGCACCGGCGATTCGGGCGATCAGGACCGAATGCGTGCCGTAATCGTGGCAGACGTCGATCGCGCAGAACAGGGTCGCCTGCGCCTCCTCCAGCCACGGCAGGCCCTCGACCGCGTCGCCGCCCGTCCGCATCTGCCGCCAGGTGCCGTGGTCGAAGCGCGCCGCGGAGGGCGCCTGGGCGATCGCGGCGGCGAGGTCGCGCTGCGGCGATCCCATGATGCCCAGCGAGAAGGCTCCCCGCGCACGCAGCGCGCCGTGCGCCGAGGCGGTGCGGTTGACGCAGACGAGGAGTGAGGGCGGCTCCATCGAGACCGAGCTGACCGCCGTCGCCAGCATTGCGTGCCGCTGAGGCCCGTGCTCGGTCGCGATCAGCGCCACGGTCGAACCGACGCCCCGCCAGACCTCACGGAAGGTCTCGGCATCCCCCGGTCGCAGCACGGGACCGGCCTCGTCTCCGCTCATCGCCGCCACTCGCCCATCGCCGCCCAAATCGCCGTCCCCGCTCCGACGCAGCCCCTCCCGGGGCATCCGCACAGGCATCGTCATGCTCATACCCTGCCGCGGGCCGCCGCGTAACGGTTCCGGGGTGTGGACAAGCCGAGATTGTCCCGCAGCGTCGTCCCCTCGTACTCCTCGCGGAACAGCCCGCGGCGGCGCAGCTCGGGGACGACGAGGCGGGTGAAATCCTCCAGGCTCGACGGCAGGGTCGGGCACATCAGGATGAAGCCGTCCGCGGCCTTCGTCTCGAACCATTCCTGCATGAAATCCGCGACTTGACTGGGCGTGCCGGTGAGCCCGTTGCCGGTGTGCCGCCGGGCGTAATGCGTGATCAGCTCGCGCATCGTGTGGCCCTGCGTGACGAACTCCTTCAACTCCTCGAACATCGCCTTCGAGCCCTTGGCCGAGGCGGGCATCCGGTCCATCGGGAACGGCTTGTCGAGATCGGCGCCGTGGAGGTCGGTCTCCAAAAATTCCTGGAGCATCAGCAGCCCGACGTCGGGGTGCATCAGCGCGACCAGCGCCTCGGCCTTCGCCTCGGCCTCCTCTCGCGTCTCGCCGACATTGATGACGATGCCGGGCAGGATCTTGAGGTCGTTCACGTCGCGGCCGTAGCGGGCCATCCGCCCCTTCACGTTGGCGTAGAAGGCCCGGTTCTTCTCGATGTTCGAGGCGAGCGAGAAGACCATCTCGGCGGTGCGGGCGGCCAGCTCCATGCCCTGCTCGGAGCCGCCGGCCTGGGCGATCACCGGCCGTCCCTGCGGCGTGCGGGCGATGTTCAGCGGGCCGCGCACCTGGAAGTGCTTGCCCTTGTGGTTCAGCGTGTGGAGCTTGTCCTTGTCGTGATAGACGCCGCTCTCCCGGTCGAGGAGCAGCGCGTCGTCCTCGAAGCTGTCCCAGAGGCCGAACACGGTATCGAGGAATTCCTCGCCGCGCTCGTAGCGCTCGGCATGGGGGGCCAGGCCCTCGCGGTTGTAGTTGTAGCCGGTCTCGTCGTGGTCCGAGGTGACGACGTTCCAGGCGATCCGGCCGCGGGAGATGTGATCGGCCGAGGCGAACAGCCGCGCGATGTTGTAGGGCTCGTAGTAGCTCGTCGAGGCCGTCGCCACGAACCCGATCCGGTCGGTGTGCTGCGACAGGGCCGTGATCGCGGTGATCGGCTCGAAGCGGTTCATCTTGGTGGGGTTGCGGGCGAGCGCGCCCGCCTCGCCGACCGCGCTCGCCGGGGAATCGGCGAAGAACATGAAGTCGAGCTTCGCGGCTTCCGAGATCGTGGCGCAGCGGGTCAGGTGGCCGAGGTCGTTGGCGCCGCGCACGTCGCTGTCCGGATGCAGCCACGCCGCCGGATGGAAGCCGAACGTGTAGACGAAGGTGCCGAGCTTGAGCTTGTCCGGTCGGGGCATTCGCGGGTCTCCTCGGGGGCTCGGCCTGCGGCCTCCTGGGATGATGCGGCAGGTCTCAATGGGCCGAGTATGCCCGGGGGCGGGCTTGCCGGGACCGGAGAAATTCTGCTTCATGCTTTAGAAGATCTGTCCGCCCCACGATCCGTCCGCACCGGCCGAGGCTACCCGCATCATGTCCCGCCGCTCATGTCTCCCCTCCCCCCTCTGAAGGCGCTGCAGGCCTTCGACGCGTTCGGGCGGACGGGCAGCTTGGCGGCGGCCGCCGCCGATCTCGGGGTGACGCCGGGCGCGATCAGCCAGCAGTTGCGCAAGCTCGAGGCGGCTTTGGCGGCGAGGCTCGTGGAGCATGACGGCCGGGCCCTGCGCCTGACGCCGCTCGGGGCGACCTTTCACGGGCGGATCCGCCAGGGCTTCGCGGCCTTCACGGAGGCCGCCGCGACCTTACGGGACGCGAATGCCGACGTCATCGTGCTGTCCTGCCTGACGACGGTGCTCGGCAAGTGGATCGGCCGCCGGATGCGGGACTGGACGGAACTCGACGCTCAGGCCCGTGTCTCGCTCGTCGGCAGCGACGCGGAGCCGGATTGGAGCCAGGGCGCGGTCGACCTGCGCATCTATTACGGCGGCCGGCACCATCCGCCGCACCGCACCGAGCTGTTCACCGATCGCATCGTGCCGGTCTGCGCGCCCTCCCTGATCGAGGGGCAGAGCCTGTCAGGCCCGGAGGACATCCTGCGCTTTCCCTTGTTGCACATCGCCTGGGATCCGCGCTTCGGGGGAAATCCCGGCTGGGCAGAGTGGGGTCGGCTGATCGGTGCCAGGCCGCCGCCCGCCAACCTGACCTACGGCCTGTCCGGCAGCGCGATCGACGCGAGCCTGGCCGGCCAGGGCTTCGTCCTCGGGCAGCTCGCCTTCATCGGCCCGGAACTGGAGACGGGCAAGCTCGTCATTCCCTTCGACCTGCGGCTGCCCCTGCCCGAACCCTATTACCTGGCCTGGAACCCGGATTCCTTGCACAAGACCGGCGCGCGGGCCTTCCAACGCTGGCTCCTCGGCGAGGGCCGGGCGCAAGGACTCGTCTCCGCCCCGCCGCTATGACGGCCCGACGGCGTCGATCTCGATCACGACGAGGTCGAGGATGCCGTCGCCCGCGATCGTCGCCCCGCCCTCCAGCAGGAGGGCGTCGCGGCCTCCGAGCGAGACCGTCCGGCCATCCACCGCGACGGCCGACGGCGCGACGGCGACGAGGACGATCCAGCGCCCGCCCGCTGCGAAAGGCGTAACGCCGCCGCGGAGCCGGGTCACCCGCTGCCGGCAGGCGATCCGCCGGGTCATGACGTTGAGATCGGTGATCGCCCCGGCGACGAGGCGGGCTGCGGCCGGTGCGTCGCCGGGAAAGGCCAGCGGCGGGGAGGCCGGCGTCAGGCGGTGCGATCCGTGCCCCTCGACGGCGAGGTCCATTCCCTCGCCGTCGAGGAGCGCGAGCGTCCGGTCGATGCCGGGAAACGGCGAGAACGGCCCGTCCGCCGCGACTGTCGCCATGGAGACCCGCCAGTCGAACCCGCCGAGCCCGGTCTCCGGGGGATGGACGACGATCTCGACGGTCTCGCCGCCGCCGTTCTTCCACGGCATGCGCCGGTGATCCTCGGCCTTCAGAAGACGCATGGGGCGTGGACCTTCTCGGTGGGCGGGGGGCGTCTGGGACAAGGAAGAGCGAAGATTTTTCCGATAGGTTTTAAGACAGAAATTGAATAATAACTACAGTCTTAATCGAGCCCAAGCTCCGCTCTGCGATATGGGTTGGTATCAAAATGCCCTGCGTTCGATGACACTCTCTCAACGCCCCCGCGCGTAACCCTCCCCCCTCTGCGGGGGAGGGTGGACCCTGCGTCAGCAGGGGCCGGGAGAGGGGCAGCGCGACGATGCCAAGTATGGCGCTTGCCAGAACGGTTCAGTCATTTCCGGAAGCGTCGTCCCCTCTCCCGCCCGGCTCCGCCGGGCACCCTCCCCCGCAGAGGGGGGAGGGTGCCCGGCGGCGTCTTGGGAAAAAAGTTGCACGCTGCTCACGAGCGGAGCGACCCTGAACGAACTCACCCCAGCGCCAAACCCGGCAAAATCCCAGCGGACAAACTCCCCTCGATCGTACCGTCCGCCACCAAGCCAGCGGCCGCCCGCAGGTCGTCCGCGAGGTAGCGGTCCTCCTCCAGGGGACGCACGACCCGGCGGATTGCGCCGAGCGCCCGCTCCAGCTCCGGGCTCGTCCGCAGGGGCCCGCGCAGCTCGACGCCCTGGGCACCGGCCAGGGCCTCGATGCCTAAGATGCCGAACAGGTTCTCGGTCATCGGCAGCAGGCGGCGGGCGCCGTGGCAGGCCATGGAGACATGGTCCTCCTGGTTGGCGGAGGTCGGCGTCGAATCGACCGAGGCCGGATGCGACCGTTGCTTGTTCTCGCTCATCAGCGCTGCCGAGGTCACCTCGGCGATCATCAGGCCGGAATTCAGGCCCGGCTTCTTCGCCAGGAAGGCCGGCAGGCCGAAGGACAGCGCCGGATCGACGAGGAGCGCGATCCGCCGTTGCGCGATCGAGCCGATCTCGCAGACCGCGAGCGCGATCTGGTCGGCCGCGAAGGCGACCGGCTCGGCATGGAAGTTGCCGCCCGACACGACCTCGCCGTCGGACAGGACGAGGGGGTTGTCGGTGACGGCGTTGGCCTCGATCTCGAGCGTGCGCCCGGCCTGGCGCAGGAGGTCGAGGCAGGCCCCCACCACCTGCGGCTGGCAGCGGATGCAATAGGGATCCTGCACGCGCTCGTCGCCCTCGACGTGGCTTTCGCGGATCGCCGAGCCGTCGAGGAGCGCCCGCAGGGCCGCGCCGGCATCGATCTGGCCCTGGTGGCCGCGCAGTGCATGGATCTCGGGATGGAACGGGGCGGAGGAGCCCATCGCGGCATCGGTCGACAGGGCGCCGGTGACCAAAGCCGTGCGCAGGGCCCGGAAGGCCCGGAACAAGCCGGCCAAGGCCAGGGCCGTCGAGACCTGCGTGCCGTTGATGAGCGCGAGCCCTTCCTTGGCGGCGAGCACGACCGGCTCCAGCCCGGCGCGCCGCAGGGCCTCGGCGCCGGGCAGCCGCTCACCCTCGAAGAAAGCCTCGCCCTCGCCGATCATCACCGCCGCGAGATGGGCGAGCGGGGCGAGGTCCCCGCTCGCGCCGACCGAGCCCTGGCCGGGAATGGCCGGTACGACGCCGCGGGCGAGCATCGCCTCGATGAGGCGCACGATCGCCAGCCGCACGCCGGACGCGCCCCGGCCGAGCGAGACGAGCTTCAAGGCCATCACGAGCCGCACCACCTCGGGCTCGAGGAGGTCGCCAAGCCCGCAGCAATGCGACAGGATCAGGTTGCGCTGGAGGGTGGCGAGGTCGCCGGGCGCGATCCGGATCGAGGCCAGTTTCCCGAAGCCGGTATTGATGCCGTAGATGGGCACGTCGCCCTCGGCGATCGCCGCGATCCGGGCCGCGCCTCGCGCGATGGCCGCGTCGCAGCCCGGCTCCAGCCGCACCGCGACGCCGTCGCGATAGACGCGTTCGAGGTCCTGGAGCGACACGCGTCCCGGATGGAAGGTCAGGGTCATGGCGGGGTCCTCGTCGGCGTGGCGAAGCGCAAGGACATCCGGGGCAGCGTCCGGCGCAGCAGGAGGGACGCCCCGCGCGAGACCGGCAGCCCGCGCGGCCGGAGCCGGAATGCGCTCCTCGGTTCTGGCTTCATGTATAGACATTTAGCGGCGATTGGCAAGCGCGGCACGGTCGCCGCGACGGGGGGCCGGCGATTCGACGCCGCCGATGAGGCTCGTCGACCGACACCGCGTCGTCGATCGACCTGTCGGCGCGGACCTGCACGCGCCGCTCGAGACCGTGCCGACCCCGGATGAAGACGGGCAAGCACGGCCGGTCGCCGGCACGGCTGCAGCCGTTGCGAGGTCAGAACGGCGGCAATCGGTGCGATGCCCTCTCGGGCGCGGGCGTTCTCGTCGAGGGCCGTGCGCGACCCCTTTCCGCGGATCAGGATGGACCGCGGGGCCATGGAACGCCCTCGGACGGGTGCCGAAGGGAGGCACGACATGGCTTTTCAATATCATGTATAGGCTTTTTAGGCCGTAAATAGGCTCAGCAGGACGTCGCCCGCATGTTCCGTTCGCAGTACGCACCTGCACGAGGGACGCCTGCGCCCCGCCCGACGACGTCGATGCCGGCTCGTCCTGGACGATGCACCGCAATCCAAAGTCCGGGAGCCGCGTCAGACGACTCCGTTCTCCATCGTCCCGGATCCGGCGATAGGTATCCTCCGGGCCTGCACCACGCTGCCGGCGGGGCGACCTCCGGGGCCACGGCGCGCACCGCCTCCGTCATCGCGCCGGGAGGCCAGGTATGTTCCTGCCGTGCGCGCCCTCGTCGCCTCTCCGATCGCCGTCGGGCGCTGCGTCGCCGAGATCGGACCGCCCTCCCGGCCGGCGCCGGGAGCGTCCGGAGAGCCGTCGCGAGCGAAAGCTTTCGATCGTTGCCGACAGCATTGGCACAGTCCTGAGGACGAAGGTCCGGGCTGACAGCGGGCGGCCGATCGTTGCAAGCGAGGGCCGAACGGATGCGAATTCCGTCCCGGTCGAGACGGAATGCCTCGGGGAGACACGCGCATGCATGTGACGATCGAACAGGCCGAGACCGCGATCCGTGCCGCCCGCGACAAGGCGGCCGCGCTCGGCACGCAGATGTGCATCGCCGTCGTCGATTCGGGCGGCAACCTGAAGGCGTTCCACCGGATGGACGGCGCCTGGGTCGGCTCCATCGACATCGCGCGGAAGAAGGCGAAGACCGCGGTGTTCTTCGGCATGAAGACCGGCGCGATCGGCAGCCTGTCACAGCCCGGTGGTCCGCTCTACGGTATCGAGCACTCGAATGACGGGCTGATCACCTTCCCGGGCGGCATTCCGATCGTCGATGCCGGCGGCGAGATGTCCGGCGCGATCGGCGTCTCGGGCTCGTCGGTCGAGAACGACGACGCGGTGGCGCTCGCCGGAGCCCAGGCCATCGGCGACACCGAGTTGCCGGCGCATCCCTGGCGCACCTGAGCGGCTTGCCGTCGGACTCGGAACCGCGGGATGGGCCTTCCGGCGGCCACCCTGGACCGCCGTGGAGGTCCTGCGCGATTTTTCCACCCCAGGAGCCGCGCATTGCACGCGCGGCCCCTCGGCTTCACCGCCTCTCACGACGCGTCGCGGTACCCTCACCCGCGACCGGGATGCCCTCGATGGGGCATTCGGGCGTGCCGACGCTGGCGCGGGTGATGCCTCGCACCGCGTCGCGGGTGCCGTCGGGGTCCTCGATCCAGCGGCGATAGAAATCGTAGGGGCAGGCCGACAGCCCGTGCCGGTTCTCGCGGGAATTGATCATGCCGGTATAGCCGCGGTGGAGCAGCTTGAAGAGGTGGTTCTCCGATTGCCAGTGCTGGCGCGCGTCGCGGATCAGAAATTTCGACAATGCGGCGTACTGGATGCCGTTCTCCTCCTCGCCGCACTCGCCCAGCGTGCGTCCGTCGAAGCCGATCACCGCCGAGTGGCCGAAATAGCTGTAGACCCCGTCGAAACCGGCCGCGTTCGCCACCGCCACGTAGACGTTGTTGGCAAACGCCATCGCCTTCGACATCAGGACCTGCTGCTCCTTGGCCGGGTACATGTAGCCCTGGCAGCGGATGATGAGCTCGGCGCCGCGCATGGCGCAGTCGCGCCAGATCTCCGGGTAGTTGCCGTCGTCGCAGATGATCAGGCTGATCTTGAGACCCTTCGGCCCGTCGGAGACGTAGGTGCAGTCGCCCGGGTACCAGCCCTCGATCGGCACCCAGGGCATGATCTTGCGGTATTTCTGCACGATCTCGCCCTGGTCGTTCATCAGGATCAGGGTGTTGTAGGGCGCCTTGTGCGGGTGCTCCTCGTGCCGCTCGCCGGTGAGCGAGAACACGCCCCACACACCCGCCTTGCGGCACGCCTCGGCGAAGATCGCGGTCTCCTCGCCGGGGACGGTCGCAGCGGTGTCGAACATCTCGGCGGCGTCGTACATGATGCCGTGCGTCGAGTATTCGGGAAAAATCACCAGGTCCATGCCCGGAAGGCCTGACTTCATGCCGACCACCATGTCGGCGATCTTGCGGCAATTGGCGAGGACCTCGGCCTTGGTGTGCAGGCGCGGCATCTTGTAGTTGACGACAGCGACGCCGACGCTGTCGTGGCTGCTGGAAATGTCGCCGTGATGCATGGCGGGTCTGTCCTCCCTCGGTCGGGATCCCCTCGCTCCGCCCGGAGCGAGGGGACGGGCGTCAGTGGCTGATCATCCACGGCCGGGCGGCCGGGAAGCCCTTGGCGGCGGCCGGGGCCGCCGCACTCGTCTTCGGGGCGCAGCAGCCGCAGCCGGCGCCGTGGCTGCGCTTCGGCGCGTGGCGGCTCCGCTCGTTGGTGGCGTGGGCGGCCTTCAACCCGGCATCCATGCCCGACAGGCGCGGCGCGGTGAGGAAGGCGCGCTCGCAAGTCCCGCCGCAATCCGGGCAGTCGTGCGGCTCGCGGAACTGCGACATCGGGCGCAACACCGTGAACGGGCCGCACGCCTCGCAGGAATAGTCGTAGACCGGCATGCTACTTTTCCGGGGAGATCGGCATCTGGACCGAGCCGTCGAGATATTGCGTCGGCCCGGCGGCGCTCGGGTTGATGTCGAAGTCGAAGATGCCGGTCGGCAGCCACAGGGTCGCACAGGCATTCGGCACGTCGACGACGCCCGAGATGTGGCCCTGCACCGGCGCGGTGCCGAGGATCGAGTAGGCCTGGGCGCCGGAATAGCCGAACTTCTTCAGGTACTCGATCGCGTTGAGGCAGGCCTGGCGGTAGGCGACCGTCACGTCGAGGTAGTGCTGGCCGCCGCTCTCGTCGACCGAGATTCCCTCGAAGATGAGATGGTCGTCGAAGCGCGGGACGATCGGCGACGGCTTGAAGATCGGGTTCCTGATCCCGTACTTCGCCATGCCGTCCTTGATGACCTCGACCTTGAGATGGACCCAGCCGGCCATCTCGATCGCGCCGCAGAAGGTGATCTCGCCGTCGCCCTGGCTGAAATGCAGGTCGCCCATCGAGAGGCCGGCGCCCGGGACGTAGACCGGGAAGTAGATCTTCGAGCCGCGCGACAGGTCCTTGATGTCGCAATTGCCGCCGTGCTCCCGCGGCGGGACGGTGCGGGCGCCTTCCGCCGCCGCCTTGTCCTTCGCCTCACCCGACAGCCGGCCCATATGGGCGGTCGGTCCGAAGGGCGGATTGGCGAGCCCCGGCACCCGGGTCGGGTTGGTGGCGATCAGCGCGGTCTCTCGCTCGTTCCAGGTCGCGAGCAGCTTCGGATCGGGCAGGCAGCCGATCAGGCCGGGATGGATCAGGCCAGGAAAGCGCACGCCCGGGACGTGGCGCGACTTGGTGAACATCCCCTCGAAGTCCCAGATCGACTTCTGGGCCAGCGGGAAGTGATCGGTGAGGAAGCCGCCGCCGTTCTGCTTCGAGAAGAAGCCGTTGAAGCCCCATTGCGACTCGGGCTTGGCGCCGATGTCGAGGAGGTCGACCACCAGCAGGTCGCCCGGCTCGGCGCCCTCGACCCCGATCGGGCCGGAGAGGAAATGCACGATCGACAAATCGATGTCGCGCACGTCGTCGGCGGAGTCGTCGTTCTTGATGAACCCGCCGGTCCAGTCGTAGGTCTCGACGATGAAGTCCTGGCCCGGCTTGACGTAGGCCACCATCGGGATGTCCGGGTGCCAGCGATTGTGCACCCTATCGTTCTCGTAGGCCGACTGCGTCAGGTCGACCTTGATCAACGTCTCGGGCATGCGTTTCCCTTTCCCTGGAGCGGGGGATGTCCCGGCTGGCGACCGGGATCGTGGGTGCGGGGCGAAACGAGCCTCCGCGATACTTTCGGATCGGAGTCTACCTCGACTGTGTATTCTCTCCCGCCCTCGACCTCATCCTGAGGTGCTGGCGATCGAAGATCGCATTCGACCAACGGGAGCCTCGAAGGAGGGCTCCAGGTAGCTCCGAGACCTCTGGAGCCCTCCTTCGAGGTCAGTCGATCTTCGATCGACCAACACCTCAGGATGAGGTCGAGGATGGGACGAGGAAGACGAGCGCAATGTCCTTCTCGACCATCGAAGAGCCGTTCAAACCGACAGGTAGCGGGCGACCTTCGCCTCATCGACGTCGGCGCGGTCCTCCTCGTGGACGATCGCTCCGTTCTCGATCACCAGTACCCGGTCGGCGATGTCGAGGGCGAAGCTGAGCACCTGCTCGGAGACGACGATCGAAAGCCCGCGCTCGTCGCGAATCGTCTTCAGCGTCCGGCCCATCTCCCGGATGATCGAGGGCTGGATGCCCTCGGTCGGCTCGTCGAGGAGCAGCACCTTCGGCCGGCTGGCGAGCGCCCGGGCGATGGCGAGCTGCTGCTGCTGGCCGCCCGACAGGTTGCCGCCGCGCCGGCCCTTCATCTCCAGGAGAACCGGGAACATCGCGTACAGATCGGGCGGGACCTTGCTCTCGCCGGTGACGGTGAGCCCGGTCTCGATGTTCTCCTGCACCGTCATGGTCGAGAAGATCATCCGCCCTTGCGGCACGTAGGCGAGGCCGGCGGCGACGCGCCGGTGGCTCTTCATCGCCGTCACGTCCCGGCCCGCGACCCGGATCGTGCCGCTCTTGACCGGCAGGATGCCCATCAGGGTCCGCATCAGGGTCGACTTGCCCATGCCGTTGCGGCCCATCACGGCGACGATTTCGCCGGGCGCCAGGGCGAGGTCGATGCCGTGCAGCACCTCGCTCTGGCCGTAGGCCGCGTGCAGGCCGGTCACCGTGAGCATCGGTTCGGCGCCGGGGGCCGGCCTGGGGGCGGAGGCGGGAACGGTCTGGAGCATGGCTTTGCCTCCCCTCAATGCCCGAGATAGACTTCGACCACCTTCGGGTCGGTCTTGACGCGCTCCATCGAGCCCTCGGACAGGACCTTGCCCTGGTGCAGCACGGTGACCCGGTGGGCGATGTCCTCGACGAACTTCATGTCGTGCTCGATTACCAGCACCGAGCGGCCCTTGATGATCTGGTGCAGCAGCTCGGCGGTCTTCCTGCGCTCGGCAACGCTCATGCCGGCCACCGGCTCGTCGAGCATCAGCAGTTCGGGGTCCTGGATCAGCAGCATGCCGATCTCGAGCCACTGCTTCTGGCCGTGGCTGAGGAACTCGGCCCGCTTGGCGAGATGATCCTTCAAGAAGATCATCTCGGCGATCTCGTGGATGCGGTCGCGCACCTCGGCGTCGCGCTTGAACGTCAGGGCGCCGAGCACGCTGCGGCCGCGCGGGAACGAGATTTCCAGGTTCTCGAATACCGTCAGGTCGTCGTAGATCGACGGCGTCTGGAACTTGCGTCCGACCCCGGCCTGGACGATCGCGCTCTCGGAGAGCCTGGTCAGTTCCGTGCCCTTGTACTTGATCGAGCCCGAGGTCGCCCGGGTGCGGCCGCAGATCAGGTCGAGCACCGTGGTCTTGCCGGCGCCGTTGGGGCCGATGATGACCCGGATCTCGTCCGCGTCGACGTAGAACGACACGTCGTTGACCGCCTTGAAGCCGTCGAACGAGACGGTCAGGGCCTCGACCGCGAGGAGAAAGTCCGGTTGGCCGGCACTCGCGCCGGGGAGGATGGCGGCGTTCATCGAAAACTCCTCACTCGGCGGGGGCGCCCTGGGGCAGCGGGGCGACGGGTTTGGGGCGGCGCGCCAGCCGGGGTTCGACGTGCTGGCGCCAGATGCCGGCGAGCCCGTTGGGGAAGGCGAGCACCACCGCGATGAACAGGGCGCCGAGGCCGAACAACCAGAGTTCGGGGAAGGATTCCGAGAAGGTGGTCTTGGCCCAGTTGACGAGGAGCGTGCCGTAGATCGCGCCGAACAGCGACAGCCGTCCGCCGACCGCGGCGTAGATCACCATCTCGATCGACGGCACGATGCCGACGAAGGACGGTGACATGAATCCCACCTGGAGGGTGAACATCGCCCCCCCGATCGCCGCGAAGGCGGCGGCGAGGCAGAAGGCGAAAATCTTGAAGCTCGCGACGCTATAGCCCGAGAAACGGACCCGATCCTCCTTGTCGCGCATCGCCACCAGGATGCGGCCGAGCTTCGAGCGCTTGACGTGTTGTGCGATCAGTACGCAGGTAACGAGGAGGCCGCCATTGACGAAGTACAGGACCGTCTTCGCCGCGTCGGTGCGGATGTCCCAGCCGTGGAGGGTGCGGAGATCCGTAATCCCGTTGATGCCGCCGGTATAGCCTTGCTGTCCCACGATCAGGATGGTCAGGATCGCGGCGATGGCCTGGGTGATGATCGCGAAGTAGGTGCCGCCGACCCGGCGCTTGAACATCGCCGCGCCGATGACGAAGGCGAACGAAGTCGGCACCAGCACGACGGCGATCAGTGTCAGCGGCAGGCTGTGGAACGGCTTCCAGAACCACGGCAGCGCCGTGATCTGGTTCCAGTCCATGAAGTCCGGGATGCCCGGTGTCGACTGGATCTTGGTGTTCTCGACGGATGACGCCTCGAGCTTGAGGTACATCGCCATGCAATAGCCGCCCAGCCCGAAGAACACGCCCTGGCCCAGCGACAGGATCCCGCACATGCCCCAGCAGATGACGAGGCCGAGCGCCACGAAGGCGTAGGTGAGATACTTGCCCACCAGGTTGAGCCGGAACCCGTCGAGGGCGAGCGGCAAGAGGCCGAAGATCAGGGCACAGAGGAGGGCGAGGGCCGCCCATTCCATCGGCTTCATGAACGGGTTGTCATTGACGGTCGGGAGTTTCATGGGCAGGCCTCCTCAGCGCCGGACCTTGAGGGTGAAGAGGCCCTGCGGCCGCAGCATCAGGATAGCTACGACGGCGAGCAGGGTGATGACCTTCGCGGTCGAGCCGGAGAGGAAGAATTCGAGGGTCGACTGGGTCTGCGAGATCGAGAAGGCGGACGCGATAGTGCCGAGCAGGCTCGCTGCGCCGCCGAAGACCACGATCAGGAAGGTGTCGACGATGTAGAGCTGGCCCGAGGTCGGCCCGGTCGAGCCGATCATCGTGAAGGCCGAGCCGGCCACCCCGGCAATGCCGCAGCCGAGGCCGAAGGTGAGGCGGTCGACCCGGTCCGTGTCGATGCCGACCGCGCCGGCCATCACCCGGTTCTGCATCACCGCCCGGACCTGCTTGCCGTAACGCGACGCGAAGAGGAGGCCGGCCACCGCCAGGGTGATGAGCACGGTGATCGCCATCACGAACAGGCCGTTGATCGGGATCTCGATCGCGTCGGTGGCCTGCACCGAGCCCATCATCCAGGACGGCAGCTCGACACCGACCTCGCGGGCGCCGAAGATCGACCGGTAGGCCTGCTGGAGGATGAGCGACAGCCCCCAGGTGGCGAGCAGCGTGTCCAGCGGCCGCTTGTAGAGGTGGCGGATCAGCCCCCATTCGACCAGCATGCCCAGCGCCCCTGCCGCCAGGAAGGCGAGCACCATCGCGACGAAGAAGTAGGCCGGGAACAGAGCCGGCAGGTGCGCCTGGAAGAAGCCCGAGCACAAATAGGTCATGTAGGCGCCGAGGATCATGAACTCGCCATGCGCCATGTTGATGACGCCCATCTGGCCGAAGATGATCGCGAGGCCGAGCGCCATCAGCACGTAGACCGAGAACAGGATCAGGCCGGCAAAGCCCTGCATGGCGAAGATCGCGCCGAGGTCGCCGAGCGAGTATTCACCGAACATGGGTGGGCTCCGGCTGGAATGTTTCAAGATGTCTTGTGCGTGATGCGCGCCTGCCCCCTCCCCCTCTGCGGGGAAAGGAGTGGCACTGGT